>JAPLQK010000070.1 GCA_026399735.1 Pseudomonadota bacterium
CTTTTCTTCCGGTGCTGCATCGATCTGGTCGTAAGCCTTGGCTTCGCCACCAAACTTCTTGCACAACACCATCGTGATTGCCGCTGTCAGCGTCGTCTTACCGTGATCGACGTGACCAATCGTGCCAACGTTCACGTGGGGTTTTGTACGTTCAAATTTGCTCTTTGCCATAGTTTTTCCTTAGTCAAACGTTAACAATAAATACTAATCTGGTGCCCATGGCGAGAATCGGACTCGCGACCTCTCCCTTACCAAGGGAGTGCTCTACCACTGAGCCACATGGGCGGAATTTTATACTGGAGCGGGTGAAGGGGATCGAACCCTCGTCGTAAGTTTGGAAAACTTCTGCTCTACCATTGAGCTACACCCGCAAGATTTCCTATCAAACAACGTTGTTAAATCCACTATACAAGCCGGATTTAAACTTAATTCTGGTGGAGGGGGAAGGATTCGAACCTTCGTACTCTGAGAGGGCAGATTTACAGTCTGCTGCCTTTAACCACTCGGCCACCCCTCCAAAACTGGAGCAGCATTATGCTAATCTTGGCATAGCTTGTCAAGATGATTTTTATTTATTTACAATTTATTTCACTTCGATATAACGCTGACTGTGCATGAGCCTGCAATCCCTCACCGAAAGCCAGTGTAGCTGCGATTTTCCCCAGCGTCTGAGCGCCCAGCTTGGAAACCTGGATCAGGCTGCTGCGCTTTTGAAAATCGTACACACCCAAAGGTGAAGAGAAACGCGCCGTACCTGAAGTAGGCAACACGTGATTCGGGCCCGCGCAATAGTCACCCAAGGATTCCGAGGTATAACGCCCCATAAAGATTGCGCCCGCGTGTTTCAGTTTTGACAGGTATTCCTGTGGATGCTCAACAGACATTTCCAAATGCTCAGGCGCGATGCGATTACTGATTTCACACGCCTCATCAAGACTGGCGACATGAATCAATGCGCCCCGGTTCTGTAGCGCTGTCTTGATGATTTCGCGGCGCGGCATTTGCTCGAGCAAACGGTTCGCACTCGCTGCGACCGCCGCAATAAAATCAGCGTCCGGCGAGAGTAAAATCGCCTGCGCCAATTCGTCATGTTCAGCCTGCGAAAACAAATCCATCGCAATCCAGTCAGGATCGGTCTGCCCGTCGCAAATCACCAGTATCTCCGATGGCCCTGCGATCATATCAATGCCGCAGATACCGAACACACGGCGCTTCGCGGCCGCCACATAGGCGTTGCCCGGGCCGACAATCTTATCTACTTTCGGGATGGTTGCAGTACCGTAAGCCAGCGCGCCGACCGCTTGCGCGCCGCCGATAGTAAACACGCGATCCACACCAGCCAAATACGCCGCCGCCAGCACCAACTGATTTTTTACGCCATCGGGCGTCGGCACCACCATAATCAATTCAGCGACACCCGCTACTTTAGCGGGCAGTGCATTCATCAGCACCGAGGAAGGATAAGCCGCCTTGCCGCCCGGCACATACAAGCCGACTCTGTCCAGCGGCGTGACCTGTTGACCTAGCAAGGTACCATCCGCATCGGTATAACTCCACGAAGGCTGAACTTGCTTCTGGTGATAGTCGGTAACGCGCTGTGCAGCCGCTTCCAATGCGATACGTTGTTCCGTTGGCAAGCCATCAAAGGCCGCGCGCAATTCTTCACGCGGCAACTCCATCGCTTCTGCATTTGCTAACGCCAGACGGTCAAACTTAGCGGTATATTCCAACACCGCCGCATCGCCGCGTGCACGCACATCGGACAGTATCGCAGCGACTGTCGCTTCCAATTTTTCATCTGCCGTTTCTTCGAACGCCAGCAATGCATTCAGTTCTTCGCTGAAATTTGCGTCACTACTCGATAATTGTCTGATTTTCATGTTATGAAATCCTTATTTTTCAAGCACTTGCAAAAATGCGTCCAGCATTGGCTGAATGGCGTCGCGCTTTAGTTTCAGCGCCGCCTGATTGACCACAAGACGCGAGGAAATATCGCTGATGTGCTCTACCGCCTTGAGGTGATTTGCTTTTAATGTACCGCCGCTGCTCACCAGATCGACGATCACATCAGACAAACCCACCAGCGGTGCCAGCTCCATCGAACCATACAACTTGATCAGGTCGATATGTACGCCCTTGGCAGCAAAATGATCGCGCGCGGCCTTGACGTATTTGGTTGCCACGCGCAAGCGCGCGCCTTGTTTCACAGCGGATTCATAATCAAAATCATTGTGCACCGCCACCATCATCCGGCAGCGGGCGATATTCAAATCCAGCGGTTGATACAGACCTTCACCGCCGTGTTCATTCAGCACATCCTTGCCCGCCACGCCGATATCGGCCGCGCCGTACTGCACGTAAGTCGGCACATCGGAGGCGCGCACGATGATCAGGCGCACGTCGCTGCGATTGGTATCCAGAATCAGCTTGCGCGAAGTTTCAGGGTCTTCCAGTGCCTCGATACCTGCCGCAGCCAGCAAGGGCATGGTTTCTTCAAAAATACGGCCTTTGGATAACGCGATTGTAATCATGGTGTGACACTCACAGTCAATTTAGTAAAAGAGAGAAGGGAGAAGGGAGAAGGGCGCACTTCCCTCTTCCCTCTTCACTGGGTTCTTCGTATTTTCGCGCCCAGCGCAGACAGTTTCGCCTCAATATGCTCATAACCGCGATCCAGATGATAAATGCGATCTACGATGGTTTCTCCCTGAGCCAGCATACCGGCAATCACCAGGGACGCGGAAGCGCGCAAGTCGGTGGCCATCACGGTCGCACCTTCCAGCTGACGGCAGCCCTGTATCACTGCGGTGTTACCCTCAATCTCAATCTGCGCACCCAGACGCTGCAACTCCTGTACATGCATGAAACGGTTTTCAAAAATCGTCTCAACCACAATGGAGTTACCGTCAGCAATCGAGTTCATCGCCATAAATTGAGCTTGCATATCGGTCGGAAAAGCCGGGTATGGCGCAGTTCGCACGTTGACGGCGCGCGGTCGGCTATTCATTTCCAGACTGATGCGCTCCCCCGTTACCGTGACCACCGCTCCCGCTTCCCGTAACTTGTCCAGAACGTTGTCGAGTGTGTCGGCACGCGCGCCTGTCAGCGTGACATGCCCGCCGGTTGAAGCCGCAGCAACCAGAAAAGTCCCTGATTCGATACGATCCGGCATCACGGCATAGCTCGCCCCGTGCAAATGTTCAACACCTTCGATGGTGATTTTATCGCTGCCGGCGCCTTCAATCTTCGCCCCCATCGCAACGAGACAGTGGGCCAGATCCACAACTTCAGGCTCACGCGCCGCATTTTCCAGAACCGTAATACCATCCGCCAACACCGCCGCCATCATCAGGTTTTCCGTGCCGGTCACACTGATCAGATCAAAACAAATATGCGCTCCATGCAGTCGGCGGGCGGTCGCATGAATATAGCCGTGCTCGATGTGAATTTCCGCACCCATCGCCATCAGGCCTTTGATGTGCAAGTCCACAGGCCGGGAACCGATGGCACACCCGCCAGGCAGAGACACTCGCGCTTCACCGAACCGGGTCAGCAAGGGCCCCAAAACCAGAATCGCCGCGCGCATGGTTTTCACCATGTCATAAGGTGCTTCCAGCTTATCCACCTTTGATGCACTGAAGGTCGCTGCCTGCGCGTCAGAATCAATTCGAACGCCCATCTGCTGCAATAACCTGACCATGGTTTTTACATCATGCATATCCGGCAGATTACTCAAATAGAGTTCATCCGCCGTCAACAGACTGGCGCACATGATAGGCAGCGCGGCGTTCTTGGCACCGGAAATCCGCACTTCGCCGTTGAGGCGATAACCGCCTTGAATTGCTAGTTTTTGCATAATTCTAAATCGTAATGTTGGTAGGTCGGGATTCATCCCGACTGGTTGAGTGGTTGGATTTTAATACGGCATGTCGGGCTAAAGCCCGACCTACACCAATGACCATTCTTCCGGGGTGTAGGTTTTCATGGAAAGTGCATGAATTTCACCCTTCATCCGGTCGCCGAGTGTCTTATAGACCAGCTGCTGGCGTTGTATACGGCTCTTGCCGGCGAACGCTTCACTTACCACGACCGCTTCAAAATGCTGACCGTCTCCGGTTACAGTTAAATGCGCTGTCGCCATATTTTGCGCGATATCGAGTTGAATACTTTCAGGGGTAACCATTAAAATCCTAGATTGATTTGGAACAACTACTGCGCGTTTGATTTCGATTTATTGAGGCAGCATCTCGGCGACACCATACAAACCTGCCAGACTCAGCAAATCTGGCGGCAAATTTGCAACACGCAAACTGCGATGGCGCGCCTGCACCGCTCTTGACCAGCCTAACAACATGCTGACTGCAGCCGAATCTACTGCGTCCACCTTTTTGAAGTCTATCAGCAAATCCTCATCAGCAAGAAGTTGCAAACCTGCCTTATAAAGTTCCGGCACGGTCGACATCGTCAACCGGCCGCTCAGCATCAAGCGCTCACCTTCTCTCGTGATCACTTCGCGTCTGCCTTGTGCACCGTACCCGCATTCATCCCGGACAACTCTTTAATCAGCCCGTCTATGCCAGACTGTTGAACGGTCGTCGAAAACTGACCACGATAATTGGTAACCAGACTCACCGCTTCGATGACGACGTCGTATACCTTCCAGCCATCCGCCAGTTTTGCCATCTTGTAATCCACCGCAGTCGGCTGGCCGCCCGACTTGATGATGCGCGTATTAACGACAACGTCATTATCCGTAGCAGCCATTTTCAACGGCTTAACTTCTATTTTCTGATCGCGATACATCGTGAATGCATTGGTGTAAGTACGCACCAGCATATTGCGGAACTCGGCTACCAGCGCCTTTTGCTGTTCCGGAGATGCCTGCTTCCAATAGCGCCCCATGGCCAATTGGGTCATGTGCGTAAAATCGAAATTAGGCAAGACCTCTGCATCGACCAATGCCAGAATTTTTTTCTGGTTATCTGCTTTACTGCCTGCATCCTGCTTGACAATCGTGATGACATCCTGAGCAATACCCTTGATCATTACATCAGGCGCAACCATCTCAGCCTGTGCAACACTAACCATACACGCCAAACCCGCAACAAGTAAAAACTTTTTCATTCCAACTCCTATTTGGCAGGCTCAGCGGCCTTGCTGTACATAAATTTCCCGATCAAATCTTCCAATACCATGGCAGACTGCGTTTGCTTCACAAGCTCCCCGTTTTTCAGCATCTCGGTCTCTCCTCCGGGCACCAGGCCGATGTACTGCTCACCCAGCAGACCTGATGTCAGGATATTGGCAAACGTATCTTTTGGAAACTGATAACGCTTATCCAGATTCATGACAACATCAGCTTCGTAACGTTCCGTATTAAGCGAAATTGAAGTCACGCGACCTACCAGCACACCGGCACTACGGATCGATGCCTTAGGCTTCAGTCCGCCGATATTTGAAAAATAGGCATGTACTTGATAGGTCTCGGACACATTGTAAGTCCCCAGGTTCCCGACCTTCATCGCCAGCATCACCAGCGCAGCCGCGCCGGCCACCACAAACATACCCACCCACAAATCCAACGTCGTCCGTTCCATCTCTCAAGCCCCTCTAAACATGATTGCAGTCAATACAAAATCCAACATCAAAATCGCCAGAGACGAAGTGACAACCGTGCGCGTGGTTGCACCCGAAACGCCTTCTGCAGTGGGCGGCGCATCGAAACCCTCAAACAGCGCAATGACAGTCACCACCACGCCGAACACCAGACTTTTGATGATGCCGTTCATGATGTCCTCACGAAAATCCACCGCCGCCTGCATCTGCGACCAGAACGATCCTTCATCCACACCGATCTGCACCACGCCGACCAGATAGCCGCCGAAGATCCCGACCGCACTGAACATCGCAGCCAGCAACGGCATGGAAATCACACCGGCCCAGAAACGCGGCGCGACGATGCGTGCAATCGGGTTCACCGCCATCATTTCCATTGCAGAAATTTGCTCGGTCGCTTTCATCAAACCAATTTCTGCGGTCATTGCAGAACCTGCGCGACTGGCAAACAACAGCGCTGCCATGACAGGACCCAGTTCGCGCACCAGCCCCAGCGCCACCATCACGCCTAACGCCGATTCAGAGCCGTAACGTTTAAGCGTCTCGTATCCTTGCAGCCCCAGCACCATGCCGACAAACAGCCCCGCCACGATGATAATGATCAGCGACATGACGCCTGACGAGAATAACTCTTTGATAATTAAATGAAATCGGCGAAAACTATTCCCCGAATACAGCAGCGTGAGAAAAAAGAAACGCGCCGCAACGCCGATACGCCAGACTGCATTGACGATACGGTTTCCGATTGCTCTGATGGTGCTAACGATTGCCATAGTGTCAGTTCCGCAAATTTAAAGCCTGGCGATAATCAACGCCGGGATAATGAAACGGCACCGGGCCATCCATCTCGCCATGCACAAACTGGCGAACAAAATCCGTATCGCAGGCACGCAACTCATCCGGCGTACCTTCTGCGACGATCACACCGTTTGCCATGAAATAGACATAGTCCACAATTTTCAACGACTCTTGTATGTCATGAGTGACGATAATCGAAGTCGCGCCCAGCGCATCGTTCAGACGGCGTATCAGATCGCCGATCACCGTCATCGAAATCGGGTCCAGACCCGCAAACGGCTCGTCATACATGACCAGCATCGGATCAAGCGCCACGGTGCGTGCCAGCGCCACGCGCCGTGCCATTCCGCCTGACAACTCGGACGGCATCATGTTCTGCGCACCGCGCAATCCAACCGCGTGCAGCTTCATCATAACCAGATTGTGAATGATGTCCTCTGGCAAATCCGTGTGCTCACGCATCTGAAAGGCCACGTTGTCATATACAGACATGTCGGTAAACAACGCGCCAAACTGAAACAACATGCCCATTTTGCGGCGCATCGCATACAGGCCATCCTGATCCAGCTCGTGCATGATCTGACCGTCCATCTTGACGTAACCTTTGGTAGGTTTGAGCGCGCCGCCGATATGGCGCAGCAGCGTTGTCTTGCCGCATCCGCTCAAACCCATGATCGCAACCAGCTTTCCTTTCGGAAACGTCATATTGATACCCTGCAGAACAGGGCGTTTATCATAGGTAAAGTTAAGATCGCGGATTTCGACTAAAGCTGGCGGTGACAAATTTTATTTCCCAAGGTCAAGTTGCGCATTCTAAACGATAGCGGAGGTTATGCTCAACCTTTACCTGTTACAGCGCTTTTACCGTCGGGCGCGTCAAACAATGCATGCAAGCTGACATCCGTGCTTTGTTCAAGCTGCGCAGCGCAAGCGGCCAGCCACTGTTTCAGCGGATCATCTTCCTGCTCCGCCAGCAGCACACTCTGGTCAAGAACGAACAAATGCAGCAACTCCGTCGCGCGAATATGTCCGGCATCCTTCATCATCAGCCAACCCTGTCCTTCCGCCTTGCGCACCAGATCAGCGCCGACCAGGCGCTCCATGATTTCTTCCAGCGTAAAAAACCCCAGATGCAGTGCTTTGGACAATACGGGCAGGGTCATGACCTTGCCCTGTTGCATGCCGCCTGACATCAGTTTCAACACCCGCAAAGCATCCAGCATCTTCACCACCGCCGGCAAATACTGCGATTCGGGCGTTCGCCAATGAGGAAGCGAAGCTGCAACGACTGCGCCCAACAGGATGGTCAGCCAGGAAAAATAGACCCACATCAGAAAAATCGGCACGCTGGCGAATGCACCGTAAACCAGTTTATAGGTCGGGAAGTGGCTGACGTAGTAGCCGAACACCCGGTTCATCGTCTCAAACAGCACAGAGGCAACGACCCCGCCGATCAACGCATGGGTAAGCGGCACATAACGGTTGGGCACGATCCGGAACAGTATCGCGAATGCCAGCGTGGTAAACAGCACCGGCAGTGCTTTGAGCATGCCCACACCGAAAATCGGGATATGCTTGGCATAACCCATCGACAAGCCGACCAGCCAGGAAGTCAGCGACAGACTGGCACCCACCAGCACCGGGGCCAGCGTGAGCACCGCCCAGTAAATAACCAGGCTTTTAATCACGGGGCGCTGCCGCGTGACTCGCCAGATGGTATTGAATGCCTGACTGATCGTCACCATCATCAGCATGGCCGTCACAGCCAGAAACACCACGCCCACCGCACTGAGCCTTCCCGCGCTCTCGGCGAATTGTTCCGTATAGTGCGTAATCACACGGCCCGCCGTTTCCGGCATCAGATTTCCCAGCAGATAAGTCTTGATTTGATTGGAAAAATCATCGAATACCGGAAACGCCGAGAACAGGGTCAGCGCGATCGTGATTAACGGCACCAACGACAACAGCGTGGTAAAAGTCAGACTCGCCGCGATTTGCACACAGCGATCCTGCTTAAATCGCATTGCGACAAAGCGAATAAAATTCTGCAAATCCCGCCAATTATTTTGCATGCTGGTATTGATTCTCTAAAACGGTAGCAGCAGCCACCCTCAACAAAGCAGCCCCATCCCAACCTTCCCCCGTACACAGGGGAAGGAGCAAACGAAACGCTGCGCGATTTTCTCGTTATAATCCTGCACATGATAACCGACAAAGAAATACTGGTGCTGTATTACAGCCAACACGGCGCCACAAGGCAAATGGCGCAACTCATCGCGCGCGGCATCGAGACCGTTAGCGGCGTACGCGCCCGCGTGCGCACCGTGCCTAAAGTCTCCGCCAACTGCGAGGCAACGGAGCCTGCCATTCCCGATTCAGGCGCACCTTATGCCCAATTACGCGATCTCGAAGAATGTATCGGCCTGGCGCTGGGTAGCCCGACACGCTTTGGCAATATGGCAGCCGCGATGAAATACTTCTGGGACGGCACCGGCGGACTGTGGATGAAACACGCACTGGTCGGCAAGCCTGCCGCCCTGTTCACCTCGACCAGCAGCATGCACGGCGGACAGGAGAGCACGCTGCTGTCGATGATGCTGCCGCTGCTGCATCACGGCATGCTCATCACCGGCATCCCCTACTCAGAACCGGAACTGGCCAGCACCATCAGCGGCGGCACACCCTACGGCGCCAGCCATGTCGCCGGATTGACCAGCGACCAACCCATTTCTGAAGCTGAAAAGAAACTGTGTATGGCGCTGGGTAGTCGACTGGCGCAGACCGCACTGAAACTGTCGGCCTAAGAGCCTGTCCTGTCGGGCTTGTTTCACGAGTGCGAAACAAGCCCGACAGGCTCCTAGAAAACCTGAACCGTTTGAAGTAACTGCACATAAATTTGCGCAACCGGGCCATTATATGGATAATGCCCGGCTAGCTTATAACCCGTATGCGCACACCCGCCGCATATAATCACCCGCAAGGAAGAAAAAAATGAAAGCAAATATCCATCCCGATTACCATGAAATTACCGTAACTTGCAGTTGCGGCAATAGCTTCAAAACAAACTCATCCATGGTTAAAACCACGCTGAGCATCGAAGTATGTTCTGAATGCCATCCGTTCTACACCGGCACACAGAAGATTGTTGACACCGCGGGTCGTATTGACAAGTTCCGTCAAAAATACGCAACAAAGGCTGCTGCTTAAAAAGCCAGAAGGCAACCCTTCGAACGGCAACCTATCAAAGGGCAGCATTAGCTGCCCTTTGTTGTTTTCAGCGTAAAATATCTTCAGTCCTTATTGAACAGGTATAACCATGCGTTTTCTGATAATTGGCCTGGCGCTTTCTCTTCTCGCAGCTTGCGCACAAAATCCCGTCACCGGATCAAATGATTTCGTGATGATGTCGGAAAATCAGGAAATCGCCGTCGGTCGCCAGAACGACGAACAGGTCAAAAAACAATATCACGTTTACGGCTCCAAGGCTTTACAGGACTACGTGAACAGCGTCGGTCAACGTATCGCAAGACAGAGCCATCGCCCCAACCTGCAATACCACTTCACCGTACTGGATACGCCGGATATCAATGCCTTCGCACTGCCCGGCGGTTATGTCTACATCACGCGCGGCATCCTGGCCTATCTGAATTCCGAAGCGGAACTTGCGGCCGTATTGGGGCATGAAATCGGCCACGTCACTGCACGCCACGGGGTACGCCAGCAAAGCGCTGCGCAAGCCGCCAACATCGGCCTGACGATCGCTTCCATTTTTGTGCCTGAAATCAACACGGCGGGCGGCAGCAATCTGGCCAACATGGTTGGCGGCGCATTATTGTCAGGTTACGGCCGCGAACATGAACTGGAAGCTGACAAACTGGGGGCAGAATATCTGGCACGCACGGATTACGACCCGCAAGCCATCATCACCGTAATAAAAGTGCTTAAAAATCAAGAAGTTGCAGATGAGCAACTGGCAAAACAGGAAGGCCGCGAACCGCGCCGCTATCACGGCGTATTTGCCACTCATCCGGACAATGACACGCGTTTAAAACAGGCGGTAAGTGAAGCGGGGAAAAATGAATCGCCCCATGCACACTTTACCGGGCACCGTGAATTTCTCGCCGCCACGGAAGGCATGGTATTCAACGACAACAGCGATCAGGGTATCGTACGCTACAATGCCTTCTACCACGGCGAACTCGGCATCGCGCTGCAATTCCCCAAAACATGGCAGGTACACAATCTGCCAACTGCGCTGATTGCCGTCAGCCCGCAAGGTGAAGTGCAGATGCAGATGAAACTGGACGAATCGCCCAATGGTTCACCCGCCGAATACGCACGAAATTTTGCAGGCTACGGTGCGCAGATAACGACGCTTAATGTGAACGGACTGCCGGCGGCACTGTTCGATCAGCCGGATGCTGCGGGCGGGGTTGTTTTCCTTAACAGACAGGCTTTCATTCTGCAGGCAAAAGGCAAAGCACGCGGCAGCCTCGCTGCCCTTCGGGAAGACGTGATCAGAACGGTGAAGAGTTTCCACGCCATCACCGCCAATGAACGCCAACTGCTCAAACCACTCACCTTGCATGTCATCACCGCGCGTACAGGCGATAGCTTTGCTGATCTGGCGAAAAATTCACCGCTGGGGCAGTCGGCTGAAAGCTATCTGCGCCTGATTAACGCACAATTCCCCAGCGGCGAGCCGCAGGCCGGACAGCTGATCAAGCTGGTCAGATAAAAACCCGTTTAAAGCCCGTTTTCGGTTTACAGTTCCATGTTTACCGAAAACAGCAAACCGAAAACCGAAAACTTTATTTAAATGTACTTTATCAAACCCACTGATCCGCACCCCATCACACCCGCCAAGGCGGTGATGCTGGGCCTGCTTTGCCTGGCCTGGTTGCTCACCGGGCTGGTCGGGCACGATCCGTGGAAACCCGAAGATGCGTACAGCTTCGGCATCGTTTATTCGATGCTGCAAGAAAGCGATTGGCTGGTTCCCACCCTGGCAGGTGAACCGTTCATGAGCAATCCTCCGCTGTATTACTGGACAGCGGCACTGTTTGCAAAACTATTCTCGCCGCTGCTGCCGCTGCACGACGGCGCACGTCTGGCCAGCGGTTTTTACAGCGCATTGACACTGCTGTTTATCGGCCTGACCGGGCGCAAATTATACGGCGAGAATCGCGGATGGGCCGCCGCCATTATCCTGATCGGCTGCTTAGGCATGCTGGTACGCGCACACCAGATTATTACCGATATGGCTTTGCTCGCGGGTTGCGCGATGATGCTTTATGGCTATACCCTCAGCCAGGAACGCGCACTGCGGTCAGGCTTCTGGATCGGCACAGGCACAGGCTTAGGTTTCATGGCCAAAGGCTTCATCGCACCGGTGTTATTCCTGCTGATTGCCGCACTGTTGCCGGCGTTATTTCGTAACTGGCGCAACCGGAATTATATGATGAGCATTGCGCTGGCAATATTGTGCGCATTGCCCTGGCTCACGATCTGGCCTTACCTTTTATATCAGCATTCGCCTAAACTGTTCAGTGACTGGGCATGGTCCCACAACATAGGCAAATGGCTGGATTACGCAAAGGCCGTTCCCGGCAATGACGCCCTGTATTATCTGAAAAATTTGCCCTGGCTGGCATGGCCCGCCCTGCCGCTGGCGGCCTGGGCCGTCTGGCGCGAACGCCGTCGCCTGGACCAGCGCGACGATTTGCAACTGCCACTGGTCAGTTTCCTGGTGATGTTCGTTATCCTGAGCCTGGTACCCAGCATCAAGGAAGTGTACGCCCTGCCCATGCTGCTGCCGATCGCCCTTCTGGCAACCGCCTCACTCTCCATGCTCAAACGCGGAGCGGCCAACGCACTGGACTCGTTCGGCCTGATGACCTTCGCACTGATCGCACTGATGATGTGGTGGGGCTGGGCAGGCTTGTTGCTGGACAACCACGCCAAGATCACACTCTGGCTCAAGGACTATCAACCCGGCTTCGAACCGGTTTTTCAAACCACGCCCTTTGTCATCGCCATCGCATCGACCCTGCTGTGGCTGCTGCTGGTATGGCGTGTGGGCCGCTCAATGCGCCGCGCCGTGGTCAACTGGGCGTCAGGCATCACACTGATATGGATACTCGCGATGACGCTGTGGCTGCCCTGGCTGGACAGCGGCAAAAGCTACCGCATGATGGTCATGTCTCTCAAGCAATCGATGCCGGCCGAATACAACTGTATTGCGCGCAACACCGAGCTGGGTGACAGTCAACGTGCGATGCTGCACTATTTCGGCGACATCATCACCCGCCGCGACCCGACACGTTATTGCGAACTACGGCTGATTCAGGGTGACAAAACATCCCGACCCCTGATGGATCAATCGCGCTACGAAAAAATCTGGGAAGGCAGCCGCAAGACCGACAAAACCGAACAATACCGTTTGTATCGGGAGATTAAAAAGCTGTGAAGGTGAAGGGAGATGCCGCAAGGGCATTCCCACGAAACTACGGAGCTGAAGCTCCTGTTTCTGAGTGAAAGGGTGAAAAATTACACTCTATTCTGACTTTGTCGATACCATAACCACACCCCGGCACCGATGATCAGCAGCCAGCCCGCCAATTGCACCAGACCGGCAATACGCGTATCCAATTGAAGCACGCCCCAGCGACTGAAAATTTCAGCCCAGTCATGCTCGCCGTTCCCCACCAGCGGCAAAATCTGAGTGCGTGCATCCGCCATATAAATGGCGATATTAAACAGATTTTCACCCAGCCACAGCACCGCAAAGGCAAATGACAATGTTTCCCGCCGGCGATAAAAGGAAATTGCCGCCGCCAGCGGGAACATCAACTGACCCAGCGTACCGCCATACACGGTCAGCCGTTCACTCAACAGACCGAACAGCGGATGCCCTGCCTCGTGAAATGCCAGATTGGCATTATCCAGCAGAAATACCCAGTGTGCGCCGGTATGCGACAGCCACAACACCAGCAGCGAGGTCATGGCATACCCGGTTATCCCCCAAACCGTGACAGCTCGCCATCCGGAAGAAAAGTCGCTATCCATAGTCAGATATTTTTGATCCTGATACCGCGCAGTTGCGCCTCAAGCTGTACAGCCCCAATGATTTTTTCGCCCGATGCATGTTCCTCATCATCCGGAAAGCGTATCAGCACTTTATGTGCGAATTCACTGATGGTACGCAACTGACTGTCCGACTCTTTTGATACCGGACGCGCCGCCTGCACATACAACATTCCTTCGCGTCGCGTGACGGCCAGCAAATAGAAATCATGACCGTGAGCGGTAACTTGTTTGTCGCGCACCTCAAAAAATTGCGTTCCGGTGTTCTGCGGCACATCCCCTGAGGCTACTATTCTGCCGATAATTCCCTCGATGAATGTCTGTGCAAGGTTCAGCTGCGGCGCAAGCGTCAGGTGATATTGCCCCGGACGCTCAATCACCAGCGGATTTTGTAACGGCTGCGTCTTGCCGGGCCGAAAGAAAATCAGATACAACATGCACAAGGTAATGAGGGTGGCGGTTTCTATCATGGCAATAAATTCAGAATTCAGACCGCAAGGGTCTTCCCCACACAACTAAGGGGCTGCGCCCCAAGTTGTTGCGTGAAGGATTCAGGAAAACCATTGCATCGCTTTTCACCCTTAACCCTTCACCCTTCCCCGTACCTTGGGTGTCGCACACACCACATCCGCGTTCTGGGCGCGATGGCGCAGCGCATGGTCGATCAGCACCAGCGCCAGCATCGCTTCGGCGATCGGCGTGGCACGGATACCGACGCAGGGATCGTGGCGACCGTGCGTTTCCACCATCACCGGCTCGCCGGCGGTGTTGATCGAACGGCGCGGAATGCGGATGCTGGAAGTCGGCTTGATCGCCAGATGAGCTACGATCTCCTGACCGGTAGAAATCCCGCCCAGAATGCCGCCTGCGTGATTGGACAGGAATCCTGCAGGCGTCATCTCGTCGCCATGTTCGCTGCCCTTTTGCGTCACGCAGCCGAAACCGTCGCCGATTTCCACGCCTTTTGCAGCGTTGATGCCCATCAATGCATAGGCGATTTCCGCATCCAGCCGGTCATACACCGGCTCGCCCCAACCCACCGGCACGTTTTGCGCAACCACGGTCAGTTTCGCCCCGATCGAGTCACCCGATTTGCGCAACGCATCCATGTAATCTTCCAGAGGGGCTACCAGCGTGGGATCGGCTGCAAAAAACGGATTGTCATTCACCCCGTCCCAACTCTTGAAAGGCATATCGATTTCGCCCAGTTGCGAAATAAAGCCGCGTATCAGCACGCCGTAACGCTCAGCCAGCCATTTTTTGGCAATCGCCCCGGCCGCCACGCGCACCGCCGTCTCCCGCGCCGAAGAACGTCCGCCGCCGCGATGATCGCGAAATCCGTATTTTTGCGTGTAGGTGTAATCCGCGTGTCCGGGACGAAACGTCTCGCTGATGTTGCCGTAATCTTTACTGCGCTGGTCTTCGTTGCGGATCAGCAGCGCAATCGGTGTGCCAGTGGTCTTGCCCTCGAACACGCCGGACAGGATTTCCACCGTATCCGATTCGCGCCGCTGCGTGACATGGCGCGAGGTGCCGGGTTTGCGCCTGTCCAGATCGTGCTGAATATCGGCTTCGCATAACGCCAATCCCGGCGGACAACCGTCCACCACGCAACCGATCGCAGCGCCATGCGATTCGCCGAACGACGTTACTGTAAAAATGAGACCAAAGGTATTTCCTGACATAAGCAATCCAGTCGAAAAGATGCGCAAATAAGGCGCACAGTTTAACATAGCCGTCTGTTCCAAATGAAAAGTGAGCGCGCCTGCCTGCAGGCCGGGCAGACCGTGCTGATACACGCCGCTGCCGGAGGCGTGGGGCACATCGCGGTACAACTGGCGCAGGCACGCGAGGCGCATCGCCTGCTCGAAGCCGGCGGTGTGACGGGCAAGATCATTCTGACGATGGATTAACCTAGGAAAAGCAGTTGTCCACGAAACTCACGAACAAACACGAACAAACTCAAACGCATGTCAGGGTGTGTTATGTCACCCGTTGGGTGAATTGATCAATTCATGTGATTAATTGTTTTCTTTCGTGAATTTCGTGTTTTTCGTGGATAAAATGAGGTTTTAAAGATTAATGAACCCAAAACCCGCCATGCTCATCGACACACACTGCCATCTGGATGCGGCCGAATTCGGCGACCATCAAGCCTTACTGCTGCAAGCCGCACATGAGAACAGTATCAATCGTATCGTGGTGCCTTCGGTTGCGCGCGCCAATTTCGCCGCCGTGCAGCGCCTGTGCGATCAGTATCCTGTGTGCCATCCCGCTTACGGCATCCATCCGATGTTTGTTGACGATGCGACGCCACACGATCTTGAGGTATTACGCGACTATTTGCGCGAGCAGAACACGGTAGCCACCGGCGAAATCGGCCTTGATTTTTTCGTTAATAATCATAATATTGCGCAACAAGAACATTTCTTTATCGAACAGCTCAAGCTGGCGCGCGAATTCGATTTGCCGGTATTGCTGCACACCCGCCGTGCAGTGGACACCGTCCTTAAACACTTGCGCCAGATTGTGCTGCGCGGCGGCATTGCCCATGCTTTTTCCGGCAGCCGTCAACAGGCGGATGAATTCATCAAACTCGGTTTCAAGCTGGGCTTCGGCGGTGCGATGACCTATCCGCGTGCCACGCGCCTGCGCGAACTCGCCGCGACCCTGCCGCTCTCCTGCATCGTACTGGAAACCGATGCGCCGGACATCCCGCCCGAATTTATCGAACGCGGACAACCCAACAAACCCGAATATCTGCTGCGCATTGCGCAAACTCTGGCAAACTTGCGCGGCGTATCGCTTGAGGAAATAGCTCAGGCGACGAGCGAAAATGCGCGGGCGGTGCTGCAAAGATTGCCTATCCTGTAACGCCGCGATCCTCAACTGCTTTCAGTGTCAGTAAAAAAATATTTTCATGCAGCCGGCTCACGCCGCGCGCCGCAAAGCGCGGGTTGTCCGCCAGCGCATCGCCGTGCGCCAGCAGGCGTATGTCCGCGTACTCGCTATACAGCGCCTCTACTTCTCCGACAGAAACCGCAAACGGCGGACCTTGCATTTCCGCCTGCGGGTAATCGAAAGTAATCAGAAAAATCTGTGTTGCAGCCGGCAGGATATTCACCAGATGTTGTACATACCTTTTGCGCATTTCAGGCGGCAAGGCGACCATCGATGCACGGTCGTACACCGTGTGCACTTTCGTCAAATCTTCCGGTTCCAGGTCGAAGAAATCACCGCACAGTATGCGGATGCGATCCGCTTCACAGCAAGCAAATTTTTCGACTGCAGTTTGCTGCGGTATATAGCCGCTTTCCTCAAAAAACGCCTGCACCGCAATAGAACTGAGTTCCACCCCGAATACACTGTAGCCCTGCGATCTGATCCACAGCATATCCAGGCTTTTGCCGCACAATGGCACGAATACCTCACCGCCCTCAGGCTGGTGCAATTCTTCCCAGTATTGGCGCAGGTAGGGGTTGATCTCGCCTTGATGGAAACCGGTTTCTTCACGCTCCCATCTTTCCAGCCAAAAGTCTTTTTCCATTTTTATGTTCTGGTCGGCATTTTTCAAAAGAACCGGGAGTGTAGCGCATGTGCTATGAATTCTGTCCAAAAATTCCACTGTGGACAAGTCAGCAAGACCGGGATGGCTAGCCCCCGATACATTGACACCCACCGTTTGATTTATCTCAAAGTGCCTCCAGACTATATTCTGTATTCTCCGTCCGACGTTAAAGTCCGTTTGATCAACACCATGAAAAAAGTTAGCCTGAACGAACTCCTGTCGCCTTCCCCGGTAACGCTTGCACCGGATGTAACCGTCACCGCAGCGCTGTCCATGATGTCGCAGCTTAGCATCAGTTGTGTCGTTGTTATCGATGCCGAACAACACCCGCTTGGCATCTTCACCGAACGTGACGCAGTAAAACTGTTGACCGAACGGCGTGCAACAGACGAAATTTTGATTTCGGAAGTCATGAGCACACCGCCGCTGTGCGCCATGTCAGATGTGGATTTTCGCGCAGCGTACCGCACACTGCTGGAACACGGGTTCCGCCATCTGATCGTGACCGATCCTGACAATCGCGTGCTCGGCATAATTTCAGAGGGCGATTTCCTCCCCCACCTCGATGTAGGCGACTTGTCAGAATTCAAAACCGTCGCCAAAGTCATGTCCAGCGATGTGGCCACTGTCCATATCGACGACACGCTGGCAAATGCCGTCGCCATCATGCACCAGCATCGTTACAGTTGCATCATTGTCATGCGCGACTCAACTCCGGTCGGCATCCTCACCGAAAGAGATGTCGTCAGGCTCGCACCCGCCTTCGCAGATCCGGCCAGTTTAACGGTAGGAAGCGTCATAACGGCTACGCTGATCACCGCCGCACCAGACATGTCCCTGCCGGATGCCATCAAACTGATGAGCACGCATAAAATCCGGCATCTCGCGATTGCCTGGCAAGAGCGGTTGCTTGGCATTGTCACACGCCATGATCTGGTCAAAACCTTGCAGGGAAGTTATGTCAATTTTCTGCATGAGACCATACAGCGCCAGCGCAATGAATTATTCCAGATCGGCCAGCAGAACACCCTGTTTACCTTGCACGCAGCAGCGCTGGATGCATCCGCCAACGCCATCGTTATTACCGACAACAACTCGTTGATTCTATGGGCTAATCCGGCATACGCCAGACTTACCGGCTACGCGCTTGAGGAAGTCATCGGCAAACATCCGAAGGATCTGGTCAGCTCCGGACTGCAAAGTCAGGAATTCTACGAAATACTCTGGCGAAGCATACAGAACGGAGTGGTATGGCATGGCGAAGTCGTCAACAGGCGCAAGGATGGCACACTCTTCCACCAGGAAATGACGATCACGCCGGTGCGTTCGGCGAATCACAACATCACCCATTTCATCGCCATCGAACAGGACATCAGCGAACGCCGGCAAATCGAAGAACGGTTGCGCGAAGCGGCTGCCGTGATGGAGAACACACACGACGGCGTGTTGATTACCGATACCACACCCCGCATACTCGCCGTCAACAAGGCCTATACGAGCATTACCGGCTACAGTGCTGCAGAGGTGATCGGAAAAAATCCCAGCATTATCAGTTCAGGCCGCGCCAGCAAGGCCTTCTACACTGAAATGTGGGCGCACATCCAGAAAAACGGCTGCTGGCAGGGTGAAGTATGGAACCGGCGCAAGGACGGGGAATGTTATCCGCAACTGCTCACCATCAATACCATCTACGATGACGACCAGAAGCCTGTGCGCTACGTTGGCGTGTTCGCCGACATCACTCAACTCAAGGAAAATCAGGCGAAGTTCGAGTTTCTGGCTCATCACGACCCGCTGACACGCCTGCCCAACCGCTCGCTCGCGGAAGCCCGCCTGGAACACGAACTCGAACAGGCACAACGCCACTCACACCAGATTGCCGTGCTGTTCATCGATCTGGATCGTTTCAAGGCAGTGAACGACAGCTTCGGGCATCTGGTCGGCGATGAGCTGCTGTGTGCCGTCGCCGAACGTCTGGGCCATCGCGTGCGCGAAGGTGACACCCTGGGCCGTCTGGGGGGTGACGAATTCATCCTGCTGGCGAACCCGCTGACCGACACTCAGGATGCCGCCGTAATCGCACGCGATTTTCTGGATGCACTGAGCGAACCGTTCAACCTTTCCGACAATCACGAGGTCTTCATCGGCGGCAGTATCGGGATCAGCCTGTTCCCGCAGGATGGCGGAACCGTCACCGAGTTGATGAAAAACGCCGATGCCGCGATGTATCTTGCCAAGAAAAATGGTCGCAACCAGTTTTCGTTCTATACCAGAGAACTGAATGAGGGCGCATGCGCCCAACTTGCGATGGAGAATGATCTGCGTCGCGCCCTGTCGCAAAACGAGTTGATGCTGCACTACCAGCCCAAAGTCGATTTGCAAAGCGGGAAAATTTGCGGCCTGGAGGCATTAATCCGCTGGCAACGGGGAGGAATGGAATGGGTGCCGCCAGCGATATTCATCCCGCTTGCAGAAAAATCAGGCCTGATCCTGACCATAGGCAGCTGGGTGATTGAGCAGGCCTGCCGGCAGATTCGCAGTTGGATGGATGAAGGTTTGAGCAAAGTGGCTGTTTCCATCAATATCTCGGCACGCCAGTTCCGCAGCGGCAATCTTGATAAACTGGTGGAACAGGCCATCAGAAAATACGGGATCGATGCGCAGAATCTGGAACTGGAGTTGACTGAAAGCATGCTGATGCTGGAACCTGAACATGCTGTGGCAAGCATGCAAAAACTCAAACAGATCGGCGTTAAAATATCGCTGGACGATTTCGGAACGGGCTATTCCAGTTTCAGCTACCTGAGCCGTTTCCCGATTGACACGCTAAAAATAGACCAATCCTTCGTGCGCGATGTCACCACCGAACCCAATGCGGCAGAAATCGCCTCGGCAATCATTGGACTCGCACACCGCATGAATTTACGCGTCGTCGCAGAAGGAGTAGAAAACGAGGCGCAATTGGCCTATCTGCTTGAAAAAAACAGCGACGAAATTCAGGGTTTCCATTTCAGCAAGGCGCTGTCTCCGAACGACATTGCCGACATGATGCGCAGCGGAAAATCGCTGCCGTGTGCGCAAAAAATCCCCACCCATGTTCGCACGCTGCTGATCATAGATAACGACCCGGCAAGCCTTGGAGAAATCGAGCATATGTTGCTGGGCGAAGACTACCAGATCCTCACCGCAGACAATGCGCATTCCGGGCTGTCGCAACTCGCACTGAATCACGTTCAAGTGATACTCGCCGTGCAACATCGCGACAATCCGAACATGCTGGATTTCATGCACAAGGCAGAAGAAATCCATCCTCACACCGTGCGCATTATGATATCGGACAATGAAATCGCAGGTCTCAGCCAGGCCGCCAACACCGGCATCACGCACAAATCCCTCGTTAAACCGATTGCAGGCGAATACCTGCGCAAACACCTGGCCGAATCATTTATTTACCACGCGGCGCTGTTCCAGACACCGCGAGTCTGAATGTGCAGGAATTACCCCACCCATTTCCTGGCGTTCTGGAACATCTTGAGCCACGCGCCGTTTTCCTGCCAGTCTGACGGATACCAGGAATGCTGCACGGCGCGGAACACGCGTTCCGGGTGCGGCATCATGATGCTAAAACGCCCGTCCGGCGTGGTCAGCCCGGTAATCCCTTGCGGCGAACCGTTAGGATTCAAAGGGTAGGTTTCTGTCGCCACGCCGCGATTGTCCACATAACGCAAGGTCACCAGTTCCTGTGCGGCCTTGAGTTTTTTCGCGCTGCCAAAATCGGCATAGCCTTCGCCGTGTGCGACCACGATCGGCATGCGACTGCCGGCCATACCCTCAAAAAGGATGGAAGGCGATGGCTGAATCTCAACCATCACGAAGCGCGCCTCGAACTGTTCGGACTGGTTGCGCGAGAAATGCGCCCAGTTTTGCGCGCCGGGGATGATTTCGTGCAGATTGCTCATCATCTGGCAACCGTTGCACACGCCTAATGCGAAGGTGTCAGTGCGATTGAAAAACGCTTCGAATTCGTCGCGTGCGCGACTATTTAACAGGATGGACTTCGCCCAGCCCTCGCCCGCACCCAGCACGTCACCGTAAGAGAATCCGCCGCAAGCCGCCACCCCCTTGAAATCGCTCAAATTAACGCGGCCGCTGATGATGTCGCTCATGTGGACGTCAACGGCAGCGAAACCGGCACGGTCGAACGCCGCCGCCATTTCCACCTGACCGTTCACGCCCTGCTCTCGCAGGATCGCCATTTTCGGACGGGAAAGCATGCTCCCTCTCCCTTGCAGGGGGAGGGTTGGGGTGAGGGTAGAAGCCGGGCTTGTACTCACAACTTCTACCCCCATCCTGTCCTTCCCCCTGCAAGGGGGAAGGAACTCAGCGTTCAGATCGTAGCTCAGCTTTGCATGCAGGCCGGGGTCGGTCGCATCGAGCAGACGGTCATATTCTGACTGCGCACAGTCCGGATTGTCGCGCAGCTTCTGCATCTGATACGTCAACTCAGACCAGATGCGTTGCAGATTCACGCCGGAATCGGAATACAGATTTTCCGCGCATCGCACGATCTCGATCAGTCCGGTCTGATTCGGTATAGCAATCTTCCGAACCGCAATACCCGCATCGCGCACCTGTTTCATGACATGCGCCACATCGCCGTTACGCACCTGAACCACCGCACCCAACTCCTCGTTGAACAAGGCGCTCAAAGTGTCGCCCGGCAAATCGTCCAGACTGATATTGAGACCGATATGAGAGGCGAACGACATTTCACACAAGGCAACCAGCGCACCGCCGTCCGAACGGTCATGATAGGCAAGCAGCACGCCATCATTGTTAAGTATCTGAATTAATTCAAAAAATGATTTCAGGCTGGCTGCGGAATCGACATCCGGTGCGACATTGCCGACCTGTTTGTACACCTGAGCCAAGGCCGAGCCGCCCATGCGGTTTTGGCCATTACCCAGATCGATCAGCAGCAGCGTCGTGTCGGGGTCAGCCAACAGTTGCGGAGTGAGCGTGCTGCGGGTATCCACACAAGGTGCAAACGCGGTCACGATCAGCGACAACGGCGAGGTAACCGATTTGTTTTCAGCCCCTTCAGTCCATGTGCTCTTCATCGACATCGAATCCTTGCCGACCGGAATGCCGATGCCAAGCTCGGGGCACAGTTCCATACCCACCGCATGCACGGTATCGAACAGCGCGGCATCTTCGCCGTGGTGGCCTGCGGCCGCCATCCAGTTCGCCGACAACTTGATGTCGCCGATCTTGGCGATCTTTGCCGCCGCAATGTTGGTGAGCGCCTCGCCCACCGCCATGCGGCCCGAAGCCGCCGCATTCACCAGCGCCAGCGGCGTGCGTTCGCCCAGCGCGTATGCTTCGCCAAGAGTCGTATTGAAACCCATCAGCGTGACGGCCACATCCGCCACCGGTACCTGCCAGGGGCCGACCATCTGGTCGCGCGCGGTCATACCGCCCACGGTACGGTCGCCGATGGCAATCAAAAAGGTCTTGTTGGCGACAGAGGGCAGACGCAGCACGCGTTCGAGCGACTCTTTCAAGTCCAGCGTCGCGGTGTCGAACGCGACAAGTTCAGGGGTTTCGCGCACCACATTGCGCGTCATTTTTGGCGGTTTGCCGAGCAACACCGACAACGGCATATCCACCGGATTATTTTCAAACTCGGTGTCGTGCACGATGATCTGATCGTCTTCCACCGCCACACCGACCACCGCAAACGGACAGCGTTCGCGCTCGCAGAAGGCGCGGAATTCTGCCAAGCGTTCCGGCGCAATCGCCAGCACATAGCGCTCCTGAGATTCGTTGCACCAGATTTGTCTGGGCGACATGCCGGTTTCATCCAGCGGAATCTTGCGCAACTCGAAAGCCGCCCCTCGCCCGCCGCCATGCACCAGTTCCGGCAGCGCGTTGGACATACCGCCCGCGCCCACGTCGTGAATGGAGAGGATCGGGTTCGCTTCGCCCAGCTGCCAGCAACGGTCGATCACTTCCTGCGCCCGGCGCTGCATCTCGGGATTGCCGCGCTGCACAGAATCGAAATCCAGATTTTCGGCGTTGCTGCCGGTGTCCATGCTGGAAGCCGCGCCGCCGCCCAGACCGATCAACATGCCGGGGCCGCCCAAATGCACCACCAGCGCGCCGATGGGCAGATCGTGCTTGTGGGTGTGAATCGCAGAAATACTGCCCAAACCGCCCGCCAACATGATGGGCTTGTGATACCATCCAGCATAATCTGCAACGCGGTAACAATGCGCGAAGGCTTGCCGTAAATCTGAAACTGTAAAGGGTTTAAGGGTGAAGGGATCTCACCTTTGGTGCTCAAGGGTGAAGTCAAAAGCGGCGCGGAGGTTTCCCCCTTCCCTATTCCCCCCTCTCCCTTCTCTTGTTTATAAATCTCCCACGGCTGTTCGAATCCCGGAATATTCAGATTCGATACCGAGAATCCGGTCAATCCGGCCTTGGGGCGAGAACCGATACCGGTCGCACCCTCGTCGCGTATCTCGCCCCCCGATCCCGTCGCTGCCCCGGCAAAGGGCGCAATCGCGGTCGGATGGTTATGCGTCTCCACCTTCATCAGCGTATGCGTCAGTTCCTCGGAAAATTCATACGCGCCATTGGCGCGCGGATAAAAACGCTCGACGCTTGCGCCTTCGATCACCGAAGAGTTATCGGAATACGCGACCACAGTGCCTTCAGGGCTGACCTTGTGGGTGTTGCGTATCATGCCGAACAGCGACATGTCCTCTACCCGCCCGTCGATCACCCAGTCGGCATTGAAAATTTTGTGACGGCAATGCTCGGAATTGGCCTGCGCGAACATCATCAGCGCAAACATCATCAGCTCGACATCGGTCGGATTGCGTTTGAGCTTCTGGAAGTTTTCGACCAGATATTCGATCTCGTCCCCGGACAACGCCAGGCCCATTTCGCGGTTGGCCACAGCCAAGGCATCCGCTCCGCCCTGTAGAATATCAACAGATTCAAGTTGTTGCGGAGTGCCATGACGGAATATTTGTTCCGCTGCGGTGGTATAGCACCCAGCACGGATTCGGTCATCCGGTCATGCAGCAGCGGCAATACCGCCGCCCGTTCAGCCTCACTCAGCGCAGTGCCGTTGCGGGTGCCGAGGTAATAAATCACGCCGCGCTCGATGCGCTGCACGCCCGTCAG
>JAPLQK010000018.1 GCA_026399735.1 Pseudomonadota bacterium
TATCCTGTCCAATTGTGATTCCAGCAGCCAGGATCGGCTTTGTCGGAATTCGCCTTATGCCGATGATGATTGTCATGTTCAGTCTGTCAGGTTTAGAATGTCGCTACTTTTGTAGTAATAGTTACAGGGAGAGCGATGATGGGAATGCCGGTCAGAATCGACGACACGTTGTACGAGCAGGCGCGCACCGAGGCGCAGGTTGAACACCGCACCATCGCCGGGCAAATCGAATATTGGGCTATGGTCGGCCGTGCAGCACTCGACAATCCGGATTTGCCGGTTAGTTTTGTGGCGGAAGCGCTGGCCTCTATGCGTGAACCGCGTGAGCAGGCTACACCCTTTGTGCCACGCAGTCGCCGTGCATGAGTTACAAGGTTGAACAGACGCGGCGATTTGCCCGTCAGTACAAAAAACTGCACGACAAGGTTGCGGCGGATGTCGATGACGCAGTCGTGGTTTTTGCCGGACAACCTTCTATCGGCGAACGGAAAAAAGGCGATCTGTCTGACTTGTTTGTTTACAAATTTCGCAGCCAGGGTCAACTCTATCTGCTGGGTTATACCCTGGACGATGCAGTGCAACTGATCTATCTGGAAGCCATCGGCCCCCACGAAAATTTCTATCGCGACCTGAAACACTAATCAGCGATTTATAAAAGAATTTTTTCACGAAAAACATGAAAAGAGGTAAGCGGGCAATCTGCGTAGCAGATGCTCGCAAATTTACTAAATAAATCAATATAATAGAATGGCGTAATCACTCACCGGACGGGTGATGATCCACATAGAGGTAATCGCTGGCAGTGCCGGATGACATCAGACGAGATACTGGAGAGGCGTATCTTGATTGGTCATGGCATATGAATTTGGGCTATGGATATACGGAATATTGATGTAGTATCCATTCATTATCAATTCAATATGCAGGCAAGATAATCTAAAATGGCGCAATCTGATACCGTTTTCAACTTGCTAAGGGAAGGCCCGCAGCCAGCCCGCGCCTTATATGAAAGGCTGGGAGTTAGTCAGCCGACGCTCTCCCGACTGATGGCCCGGCAGGGAGAATCCATTCTCCGATTTGGCAAGGCACGCCAGACGCAATATGCACTCCGGCGCAAACTCGGTGCGCACGCGGATTTTCCTCTCTATCGTGTCAGCGCTTCCGGTGATTTGCAGCAGTGGGGCGTACTTTATCCGATCATGCCCGAAGGTTATCTGGTTGAAATCCGGGCAACGTCAACTCATGAGGCAAGGACTGATATGTATCCGGGGCTGCCCTGGTACTTGCAGGATATGCGCCCGCAAGGATTTTTGGGGCGTTCTTTTGCGCGCTTTCATGGGCCAATGTTGGGATTGCCTGCTGATCCGACTCGCTGGAGTGATGATCAGACGCTGCTTGCTTTGGCAAACACCGGGTACGACACGCCCGGCAATCTGATGGTCGGTGAGGAGTCGGCTTCTTATTTTCAGACGCGCGTGCTTTTCTCTTGCCAGGAAGACGCCCTGACGCCGATTCCGGCAGAACAGCGATTGCAGCAGTATCCGAAATTGGCTCGATTGGCCTTGGCCGGCGAGGTGGTCGGCTCATCGGCGGGTGGAGAACAGCCCAAGTTCAATGTTGAAATATTGCGTGCAGTGCAGTCCGTTCAAGTTATGGTGAAATTCACCGCCCCTCAGGACAACGCCACAACGTTGCGCTGGCGCAGTTTGTTGATTTGTGAATATATTGCCTCCCGGGTTTTGAGCGATTTTTTTCCTTGCAGTGAAAGCGAATTATTGCGCGTAGAAGCGGATGGTTCATCCCAGTTATTTCTGGACGCGTTGCGGTTTGATCGGGTGGGCAAGCAGGGCAGAGCAGGTGTCGTTTCGCTCAAATCGCTTGACGATGAATTCGCAGGACTGGCTACTGACTGGCCGACGATTACCGCCGCACTGTTGCGTGCCGGAAAATTGAGCGCAGCCGTGCATCAGCAAGTGCAAAAGTTATACGCATTTGGTGTTCTGATCGGCAATGCCGATATGCATACAGGGAACCTGTCTTTTTTTGTGGATGACGTCACCAAAGTTGCACCGGAATATACCCTGGCGCCGGTGTACGACATGTTGCCGATGTCGCTGGCGCCGCGTCCGTCCGGGCAGATCCCTGATGCATTGCCGGTACCCAAAGTGGGCGTGAATCCCTCATTACCCGTCTGGAAGGAGATGTTGCCGCTGGCGATCCGTTACTGGCAGCAGGTAGTCGCGCATCCTGATATTTCTGAAGATGTGAGGCATCTGGCACAAAAGCAGGCAGGGATATTGTCCCAAACTGTAACTTAAGCGCTGATTAAATCGTCCATATATGACACTTTGGGTGAATAAATCAGTCTCGCCTTAAATTCCGATAAAACGGTTGTCTGTATCAATGTCCGGACGGGCTGGAGGCTGCGCTCAGCAGATCGGCGCAGTAGAGGCCGCTTTGCACAGCGCCTTCCAGCGTGGCGGGGTAATCGCCTGCAGTGTAATCGCCTGCCAGTAGCAAACAGGGCAGGGAAGTTTGCTGGTCGGGACGCGATAAATCGGGCGTACAGGCGAAGGTGGCGCGTTTTTCAGCGATCACTTTGAACCACAGCGGTGTGTCGACAAAGCCGAATTCCTCGCGCAATTCTGCGATCACTTTTTGCGCCAGTTCGTCCTGAGTTAACGCCTGATGCAAGCCTTCCGCGCTGATGACAGCCGCGATCAGTCCGTGTTGTCCTGCAATCTGCCCCTTATCGAACAGCCACTGGCTGAATCGCTGGTGCAGTCCCAGCATGGCGTGCGGCAGCGTGATATGTGACGGATATTGCAGATACACGGTGTAGATCGGCTGATGCTGCAGGGCATCGATCTGTGCGATGACGGGCGCGAGTTCATCAAAAGGGCGCAGCAGTCTGGCGGTTGTCACAGGCGCTGTGGCGCAGATGACGTGACTGAAAAACAGACTTCCCCGTTTGGTCACCACTTCCATGCCGATATAGTGCGGCAGCAGACGCTCCACGCCACAGGAAGTGAGCACATGTCCGCCGCACTTTTTGACATAGCGTGCGGCGCGCGCAGGGAGTAGTTCGGTGAAATCGATGCGCGGGATCAGCATGTCGCTGTCGCAACGGGTTTGATTCAGTGCATCGCGCAACACGTTCAGCAGCACCTGTGCGGAGGCGATCTGTACCGGTGTGTTGAGTGCGGCGATGCACAGCGGTTCCCAAAGTTTTTGCACCAGTGCGGCGCTTTGCTTATGTATCGACAATAATGCAGAAACGCTTATATCGTTGATTATATTGAAATTATTTTTTCGCATTGCGAGCATGAAGCGCGCGGCGCTGAAGCGCTCGGCCCAGCTTAAACCATCTGCGCCCAGCAAGGCGAACAGCAGGTGAAAAGGCGCGGGCAGGCGGGGCGCTCGCAGTGCAAAATGCCCGTGCAGATCGAGTTGCAGCGGAAGCCGCAAAAAATCGGCTTCGATATTGCCACCGACCTGTTCGATCAGCCGCAAAGTCTGGTGATAACAGCCCAGCAGCAGATGCTGGCCGTTGTCGAGAATTAAATTTCGACCCTGCAAGGGACGGTTGCTCTTTCCCCCGGCGGGGGAAAGTTGAAAAGGGGGTGGTTTGTCACCGTGATTGTGTGCCGTTGAAAACGGCACGCCGCGAGCGCGTCCGCCCAGTTGTCTGGCGCTCTCGAACACGGTGACAGGTATGCCTCGTTCAGCGAGTGCGACGGCCGCCGCCATCCCCGCATAACCGCCGCCGATGATGGCAACATTCAAATTTTCAATATTTTTCATTGGGTTGGTGGAGTTTTTACCCCCACCTCAATCCTCCCCCTATGAGGGGGAGGGAATATAAACCTGGCAAGTGGAACGTACCTTCCCCCTTATCAGGGGGAAGGTCAGGATGGGGGTGCAGCCATTAAATTTTCAGTAATTCTCGTCAGTACGCCATCCAGATTGTTCAAAACATCGTTGTTCCAAAAACGCAGTACCCGCCAACCTTTAGCCTCAATTGATGCCGTACGATGTTCGTCATAGGCAATCTGATCCTGATGTTGTCCACCATCGGTTCAATCACCAGTTTTAGTTCAATGCAGGCGAAGTCGGCAATATATTGCCCAATCGGATGTTGGCGACGGAAGCGATGGCCGTTCAGTTGTTTATCGCGCAACACTTGCCATAAAAGGCGTTCCGCGTGGGTCATTTCTGTCCGAAGCGTTCGGGCTCTTGTGGTGGTTTCTGGATTGACTCTATGGGTAATCATTGAGAAATTTACCCCCACCTCAATCCTCCCCCTATGAGGGGGAGGACGTGTAAAAAAGAACTCAGTTCTTGATCCAGGTCGTCCAGGCCAGCCAGAGTTTGCGCAAGGGTGTCAGCGAGACGCGCTCTTTCAGTACATGGCAGCCGGAGGCAATCACCTCATCCAGCGTTGCGCGATAGATCGCCGCCATAATCAGTCCGGTGCGCTGGTTTTTTCTATCACAATCAGGCAGCTGTGCCAGCGCCTGCTGGTAGTAATGCTGTGCGCGCTCGATCTGGAATGCCATCAGTTTCCGGAAGTTTTCGGTTTCATTGGCGTTGAGAATGTCTGCCGCCGTCACGTTAAACTGTTTCATCTCATCCATCGGCAGGTAGATGCGGTTGCGCCGCGCATCTTCGCCGACATCGCGGATGATGTTGGTCAGCTGAAAGGCCAGCCCCAGATCATGCGCATATTTGAGTGTCTGGCGGTCCTGATAGCCGAAAATTTCCACCGACAGCAGGCCGACTACGGAGGCGACCCGGTAGCAATACAGTTGCAGCGATTTGAAGTCATTGTAGCGCGGCTGATCCAGATCCATCTCCATGCCGTCGATGATTTCAAGCAGCAGTTCCTGCGCCATGTTGAATTCGGCTACGACCGGCACCAGCGCAATGGCGACTGGATGCAGCGGGAGGGTGAGGGCAGAGCCCTCGGGCACCCCCCGGCGTACCCCTTGCGAGTACTGAGGTTGCACTTCATAGATAGCGGCCACCTGGCCGCGCCACCAGTTCAGCGTGGTGCGTGCAACCTGTTCGTCCGTGCATTCGTCCACCACGTCGTCCACCTCGCGGCAGAACGCATACAGCGCGGTGATCGCGCGGCGCTTTGCCTTGGGGAGAAACAGGAAGCTGTAGTAAAAGCTGGAGCCGCTGGCGGAAGCCTTGTCCTGGCAATATTGGTCTGGAGTCACAAGCGTATTCTGGTTAGTGTGGGTTGTGGGATTCTGCCCATTGATACAGGGTGTTGGGTTCAATATCGACTGCGCCGTTATTGAATTCCAGGCATCCCCAGTCCTGATCGATGCGGGCCGATGTCAATTCGCTCGCGTCAACATGCTTTGCGATCAGAGGAGCCAGATCGGCTTCGATAAACTCGCCATTGGCAAAGGTTAAGCCAAAAACATAACCGCATTGCTGTTCGAATTGTTTGAGTTTCATTTCGCTATTCCAAGGGTTGCACTGGATGAAATTTCTGGGTATCCCATATCTCAATTAGTTCAGCTTGATGTAGTTGAGCCCATTCTTTTACCAACTGAAAGCACTTGTTAGGTAACTTCCCATCTATCAATTCAAGATCGGTCAAATTCATGACCGCTTCGTGCTCACCATATTTTATGTGAATATGGCGAGGAGGATGCTCCCTGTCAATGAGGAACATGCGAATGATGATACCGTAAAAGCGTGCAAGTTCTGGCATGGTTTAATACGAATGGGGTGCGGATTTGGCCAGCATGATAACCCAGTCGAGCGGGCGCAACACAGGGCGATGGCGGAACATGTCGTAATCAGCGGCTTCCAGCTTGTCGAGGATGCGTAATCCGCCGGCGATGATCATGCGCATTTCAAGGCCGATGCGCCCGGTGAGGATGCTGCCCAGCGGCGCGCCTTGCAACATCAGGTTTCGGGTGCGGTTAACCTGGAATTGCATCAGGCTTCGCCAGTTGTCATCGCAGAGCTGCTGTTCGATCTGGGATGAGGTGACGCCGAACCGCGCCATGTCATCCAGCGGCAGATAGATACGCCCAATGGCGATATCCTTTGCGACATCCTGCCAGAAATTGATCAGCTGTAAACTGGTGCAGATCGCATCCGAATACGCCAGATTGACCGGTGTCGCCTCTCCGTACAGATGCAGCATCAGAATGCCTACCGGGTTGGCGGAGCGGCGGCAGTAGTCGAGCAGATCGGCGTAATTGTCGTAGCGTTTCTTTATGACGTCCTGCGAGAAGGCGTTGAGCAGGTCGTAATGCGGCGTCAGGGGCAGCGCGTACTGCCGGATGGTGGCTTCCAGATTCTGGAATAAGGGCGTGAGCGGCGCTTCGTTATCGCGGATACGATCCAGCTCGGCACGAAAAGTATCCAGCTGTTGCAAGCGTTCTTCATCGGGCAGATCACCCTCGTCGGCGATGTCGTCCGCAGCCCTGGCAAAATGATAAATCGCCGCCACCGGGCGTCTCAACCGTTTTGGCATCAGGATCGATGCTACGGGAAAATTTTCGTAGTGATCGACCCCCATAAATTAAATCAGATCATTGCGATGCAGCATAAACACGAACTGGTCGCCGGCCGTCACGTCCAGCCAGGTGAATGGCAGTTTGGGGTAGGCGGCCTCCAATATATCGCGGTTGTGGCCGATTTCGACGATCAGAATACCGTTGCAGGTCAGATGTTCGGCTGCATGTTTGATGATTGTACGCGTCGCGTCCAGTCCGTCATCGCCGCTGCCCAAAGACAGTTTTGGTTCGTGCAGATATTCCTGGGGGAGGGCTGCGACCGATTCCGCATCGACATAAGGCGGGTTGCTGATGATCAGATCGTATTTGCGGCCGGCCAGTTGAGTGAACAGATCCGACTCGATCAGGTTGATGCGTTCTGCCAATTCATAATCGGCCACGTTGCGTTGCGCCACCGCCAGTGCGTCCGGCGACAGATCAACCGCATCCACCCGGGCGTTCGGGAATGCGTCGGCGCAAAGAATGGCCAGGCAGCCGCTGCCGGTACACAAGTCAAGCACGTGGCCTATGCTTTCAGGTTCTGCAATCCAGGGAGACAACTGTGATCGCAGCAACTCGGCGATGAAGGAGCGCGGCACGATCACGCGTTCATCCACATAAAAACTGTATTCGCCCAGGAACGCTTCATGGGTCAGGTAGGCTGCCGGGATGCGCTGCTCGACGCGCCGCTGAATCACGCTCAGCACGTCGCTGCGTTCAATGTCGGTAAGGTGGGCGTCGAGAAACGGCGCGAGGGTGTCGACAGGCAAATGCAGCGTGTGCAGAATCAGATACACGGCCTCGTCATAGGCGTCGGAACTGCCGTGCCCGAAGAACAGCTTGGCCTGATAGAAGCGGCTGACCGCAAAACGCAGGAAATCGCGTACGGTGTGCAGATTTTGTGAGGCGGATGAGAAATAGGTATTCATTTGGTTAACAGGTTTTCCAGTGTGCGCTGATAAGTCATCTTCAACGGTTCGATGTCCGCAACGGCGACGCATTCGTTGAGTTTGTGTATCGTGGCATTCAAGGGGCCGAATTCGATCACCTGTGCACAAATATCCGCAATGAAGCGTCCGTCCGAGGTGCCGCCGGACGTCGAGAGTTCAGGGGTGATGCCGTAACTCTGTTCGATCGCGTGGCTGATCGCCTCGACCAGATTGCCCTTGGGCGTGATGTAAGGTTTGCCGGACAACTCCCAGCAGAGTTCATATTTGACTTTGTGCTTGTCGAGAATGGCATGTACACGGTCGATCAACTGCTGTTCGGTGCTGGCGGTGGAAAAACGGAAGTTGAACAGAATTTCCACGGTGCCGGGCACGACGTTGGTCGCCCCTGTCCCGCCGTTGATGTTGGAGATTTGCCAGGAAGTGGGCGGGAAGTATTCGTTGCCGCTATCCCAGGTGGTTGCCGCTAACTCGGCGATCGCCGGGGCGACCATGTGGATCGGGTTCTTGACCAGATGCGGGTAAGCGATATGTCCTTGAATACCTTGAACAATCAGCGTTCCTGACAGCGAGCCGCGCCGTCCGTTCTTGATCATGTCGCCGACCAGTTTGTTCGAGGTGGGTTCGCCGACGATGCAGTAGTCCAGTTTTTCGCCGCGCGCCTGCAGGGCCTCGACGACGCGTACTGTGCCGTCCACCGCCACGCCTTCTTCGTCCGAGGTGATCAGCAAGGCGATCGATCCCTTGTGGTCGGGATGATCTTCGACGAAAGATTCAATTGAAGTGATGAAAGCCGCGATGGAAGTTTTCATGTCGGCCGCACCCCGGCCAAACAGCATTTCATCGCGGATGGTCGGTTCGAACGGCGGGCTGAACCATGAACTTTCAGGCCCGGAGGGGACGACATCGGTGTGTCCGGCGAAAACGACGACAGGGCTGTCTATGCCGCGTCTGGCCCAGAAATTGTCTACATTGCCAAAGCGCATGCGTTCGACGATAAAACCGATCTTTTCCAGTCGCTCAATCAGGATTTCCTGGCAGCCCGCATCATCCGGGGTGAGTGAGCGGCGCGCAATCAGCGCCTTTGCGAGTTTGAGTGTTTCAGTCATGATTCATTTTCCACGTTGAATATTTTGTCATAAGCGGCGGCATCAAAACCGACATGCAGCAATTTGCCATCCTGTTCCAGCAGCGGACGTTTGATGGCGCTGGTTTTTTCCTTCATTAAAGCCAACGCTGAAAAGCTGTCTGTAACCTGTTGTTTTTGTTCATCTGGTAAGGCGCGCCAGGTTAGTCCTTTGCGGTTGATCAGCTCAGTCCAGTCGCGTTGTTGCAGCCAGTTTTGTGCGGTCGCACTGCTTAAACCGCTCTTTTTAAAATCATGAAATTCGACTTTGACGTCATGTTGCGCCAGATAGTCGCGTGCTTTTTTAACCGTGCTGCAATTCGGGATGCCGTAAAGTTTAATCAAGGTGCGTCCAGATCGAGTTTGATGCCGGTGAAGTCAGACTGCAGTGCGATATCAGGTTTGGATGTGAAGGTGGGCACCGCCATGGTGTTGGTGCGCTCGGAAAAGTCCACCAGCGCGGCAAGATTGCTTGCCGAATCTGCGTTGCGCATGGCTTCATCCTTGCTGATGACGCCGGTTTTAAACAGCCGGTAAAGGGCTTGCTCGAAGGTCTGCGAACCCGCTGATACGCTTTTATCGATCGCCTCGTGGATTTTCTCGATTTCGTCATTCTTGATCAGGTCTGCGATCAGGGTGGTGTTCAGCAGTACTTCCACCGCCGGCACCTGTTTACCCTGCAGGTTGCGCACCAGACGTTGCGAAATGACCGCGCGCAAACACATGGAAAGGTCGGATAACACACTTTGGCGCGAGTCGTACGGGAAGAAATTGACGATGCGATTGAGCGCGTGATAACTGTTGTTGGCATGCAGCGTGGTCAGGCACAGGTGTCCTGTCTGAGCAAAAATCAGCGCGTGTTTCAGTGTCTCACGGTCGCGCACTTCACCGATCATCAGCACATCGGGTGCTTCGCGCATGCCGCACGACAGCGCATTCTCGTAATTGAGCGTGTCCGTGCCGATTTCACGCTGGTTTACGATGGATTTGTCGTGCTTGAGTATGTATTCGATCGGATCTTCGATAGTCAGAATGTGTCCCGACTGCGTTTTGCTGCGGTGTTCGATCATGGCGGCGAGCGTGGTCGATTTTCCTGAACCGGTCGCCCCGACCACCAGTACCAACCCGCGCTTTTCCATGATTAAGGACTTGAGCACTGCGGGCAGGCGCAATTCGTCCATATTGTTGACTTTGGCTCTGATGTAGCGAATGACAATCGCGATGTCGCCGCGCTGACGAAAGATATTGACGCGGAAACTGCCCAGACCTTCTTCGCGATAGGAGAAATTCATCTCCATCTTGGCTTCGAACTCGATAATCTGCCGGGAGGACATCATTTCGTAGGCGATATGCTTGATGATGTCTGCACTCAGTATCTGTGCGTTTACCGGAATACTGACGCCATCAATCTTGACGTTGACCGGCGCGCCGACCGAAAAGAACAGGTCGGAGGCTTGTCTGTCTGCCGCCAGTTTCAGCAAGGGTGTGACGATCATCGTGAGCTCCTTGAAATGAGCTGGTAGCCGTTTAGATGCCGCGCAACAATTCGTTGATGCCGACTTTGGACAGGGTTCTGGCATCGACTTTCTTCACGATTACGGCGCAATACAAACTGTATTTTCCATCAGCAGAAGGCAGGCTGCCGCTGACCACGACCGATCCGGCGGGGACGCGGCCATAGGTGACGGTGCCGGTTTCGCGGTCGTAAATTTTGGTGCTCTGGCCGATGAATACGCCCATCGAGATTACCACGTTGTCTTCCAGAATCACGCCTTCGACGATCTCGGAACGTGCGCCGACGAAACAGTTATCGCCGATGATGGTCGGGTTGGCCTGCACGGGTTCGAGCACGCCGCCGATCCCGACGCCGCCGGATAAATGCACGTTCTTGCCGATCTGCGCACAGGAACCGACCGTTGCCCAAGTGTCCACCATCGTGCCCTCATCCACATAGGCGCCGATGTTCACATAGGACGGCATCAGTACCACGTTCTTGGCGATGTAAGCGCCACGACGCGCTGCGGCCGGCGGTACGACACGGAAACCGCCTTCGCGGAAGTCGCGGCTGTTGTAGTCGGCGAATTTTGAAGGCACTTTGTCGTAATAGTTGGTGAAACCGCCCTTGATGAAGGCGTTGTCTTCCAGACGGAACGACAGCAGTACGGCTTTTTTCAGCCATTGGTGCGTGACCCATTCACCGTCGATCTTTTCAGCAACGCGCAGCTTGCCCTGATCCAGCTGGGTGATGACGTTGTCCACCGCTTCCTTGAGCTGTGCATCCGCATTGCGCGGGGTGATGTCGGCACGACGTTCAAATGCGGTTTCGATGACTTGTTGTAATTGGTCCATGATTATTCCTAAATTATAATAAAAGATCGTAGGTCGGGTTTTAACCCGACATGTCAGGCTGAAGCCTGACCTACAAATTCTGCAATTCTTTGTGCGGCTTCCACGGTTTCATCCACGCTGGCGACCAGCGCCAGACGCACAAAATGTTCGCCCGGATTGATGCCCTGCGCACTTCTCGCCAGGTAACTGCCCGGCAATACGGTCACATTATAATCGCGATACAACGCTTGCGCGAACGCGGTATCGCTAATCGGTGTACGTACCCAGAGATAAAAAGCGGCATCCGGCAGGACTACCGGCAGCACCGGTGACAATATTTCTGCGACGCGGGTGAATTTTTTGGCATACAGGCGGCGATTTTCTGCGACATGAGCTTCGTCATTCCAGGCGGAGATGCTGGCAGCCTGAATTACCGGATTCATCGCCGATCCGTGGTAGGTGCGGTACAGCGCGAATTTTTCGATCACGCGGGCATCTCCTGCGACAAAACCTGAGCGCATGCCGGGTACGTTGGAGCGTTTCGACAGGCTGGAAAACACTACCAGATTGCGATAGTCGCAGCGTCCGAGTTGCTGGGCCGCTTGCAGTGCGCCCAGAGGTGGCGTATCGAAATAGATTTCCGAATAGCATTCGTCCGAGGCGATCACGAAGCCGTAGCGGTCGGACATCTCGAACAGAACCTTCCATTCGTCTATCGGTATCACCCTCCCCGTGGGATTGCCTGGCGAACAGACATAAATCAGCTGGGTGCGCTGCCAGACATCGATGGGAAGTTGCCCGAAATTCAGCGCGTAATTATCGGAAGGCACCGTGTTGAGAAAGTAAGGGGTCGCACCGGCCAGAAATGCCGCGCCTTCGTAAATCTGGTAGAAGGGGTTGGGGCAAACGACCGCAGGCTCAGGTTTAGTGCGGTCGATCACCGCTTGCGCAAAGGCGAACAGCGCCTCGCGGCTGCCGTTCACCGGCAATACCTGAGTTTTGAAGTCGGGAGTTGGGATGCCATAACGTCTGGCAAGCCACCCGGCGATCGTACTGCGCAACGCGTCTGAGCCTGCCGTTGTGGGATAATTCGCCAGTCCGCCCAGATTGTTCGTAATTGCGTCCCTGATGAATTGCGGGGTATCGTGTTTCGGTTCGCCGATGGACAGGCTGATCGGACGATAGTCCTGATTGGGTGTGACCTCGCGAAACAGGGCGGCCAGTTTCTGGAACGGGTAGGGCTGGAGTCGGTTGAGGTCTGGATTCATTGCAATTTCAGCGGCGTCGAAAGTGTCGGGCATTATAAAGGGCAGAGCGGTGTCATCAAAACAAAATATCATGCCGGTTGCCGGAATCCTGTCCGGCGCACTGGTCTGGGGGCTGATCTGGTATCCGTATCGCGTGTTGCAGGGTGTTGGGATATCAGGTCCGCTGGCGACGCTGATAACTTATATACTGGCGATGTTGCTGGGTTCATTCATGTTGCCGCGTGTGTGGCGCGAGTTTTCAACGACGGGTTGGTGGGCGGTATTGCTGCTGCTCTCTGCGGGCTGGGCCAATTTCGGTTACGTGCTGGCGATGCTGCACGGCGAGGTGATGCGGGTGCTGCTGCTGTTTTATCTCGCCCCGCTCTGGACGATTCTGTTTTCCTACTGGCTGCTGGACGAACGCCTGAATCGCTACGGTTATCTGGTGATTGCCTTGTCGCTTGCCGGTGCATTCGTCATGTTGTGGGAACCCAGCTCAGGTTTGCCGTTCCCGCAAAATTTATCCGAGTGGCTGGGGCTGTCGGCGGGTATCGGCTTCGCCTTATCTAACGTGGTATCGCGGCGGGCAACAAATCTCAGCGTGGAAACAAAAACATTCAGTATCTGGCTGGGCACGGCGCTGCTGACCGCGCCGTTGCTGTGGTGGCAAGGCGGGATTTCGTTGCAGGGGATAGGTGCAGAAGCCTGGCTGATACTGGGATTGCTCAGTATTGCACTGTGTTCGGTCAGTTTTGCGGTGCAATACGGTGTTACGCATATGCCGGCAAATCGTGCTATGTTATTGTTTTTATTTGAATTAGTTGTTGCGGCGATCGCGTCCTGGTTTCTGGCGAATGAGGCGATGGGGCTGCGCGAATGGGCGGGTGCTGCACTGATTGTTTCAGCCAGTTTGCTGTCCGGAAAACTGTATGCTGAACCAGGGGTGGCTGATTAAATCGGACATGAAATTCAGGTATGTTTTAATAATGCACCAAGCTGTTCAATTGGCACCGGCCTGCCAAACAGATATCCTTGAAAATGAGTGCAGCCCAGATTCAGCAGAAATTGTCGCTGTTCTGCCGTCTCCACACCTTCGGCAATGACTTCAAATCCCAGACTCTCCGCCATTGCAATGATCGTGCGCACAATCGCAAGATCGCTGCTGTCGCTGCAAAGGTCACGCACAAATGACTGGTCGATCTTGAGCTGATTGAGCGGCAGTCGTTTGAGATATTGCAAGGATGAATAGCCTGTACCGAAGTCGTCCAGCGAGAACTGAATGCCAAACTGTTTTAATCTGTTCATCGTGGCAATGATGCTTTCGATGTCCTTGACCAGCATGCTTTCGGTGAGTTCCAGCTTGAGCAGATGCGGCCTGATGTCGTAATGCTCCACGACGGCCTGTACCTGATCCGCGAAATCTGCAAAATGAAACTGCTGCGCGCTGACGTTCACAGCCAATACCAGATCGCGGGTTATTGGATCTTTTTGCCATGTTTTGATTTGTGCGCAGGCATGATCCAGTACCCAGTAGCCGATCGGCACAATCAATCTGGTTTCTTCCGCCAGCGGAATAAACTGAACGGGAGACACCAGGCCATGTTCAGGATGCAGCCAGCGTATCAATGACTCGGCGCCCAGCGGGCGGCCCGATTCATCTACCTGTATCTGATAGTACAACTGCAATTGATGCTTTTCGATGGCATGACGCAACTCTTGTTCCAGTGAAGACCTGTTTTCGATGGTTTTCTGCATTTGCGGATCGAAAAAGCGTAAGCCATTGCGACCGGATTGCTTGACTTGATACATGGCAATGTCAGCCTGTTTCAACAGTTCGTCGATAGTTTGTTTATGGCCGCAGAACAGGGTTGCGCCGATGCTGGGCGTGTTGCGATATTCGTGCGTTGCAAGCTGGTAGGTCAGGCTCAGCGCATCAAGAATTTTCCGGCCAATGGCAGCGGCCTTTTCCGCCGCTTCAAGATCATTCTCGCTCAAATCTTCCAGCATCACCACGAACTCATCGCCGCCCAGCCGCGCAACGGTATCGCCTTCCCGTACACAGGCCGTCAGTCTTTGTGCAACCTGTTGCAGCAGCAAATCGCCCATGCTGTGCCCCAGCGTGTCATTGATGTTCTTGAAATGATCAAGATCAAGAAACAGCAGCGCACCTTTTTTGCCGTTACGCATACTGGAAGACAATGCCAGCTTGAGCCGGTCATACAACAGACGGCGATTGGGCAAATGCGTGAGCGGGTCGTAAAACGCCAGATTTTTGATCTCGTCTTCCGCCGCCTTGCTGACGGTGATGTCGTTAAACGTGGCAACGTAATTGGTCACGCGGCCAGCTGAATCTTTCACTGCGGTGATCGCAAGATACTCCGGATAGACTTCGCCATTCTTGCGCCGGTTCCAGATTTCACCTTCCCATGTTCCTGTATTATTGAGACTTTTCCACATCAACGCATAGAAGGCCGTATTCTGGCGACCGGAGTTGAGCAGATTCGGTACCTTGCCTGTGGCTTCTTTTGCCGTATAACCGGTAATCTGTGTGAAGGCTTTATTCACACGCAGGATGGCTTGCCCGGCATCGGTGACCATCATGCCTTCCTGGGATTCAAAAACGGTCGCGGCAATGCGCAGTTCCGCCTCTGTTTGCTTGCGCCCGGTAATATC
>JAPLQK010000016.1 GCA_026399735.1 Pseudomonadota bacterium
GGCCTATGGGCACAACGGAGCAGAATCGATGATTTCGGACGGGTAAAGCGAAAAATGTAGCTTGAATCGTGAAAAATCTCATCCAAGGATGAGACGCTCCCCGCTGAAACCATTAGGTTCAGCTATTTTGCAAGAAGCTCAGTTATATATTTTATCTTTTTGCGGGGCGGGTTGCGTAATCCGCTCTGTTCCGGGAGGGAATGATGGCCGATGCGCAACCGAACCGGGATTTCGTCCGCGTAGGCAGGTCCCGCATCATCGGCAAAGGTGTCTTTGCCAAACGAAAAATCCCCAGGGGAACGCGCATCATCGAATACACGGGTGAACGCGTCCCGCTTGAAAATCTGCTGGTGGAAGTCGTGGCGGGGAGAATCTCACCCGTTTATACCTTTCGTCTGAACGAGACCACGGTCATTGACGGCGCGCGCAACGGCAACGAATCCCGCTTCATCAACCACAGTTGCGAGCCTAATTGCGAGGCTTATTCATTCGATGACCGGATGTACATCTACGCGATGCGCGACATCGTTCGCGGCGAAGAGTTGACCTTCGATTACAAGTTGAGTTCTGCGGTCAAAGGCTCAAGGAAGAAGGCCGATACAGCAGCCTACGCCTGTTGCTGCGGCTCGGAAAACTGTCGCGGCACCATGCTGGCAGTCAAAAAACGCATCCGGAAAACAGCTCAAACCGGGTGATTTAGCGGGATTTTGCCTCAACCAGAATCAGGAGGGCATCATGAAAAAAAATACTAGCAATAAAATGAATTTGGCTCGTAAAACACAAGTGGCTATTGCCGTGGCCATGCTGACAGGTCCAATTCTTGCAGTACCGGAAATAGTGTACGCAGCTGAAACGGTACATTTGTACCTGAAGGCTAATGCTGCTGATATTAAGGGATCTGAGAAATATACTATTGTCGGTTTGCAAGATGCTCACACGGTCTATAAAAGTGCAGGCGGCCAGTTCTTTTACCTGAACAAACAAGGTGATATGCAGTTTCTCACTGAGGGAATTTTCAAGTTTTTCAGGCCGAATCCCAAGGGGGATGGCACGACCGAAGAAGAAAGTCATGACCATAAACATCCGGGCGATATATCGATACTTGGCGTCGATGCAAACGGTCATACGATTAATCAAAACGAGCGGGGCGAGAAATTCTTTGTTAACACCGGCTCAGGCGATTTTACCTTTGTCGACGGGAAAAACCTCACGCCATTCCATGCTCCCGCGCCTGATAGCAATCCGGCAAACTTGACTATTCGCAAGGCAGGCGATAAGCCTGTTGAATATTTAAACGTCGGCAAAGCACCCGTTACTCCTGGGACGGCGACACCCCTTGCGTGGAGTTGGGGAATGAGTCAACAAGGAACACTGGCCTGGAGTTGGGGCGGAACACAGAGCGAAACAAGAAGTAAGGAAAATCCACATCTGCCAAAGGCGGGTGATACGGTTTTATTTGAGGGGAAACAAGGGGTTGTGCGGTTGCAGAATGGAAGTCCGGTTATTAACTGGGGCGATGGAACGACGTCCTCTGGCAGCAAGGGCGGGGCGGGCAAAGCATTATCGAGCTTCTTCGATGTATTTACCGAACGTTCCGTCGGCAAGGGTGGAAATGCGAATGCGGGAGGTATCACCCATGAAGACACGTGGGACGCCAACAAGTCATTGCCAGTTCCTGATTCAGGGCCTCCCAGTAAACATCACTATATTGGCACAGTTACACTGCTAAAGGGAATGGCGCCGAATCCAAAAGATGGTCAGTCGTCCGGGCCAGCCAACCTGAGTTTGAACTTCGCTAAAATCGAAGTTGAATACCATGAAACCGAAAATAAGGCAGGCAGTGGGAATTACAAGGTTGGCAGTAAACTTGGTACTGATGGTTCTTTTCATTTCAATCTGCCCGAAGGGAAATACAAACTTCAACTCCCAGGTCAGCCGGAACAATCGGTTATCGTCGGTTCTGATGGAAAGTTTGGCGGCAAGGTAATGGAAGGCAGTGACGGAAAGATGTTGATCTTTGACCGTTGGGGAAAGCGCCCAGTATGCAAACAGGTGGGGGGAGCGGGAGTGGTAAAGTGCACATGCAGGACTTTGAGTTTGCAAAACATCCGTCTGATACGGGCGTGCCGTCGGACAAGGGTGGTGCTGTAGCAGGGGTACATACTATCGAAGGCATCGAAACCGAGTCCGATGTTGTTCAAAAAGGCACAGGATCGATTGGGGGCGCTAATCAGGCGGTTGGCAAACCTCCGCCGTTTTCGCAGGATGGTCTCCCCGGAGGCGGGAAGAACACGATACCTGTTCCGAAAGACGGAGATAGAACCGTTCCTGGCGTGATGATTCGCGAAAGTCCCAGCAAACAAAGCCTCGGCACAATGCAAACCGGCGGTGGCGGCGGGGCAGGGAAAGTGAATATTCAGGATTTGGCAATCATTCACCACGAAGGCGATAGTGGCGAGGTTGGTAAATCAGGCATAGCAGGCCCCACCGTCCCGCTTTCAACGGTATGGGCGGCGGTCCTAATCCCGGCATGATGGGTCCTCCCGCTGGCGGCCCAGCCATGAGCCCGGTTATGAGCCCTATGGGGCCCGGTCCCATGAGTCCTGGTGGTGGAGCGATGAGTGGTCCCGGTATGGGCGGAATGAAGCCCTGAGTGTTTCATGCCCCGGATTCAGTTAGAATCCGGGGCATGAAGCCACCTCACTCATGGAACCGCTTGCTGCAATCCCCGCTGTTCGCGCCGCTGCATCCCGTTATTTCACGACTCAAGACCGATGGATTTCCCACGCTGGACGAATTGAATGCGCTGCTTGTCGGGCATGGCATCAAGGTGGAATCTGGTCTGGATTTGTGTTTCGTGGAACAGGCAATCGGCCGTCTGGCGTTCGAGCAGCAATACGAACCGCGCTGTTATCTGACCGGCGAAGTGCAGACGCGCGCGGATAACTGGCATGATTTGCTGAATGCGCTGGTGTGGCTGACATATCCTGCGGCCAAGGCCGCTATAAATATCCGGCATTATCAGGCCTTGACGAATTTCGCAGCTTCGCAGGAAACTTCTAGTCAGCGCGGCGCGGTGCGCGACACCAACACCCTGCTGGATGAATCCGGCGTGATTGTGGCGTATGCCGATGATGAACTGGCCGGGCTGCTGCGAAATTTTCGCTGGCGTGAATTGTTCTGGCAGCGACGCGAACGAGTCAAATCCCACATGGGTTTTTACATTTTCGGTCACGGCCTGTACGAAAAAGCCCTGAATCCCTATGTCGGCATGACAGCTCAGGGGCTGCTGCTGGCGGTGGAGCAGGAATTTTTTAGCTGGCCCGGGGGGCAGCAACGATCGCATCTGGACTCGCGACTGGCGGATTATCTGGCAGATCCTGCGCATTGCTGCAGCACCCGTGAACTCTCGCCTGTGCCTTTGCTGGGCGTGCCGGGATGGACAGCGGACAACGCGTGTGAGTCGTATTATGATAACGCCGATTATTTCCGCTCAGGCAGGAACTCTAAAAGGTGATTAATATTCAAATAGTTAGATAATGAATCCTGAGTCCTTACAGCTGCTGACGACGCGCGTCATGCCCTATGGCAAATACAAGGGCCGTCTGATCGCTGATCTGCCCGGGCATTACCTTAACTGGTTTGCGCGCGAGGGCTTTCCATCGGGTGAGCTTGGCAGTCTGCTGGCGCTGATGCAGGAACTGGACCACAACGGTCTTTCATCGCTGCTGGACCCGCTGCGAAAACGTTAACGGCCCGCACTGCCCGCAAATTAATCAGACATATTGACGACTGTTGGTACAATGTCACGCTGAAGGCTGAAGCGCTTCTGTAACGCACGTTGAGGAGTGAGTATGCGTGGCGGAATTTTTCGCAAGGTTCGAACCTACCTGGTGGCGACAGCCATTGTTTGTGTTGCAACGGCGCTCGTTGCGACTATTTTTTTCACTCAGGATAATCTGCCCTGGATCGCATTTCTGACGGGTATCCTCGCCGCATCGGTGCTGGCAGAGGCCGCACGTGCGACACGCTCTGAATGGGTGTTAATGCGCCGGACTGCGCAGTTAGCGGCCATGAAAGAAAAGTTCGAGCTTGAGTCCGGCCTGCGTAAGCAGGCGGAGAAGAAAATCGCCGAGGATAGTCTGCGTTTGCGTTTGATCGACGAAACATTAGCTACGATGATCGTATTGATTGATAGCGAAGGACACTGTCGATACCATAACCGCGCATTTCGCGAGTGGTTGCACCTGAAAGCCGAGTTGATAGACGGCCGGCATATACGGGAGTTGTTCGGTTCGAAAGCCTATGCGGGTATTGCGACCTCAGTTCAGCAATCGTTGGATGGACAACCCTTGCGCTACGAGTATTTGCAGGAAATGTCCGGTGGTGCGGTTTATCGGCTGTCGGTTGAACAGGTGCCTCTGTATAACGCGGCCGGCAAGACGAACGGATTTTATTTTCTGGCGGATGACATCACCCTGCGCGGGGATCTGCCTGTTGCCGGGAAAACTGAATCAAAATTACCGGCAGATTCCGTATCGAGAGGACTCGCCGACCAGGAGATGTTCCTCGATGTTTTTTCCGAGCAATTCAGCGGGCGTGCGGATGTGGGAAAACAGTTTATCGGGGCCATTCAGCGGGGCGAATTCCATTTGTATTGCCAGCTTATTTCTCCTCTGCCCATCGCATCGGGGACAGCGCATTATGAGATTTTGATTCGCCTGGTGGAAGAGGAGGGGAGTATGATTCCGCCGGGTGCATTTTTTCCACTGGCCGAGAAAAATGGCTTGATGCCGTATCTGGATCGTTGGGTGGTCGGCCATGTGCTGGAGTGGGCCGCCAATCAACCCAGTCGAGACAGCGACTCGCTGTTCTTTATCAACGTGGCTGCTGCCACGATAGGCGATCCGGAATTTCCCGATTTTCTGCAAAGCACACTGGATGAATTTGGGGTGCCGGGTTCTTCACTGTGCTTTGAAGTATCTGAAGCGGATCTTTTGATTCGAAACAGCAGCGTCGCGGAGTTTATTCGTCGTGTCAGGCAATGCGGTTGCCGGGTGGCACTGAGCGGTTTTGGCAGGAATACAGTTTCATTCGATCAGATACGCGGTTTTCAGGTGGAATTTCTGAAAATAGATGGCTCTGCCATACTCAATATGCTCAGCAATCCCGTCGATCTTGCCAAGGTGGTTTCCATCGACCGGGTTGCCAAAAAAATCGGCGTGAAAACCGTTGCGGAGCTGGTTGAAAGCGATGAAATCGTCGCAAAGTTAGGCGAAATCGGCATCGATTATGCTCAGGGTTTTGGTATTTCCCGCCCGCGCCGGCTGGGCGAATGAGTCGGCGGATTATCCGGGCAACAGAATAAGGGGGCGTTATGGAGATGTTCAATTACTGGTTTTTGCTGGCACTGATTTTGCTGGCGATGGAAATGGCGACAGGGACGTTTTACCTGTTGGTGCTATCTATTGCGATGGCGCTGGCTGGTCTGGCAGCGATGTTCGCTGTGGGCATGGCATGGCAATTGACACTCTGCGCGCTGACGGTGATATCGGGTACGATGATTTTAAGGTTATGGAAAGGCGTCCGTGGTAATGAGGAGGGCAACAGTCTGGATGTCGGGCAGCAGGTAGAGGTGTTGACCTGGTTTGACAATGGCTTTGCACGGGTTGCATACCGGGGAGCCGAGTGGGATGCAGAGCCTGAGTCTGCCGACGTGTCGCGCAACGGGATTTTTTATATCAAGGAGATGCGCGGCTCCAGTCTGATTTTGACGCATCGTAAACCGTAATTAGGAGGAAATATGGAAGTCTCACTGTTCGTACTGGTTGCCGCCATCATCTTTATTGTCAAAGCGCTCAAGGTGGTGCCCCAGCAAAATTCATGGGTGATTGAGCGTCTGGGACGCTTCCATGCGGCGTTGTTGCCGGGCCTGAATATCGTCATTCCATTTGTGGATCGGGTTGCCTACAAGCACATGCTCAAGGAGGTGCCGCTGGATGTGCCCAGTCAGGTCTGCATCACCCGCGACAACACGCAATTGCAGGTGGACGGCATTCTGTATTTTCAGGTGACCGACCCCAAGCTGGCATCCTATGGCACCAGCAATTACATCATGGCCATCACTCAACTGGCTCAGACGACCTTGCGTTCGGTGATCGGCAAGATGGAACTGGACAAGACTTTCGAGGAGCGCGACGACATCAACCGCGCCGTGGTAGCAGCCCTCGATGAAGCGGCCACCAGCTGGGGGGTAAAAGTGTTGCGCTACGAGATCAAGGATCTGACGCCGCCTAAGGAAATTCTCCACGCGATGCAGGCGCAGATCACCGCCGAGCGTGAGAAGCGCGCGCTGATTGCGGCGTCAGAGGGGCGAAAACAGGAACAGATCAACATTGCCACCGGTGAGCGCGAAGCGTTTATCCAGCGCTCCGAAGGCGCGAAACAGGCGGCGATCAACACCGCGCAGGGCGAGGCGGAAGCTATCAAGGCGGTTGCAGCGGCGACCGCACAGGCCATTGCCCAGGTCGCGTCAGCTATCCAGTCACCGGGGGGCATGGATGCGGTCAATCTCAAGGTTGCGGAAAAGTATGTGGAAGCCTTCGGTAATGTTGCCAAGGCGGGTAATACCCTGATTCTGCCGGGAAATCTGGCGGATATGGGGGCGATGGTGGCAACCGCGATGAACATCGTGAAGTCGCAGCAATAAGAGATGATTGCCATGTCAGCACTGTCGGACAGACTTAAAGTTCCCGGAGATTTTTGGGGCGGGTTAGCCTCCATGCTGGTCGCCTTGCCTGCATCGGTGGCTTTTGGCGTCACAATTTATTCTGCCATTAGTCCCCAGTATGCGGTTTTCGGTGCGCTGGCCGGTATTTTGGGGGCCGCTGCACTGGGCTTGATTGCCCCCACTTTTGGCGGCACCGACCGGTTGATCAGCGCGCCTTGCGCACCGGCGGCGGCAGTGCTTTCCGCCTTTGCCATTGAACTGGTGAGGCAAGGCGTTGCGCCGTCGAGCATCGTGCTGTTGCTGACCGTGATGGGGATTCTGACCGGTCTGATCCAGATGCTGATCGGCTTTCTCGGCGTGGGGCGGCTGATACGCTATATCCCTTATACGGTGGTCAGCGGATATCTGAGCGGCGTCGGTCTGATTATCATCGGCAGCCAGATTCCCAGGTTTGTCGGCACGTCCGCGAATATCAGCTGGTGGCATGCGGTTTTGTCCCCTGAACTGTGGGATATGCGCAGCATTGCCGTGGGATCGGCGACCGTGTTTGTCGCATTGCTGGCACCCCGGTTCACCAAAGCGATCCCCAGTACTATTCTCGGCATCATCGCCGGGGTGATGGTGTATTTCGGCCTGGCCAACACCGATGCCTCGATGATGACGCTTGCCGGCAATAAACTGGTGTTAGGGGCGCTGGGCGCATCGGGTGAGGGTTATATCAGCACCATTGTCGGGCGCTGGTATGAAATCGGCGAATTGAAACTGTCGCAGATTGCCGCACTTTTCGGCAGTGCGTTGACGCTGGCCGCATTGCTTTCCATCGACACGCTGAAGACCTGCGTTGTCATCGACCAGATGACGCGCACACGCCATGAACCCAATCGCGAACTGTTTGCACAAGGCCTGGCCAATATTACCTCATCCGCGATAGGCGGCATTCCCGGCGCGGGCACCATGGGGGCGACCATGGTGAATCTGTCCAGCGGCGCGCAAACCCGCGTTTCCGGCATCATCGAAGGTGTGCTGGTATTGGTGACCGCACTGGTATTGAATATATTTATCGCCTGGATTCCGATTGCCACGCTGGCAGGCATCCTGATCGTCATTGGCCTGCGTATGATAGATACGAAACCATTGAATTTTCTGGAGTCTCGCGTCACTGTATTCGATTTTGCGGTGGTCGCCGTCGTGATCGGATGTGCGCTGACGGTAGGGCTGATCGCGGCTTCTGCCGCAGGCGTTGCGCTGTCCATACTGCTGTTTTTGCGGGAACAGGTCGGCGGCTCGGTGGTACGGCACAAGACTTTTGTCAGTCAGCGTTCATCCACCTGGTATCGTCCCGAGAACGAGATGCGTCTCATCGCTCAAAAAGGCGACAAAGCCGTCATTATTGAGCTGCAAGGCAGTCTGTTTTTCGGCACCACCTATGAACTCTATTCCGTGCTTGAAGCGGAAATCAAGATGCGCGATTACATTATTCTCGATTTGCGACGGGTTCTTTCGGTCGACATTACCGCTGCGCACATGTTGAATCAGGTGCGCGACATGATGAGAGATTTTGGCAAGCCACTGCTGCTGAGCAATGTGCGCGAGCATCTGCCCAGCGGACTCAACCTGCTGGCATTTTTCAAACAGACTGAACTGATCGATAGCACCGACACGGTGCGGATTTTTCAGACCATCGAGTCGGCGATTGAATGGGTGGAAGACCGTCTGGTCGGCGATATCCCGCAATCAGTCGCTGAAGAATCGCTCCTTAATTTGCAGGAAATGGATTTGTTTCAGGGACGCAAGATCGAAACCCTCACCGATCTGGAAGCTCGCATGAATCAGCGGACGGTTAAGGCGGGCGAGTCCATCTACCTCATCGGCGACAGGGAACGCGAATTATTCCTGATCCGTCGCGGCACGGTGCGCATTATGGCGCCCATCAGCGGCAGCCGGCAATTGCACCATATTGCCACGTTCGGACGGGGAGATTTTTTTGGCGGACTGGCCTTTCTTGACGAACACGCACGCGGCGACAATGCGATTGCCTATACCGATATCGATCTGTTTGTGCTTTCGATGGAGCAATTTAACCAGCTTGCCGAAGACCACAAAAAGCTGGCGCTGATATTGATTACCTCGATTTCACTCACGCTGGCGCATCGTCTGCGCCACGCTGATGGAGAACGTACTTTGTTGCATGTGTAAGTATTTGATTTTAAATGTATTTATTTTAAATTCCGGATCAGAAGAACTCGTATTCCAGACGGGCTAAAAGTGCTTTGGCAGGGGCGCCCTGATTGATGCCGAAAACGACGCCGATGCTGTATCCAAGTTCGACTCCCCCATGCGATCTCAGCTCACCTGAAAATACCGGCCCGATCTGGTAGGCGTTGTCGGCAGGGCGAAGGTAGACTTCGATGCCCGGTGAGTAGGTGGCCCGACCGGCATTGATATTGTATTTTGCGCTGTAAGCTGAGCGGTACGCATAGGCGTTGCCCGCGCCGGCGCCGGTCTGTTTGCCAAAAATAAGATTGAATCGCTGTTCAACATGCCCTGAAATTTTCTCCAGCAGCGGGCCAAACTCCACGACACTCGGTATGCCTGTTTCACGGCTGTGGGCATACGATGCCACAACCCCCAGATTTGCCCAGTATTCACCGGGCGTGGTCAGTTGAAACGTGTTCTCCAGTTCATAACCTGAAGGATGCGTTGATCCTCCTGCGGCACGATTGAATTGCCCGAGATAAACCTCAGCTTTCCACCAGTCGGTGAAAGTGTGCGCAACAGACAGGTTGTAGCCGCGTGCCCCATTCAGATCGCTGCGCCCATCCTGATAGCCGAACCCGGACACTTCGATTTCGCTCTGTCCCTGAACGACGATAGGCGAATAGACGACGAAGTCGTTTTCCGCATGGGCGGCTTCAAAACCAAACAGCAGGCTGAGCACAGCAATGGGTAGCAGGATTCGATGGTTTTTCATTATCATTTCTATATGTGGTTTGCGAAAAGCTTGGTAAAGGCACAGGGTTCAGTTGTTGCCCTTGATACTTGACGGGGATTTGCGGGTGCGCATCAGCAGCAAGATGCTCAGCAGCGTGCCGACGTAGAACACGACCTGTATGCCTGACGGGCGTGCAATGTAACCCACCAGAATATGCATGAATTGCCCAGTCAGACTGTTCTGGCTCAGGATGTTCGATGTGTTCCACACGCCGTTACCTAAGGAGGGCAGCAGACCCGTCTGATTGAGAAAGCTCGCTGCCTGGGCCGCAAGACCCGCTGCCAGCAGCAGAATCAGCCAGCTGGTGATTGAAAAGAAGTGCCGTGTAGGGATGCGCAACAGGCCGATATACAGCAACAAGCCGACAAGGATGCCGACCACTACGCCGCCCAGTCCGCCGATGACCATATTCATGCTTTGCTCGCCGCTGGTGGCAATCGCCCATAGAAACAGTACGGCTTCAGATCCTTCGCGCATGACGGCCACCATCGTGATGATAAGCAATGCGGTCATCGGGCGCTGACCTGACTGAACGTTCGAACCGACGGCCTTGACTTCAGAGGATATCTGTCGGCCATGCGCACTCATCCATACGTTATGCCATGTCAGCATGGCGACCGCACTGAGCAGGATCACCGCATTGAGCAGCGCTTGTCCGTTGCCTGAAAATACCGAGGAGGCGAGATTGGCCAGCATTGCCACGATGGATGCGCCGAGCAATCCGAGGGCGATGCCGCCGGCGACCCATCGGCCGCGATTGCTGATGCCACGGCTGGCGCCCAGCACGATGGCAATGATCAGGGACGCTTCCAGTACTTCGCGAAACAGGATGACGGCTGTTGCAAACATGATCAGTTCCCCTTGTTGGTAACAGGTTTGACGGCAATCGAACCCTGCATTTCGCGGTTGAAATCATTAAAGAACTGGTAGTTGCCAGGTTCCAGCGGTCCGACAAAGATCGTAATTTCGCCATGTCCGCGCACGATCACTTCACGGGAAAGATCAGGGCTTTCGAACTCGACCGGCACCGCATCAAGATTGCGGATAACCAGCTTGATTTTGGCACCTGCAGGAATGCTCAGCTGATTCGGCGCGAACTGCTGGTGTTCAATCTGCAATACGGCCTGTGGTTCATCCGCTGCCAGCACCGGGCTGTTGATTGAAAATACGCCGACCAGAATGGATAACAACAGTGAAATTCGCATAATTATTCCTTGGAAGATAAATAAGTTGAAGAGCTTGTTGTTAATGCTAATCATTCTCATTAGTAATTGCAACAGATTTTTAAAATAATTTTTCCTATGACGCCGTTCAGCATGAACGCGTTGCTTGATCTCAAAAGTGTCGCACCGACAACTCTGCTGTAGGCCGCAATCGATGCGTGGCTGTTTTTTGCTGAAAACACACGCTGTTTCGGGAAAATTGTAAGTTCGGTAAGTTCTTCGTAAGGTGAGGGCTGTAAACTAAAATGCCCTTGTTAAATCAGGGAATTTATTTGTGTTGCAACCATGGGTAAGCGCCTCGTGAATGATCAGGTCCAGCAGTTTTTTGAAGTCAGTGCCGATCGTTATCCTGACCGTCTGTGTGTCGTTAGCAACGGGATATCGTACAGTTACGCTGATCTGGAACGAGACTCGAATAAGCTGGCGAATTATCTGCTTAATCAGCAACATATCCGGGTGGGCGAGCGCATCGGGATTCTGCTGTCTCCTTCCTATCAAAGCTATGTTTGCATACTGGCCACCCTGAAGGCCAATGCAACCTTTGTGCCGATGGATCGTTCATTTCCGGCAGAACGTATTCAGTTCATTTGCGACGATGCCGAAGTCAAAGTACTGTTGACGGAATCCGCGTTGCGGCATTTGACGCGCCATCTTTCAGGCATGAAAATTCTGGAGATCGACAGCCAGCATGAAGCGCTGGAACATGAAAGCGCGGATCGCCCAAAGGGTGTTTCCGATGCCGCCCGCCTTTGCTATATCATTTACACTTCCGGGACGACGGGAAAACCCAAAGGCGTTGCGATCAATCATGGGAATTACTGCAATTATCTGACCGTCGTACCGTCTATTTATGGAATAAGGCAGGACGATCGCGTCTATCAGGGGCTGACGATCGCCTTCGATTTTTCCTTCGATGAAATCTTCCCGACTTTCATTGCCGGAGCTGTACTGGTCACAGGTTCTGTCGATCCGTCTGATCGTGTCGGCGCAGGCCTCGCTGCCTTTTTGGCGCAGCAGCGTATTACGGTGTTTCATAGCGTTCCCACGCTTCTGGCCACCATCGATCAGGACATGCCGTTGCTTGCGACTATTTTTCTCGGCGGAGAAACCTGCCCGCGCGATCTGGCTCAGCGCTGGCTCAAACCAAACAGGCGTATTTTCAATACCTACGGGCCGACCGAAACCACCATCACCGCCAGCTGGGTCCAGTTGAGTCCGGACAAACCGGTGACCATCGGCAAGCCGCTGCCGACTTACCGGATCGACGTGCGCGATGAGCAGCTTCAGTTGCGCAAGCCGGGCGAGCCGGGGGAAATATGCATCGCCGGACCTTGCGTTGCGCAAGGCTATATCAACCGGCCAGACCAGACCGAACTGCGCTTTGTCAACGACCCGGATCAGCCCGATATCAGGATGTATCGTACCGGCGATTTGGGGAGGATAGGTGAAAACGGCGAAATCGAGTTCATGGGTCGTATCGATACCCAGGTCAAGATTCGCGGTTACCGGATAGAGCTCGCTGAAATCGAGAGCGTCTTGCTTGATGATCCGGATGTGGCGAATGTGCTGGTTAATCCATGGCAAGGCAAGCGTTCCGAAGATGTGGTCGAACTGGTTGCCTACCTGATTGCCCGCGAAGGCACGGTCATCGACCAGTCCAAGAACGAATCGCTGTATCGGCGGCTTTGTCAAAAGCTGCCCAAATACATGGTGCCGGCCTATATTGAGTGGCTGCTGGAATTTCCCACCCTGCCAAGCGGCAAGGCCGACCGTGCGCAGTTGCCCGGGCCGCTGTCGAGGCGACTGGCTACGTTGAGCGGTGTCATCGAGTACGCGGCCGACGAGTGCGAAGAGAAGATTGCCAGCGTTTGGGGAGAGGCGTTTGGTGCCGATGCGGTCTGTGTCAATGCGCATTTTTTCAACGATTTGGGCGGGCATTCACTGTTCGCCGCGCGCGTGGTCTCCGGCTTGCGTGAAGTACCCGGTTTTGAGCAATTATCGATTCGCGATTTGTACGCTAACCCCACGGTGCGGCAATTGGCGGTGTTCGTCTCCGACAAGGCGAAATTGCCGCAGCACGGCATACACGAGACCCGGCTGGAGTCGATGCGCCTAGCCTCGAATAAGCAGGTTTGGCTGGCGGGAATCATTCAGACGGCTGCCTTGTTCGTACTTTCGGCGCTGCTGTCCGCCCCCTTTATTGCCTACGTTCAGATGAAGTCGCTGCCGACGACGTTTGCAGGCTCGCTGGAACTGGTCGGCGTCAGTGTGGGCCTGCTTTTCATGATGTCACTCGCGCTTCCCATCGCAGTCAAATGGGCCGTTATCGGCCGCTTCAAGCCCGGGCGTTATCCGCTTTGGGGCGCTTATTTTCTGCGCTTCTGGCTGGTGCAGAAAGTGCTGCATCTGGTTCCATGGCATCTGCTTTGTGCCAGCCTGCTGGTCAACGGCTATCTGAGGCTTTTGGGATGTTCGATCGGGCGCGGCTGCCATATCGGCACACAGTATTTTCCCGGTCTGGTCACGCTGGGGGATGAGGTGAACATCGGCTACAACGTTGAACTGACGCCTTATGAAATCAGCGGCGGTTGGCTGATATTAACCCCCATTCATCTGGCCAACGGTACTTTCGTCGGAAATGGTTCGGTGATCGATCACGGCGTGCGCATGAAGGAAGGCAGCGGGGTCGGCGAGCAGTCCATGGTGCCTTTCAGAACGACGCTGCCTGAACGCACTTACTGGGAAGGTTCTCCTGTGTGTGCACAGACGTCTCGTCCTGCAGCGCTTTTACAAACAAGTGCCGCGCGCGCATCCGAATCAACGTGGAATATCGGTTTGTGGACGTTAGCTACGGCTGTTTCGGTGCCCATGCTGTATGTATTGCCACTGATTGCGACCATTCCTGCACTCTGGCCGATTTTTGCCGGTATTAAGGGGTATGGCGTTACGGGTTTTTGCGCCGCACTGATCCCGGCGGGATTGATTTATGTGCTGGTTAATTGCACGCTGCTCGCTTTCATTAAATGGCTGATTGAGCCAAAGCTGGCTGAGGGCGTCTACGCGGTTCATTCGCAGCAAGGCTTCCGGAAATGGTTCGTCGATCGACTGATGGCGATCAGCCTGATGGTCAATAATTCGCTGTATGCAACGCTCTATACCAAGTTTTGGCTGCGTGCGCTGGGTGTCAAAGTGGGGCACAGCGCCGAGGTTTCCACGCTTTCTTTCTTCGACCCGAGCCTCCTGACACTGGAGGATGAATGCTTCGTTGCCGATATGGCCTCATTAGGCGCAGCCACATTCCACAATGGCTGGTTTGTCATCCGGCCGACCCGTATCGGTCATCGCGCTTTTGTCGGAAACGGTTCGCTGGTGCCATCCGGCGGTGTCATGGAGGAGGGAACGCTGCTGGGTGTCATGTCAAAACCCAATGGCGAGCGCATCGAAGCGGGCACTTCCTGGCTCGGTGCGCCGGCGATTTTTTTGCCGCGCCGGCAAATTATCGAGGGGTTTGGTGAAGAGAAGACATTCAATCCATCGAAAGCCATGGTTGCGCAGCGACTGTTCGTCGAGTTTTTCCGCGTGGTATTGCCGTCTGCACTTTTTCTGGGCGGATTGGCGGTTTCTATTTTCGCGTTTCGCTGGTTTGTTGTGAACGAGACTCTGGCGTTGGCCTATCTGGTGATGCCGATGCTGGCGATCGCAGTGGCGGTGGTTTTAACCTTGATCGTGGCGGCGCTGAAATGGATCGTGGTCGGTAAATACGTCACCGACATCAAGCCGATCTGGTCGCATTTCGTCTGGCGCAGCGAGCTGATCACCGGTCTGTATGAAAACGTCCCGTCCCTCGTACTGCTCGGCTGGCTCACCGGTACGCCGATGCTGGCGCCGTTTTTGCGATTATTCGGCGTCAAAATCGGTAGCCGGTTGTTCTGCGAAACCACCTATTTAAGCGAATTCGATCTGGTGGAAATTGCGGACGATGTGAGCATAGGCAAGAGCGTTTCTTTGCAAACGCACTTGTTCGAGGATCGCATCATGAAAATGGCTAAGCTGACAATCGATTCAGGCGTGGATATCGGTGTCAGATCCATCATTTTATACGACGCCCATGTCAGAGCACGCGCGCGCATCGGATCGCTGTCCCTGATTCTCAAGGCGGAAGTCATCCCTGCCAACTCCAACTGGGAAGGCATACCCGCGCAGCGAATTGCTTAGGATGCTGAACCGCCACCCCCATTCATATTTAACTGAGCCCCCGCCATGATTATTCGAATACTGTTTTCCATCCTGCTGCTGTTGCCTACAATCAGTGCTCATGCCGAATTGCAGGATATCATTGGCATACTTACCGATGAAATCAATGACGAAGGCGAATGGTCGCTGGATATTCATGCCAATTCGACTCCGCGCGGCGCCATATTCGATTCTGCGTATAACGGCGAAATCGTCAATAATCACGGGGTGCGCTTTACGCCATCGTTATCCTACGGCCTGCGGGATGACCTTGAACTTACCATGAGCGCCACTGCCGTGCGGGACGGGAATATGGACAATAATACGACCAGTCTGGTTAGTAGTCGTGCACGTTTGGCCTGGATTTCGCAGGGTGAAGCGGACGACGAAGGAAATTACGGCTACTGGGGCGCCAGCAGTTCATTGTTGCTGGCCAAGGAAAAAGTCGAGTTCGGGAGAACGATTCTGGATGTCGGCCTGATAGGAGGCTACCGAACACATAACTGGCATTTTGCTACCAATGCTTTTTTATCGAACGGTTTTGCCAATGGCTTGCAGAGTATGGCGCCTGACTATTCCCTGAACACCAAACTGGCAAGGCGCATTGTTGAAAATGTCTGGGGCGGAGTCGAATTGTATTCCGGTAACGGCAAGGCCATGACAGTGGACGGGATCGCACGGTTCACGACCAATATGTTGTTCGGCACCGTCGCAATCGAGAGCCATGATGCACTCTACCAATTCGGTGTCGGACGCGGCTTGAATGGCAATACCGACCCTTTGACGCTGAAATGCTCTGTGAGTATACAGCTGTAAATTTTGCAACGGCAGACCATGGCATTGACAGGCCTGCGTTGAGCAGGAGAGAAAATATAATGCGTATTATTTGTTATATATTTATGTTGTGCTTGACTGACAGCGCTTGCGCCGAGGACTTGAGTGCAGAAAAACTGTTGCCATCACCCGGGCTCATTTTTCGCGACTGCGCGGATTGTCCGGAGATGGTCGTGATACCCGCAGGCGGCTTCGATATGGGTTCGAACGAGGGTGATGATGAAGAAAAACCCATGCACCGGGTCGCCCTAAGTCGTGCTTTTGCGATGGGCAGGACGGAAGTCACACAGGCGCAATGGCGCGCCGTCATGGGCGATAATCCGGGAGACTGTGGCGACAACTGCCCGGCAGAGCAGGTAAGCTGGAACGAGGCACAAGATTTTATCCGTCGGTTGAACCAGAAAACCGGCCGGCAATACCGTCTGCCGAGCGAGGCGGAATGGGAATATGCCTGCCGCGCGGGGGAGT
>JAPLQK010000074.1 GCA_026399735.1 Pseudomonadota bacterium
ACCGGGGACGCGGCCATCAGCTCTTCAAGCTGACGGTGCAATGCCAGCACATTCTGGCTTGCTTCTTCGCTGGCAATTTTGAACAGGGTAGGCGAGACTGCGATCTCCCCTATCACCACCGATTCGGGTTCGGCAAAGTCAAGTTCCCGATCGGCTGCCGGTTCAGGAATAACCGGTTCAGGAATAACCGGTTCAGGAAGAACTGCTTCAGGAAGAACTGCTTCAGGAAGAACTGCTTCGGGAATAACTGCCTCAGGAATAACCGGTTCAGAAATAACTGCCTCAGGAGTAACTGCCTCAGGAGTAACTGCCTCAGGAATAGCCGCTTCAGGAATAACTGCCTCAGAAATAACTGCCTCAGAAATAACTGCCTCAGGAATAACTGCCTCAGGAGTAACCGGTTCAGAAATAACTGCTTCAGGAGTAACCGGTTCAGAAATAACTGCTTCAGGAATACCCTGCTCTGGTGCATCAACACCACTTTCAATTTGCCGCGCAAGCGCGATCAATGCACGCGCCTCAATGCTGACGTAACCTTGTCTTTCCAGGTCGTCCACCCAGCCGGAAAAAGCTTGTATGGCATCCGAAATAAAGTTCACACTTCGCCCAGATCAATCAGTCCAACCATGCGTCCGCTGCCCTTCAAAGTATGAAAGCCACGCCGCATTGTGATCAACGGCTCCAGATCTTCAGGGTGCAAATGGCTGATTTCGACGTTGTCGCGCATGATGCCCAACACTTCTTTGGCCTCTTCCAGGAAAATCTCAAGCAATTCCCGATCTTCGCCGATCGGTCGCTGGATGACTGGCGCCGGACGAGCGATAATTGCAGGCGTTTGACTCGGCGGTGCGGGAATTTGTGCACCATGGCGTAATCGATTCAATTCATTCAGTGCGGCAAGCAGGGCTTTTGTGTGATGGCTTTGTCCGTTCGCCAGATGTTGTACATATTCATGCAGTGCACTTACCGCTCCGGCCAGAGCCTGAGTTTCAATTAGCCTGGGTACCGCTTCCCCGTCTGCAAAGTAACGTATAAGTGTTTGAATTTCAACAAGTAATTGCTCTGCCTGCTTCAGTGACAGGATGTGCAAGCCGCCGTGTATCTGTACCAGTAAACGCTGCAAACTGGTCAATTCACAGCGTTTGGTCACATCACCGAAGAACGTATTCAGCCCTTGTTCGACCAGTTGCAGGTTTGCCAGCATTTCATTGGCCAGCGATGACGTGACTGCGCCCTGTTCTGTCTGGCTGTAAAGCCTGATCAACTCTGCGATGCGTTGCGCATCCTCAGGTTTATGATTCATCGCCGCGTGTATCTGGTCTGACAGGATGCGTGCCTGTTCCTGAAAACGCGTATCTACGGATTCGTACTGTGTCATACCGCTGCGCCACAGCATCAGTGCCATCGCCACATCTTCCCCTATCAGACGCGCGTATGCCGGGTCGCGCAGGTAGTCTGACAATGCCTGGATCTTCTTGGTCAGATAATGTGGGGTATTGCGTTCAAGCTTGTCGCTTTTCTTCGCAATTTTTTCTATGTACTCCACAAATTTATTACAGGCACCCTCATCGCCTGCGACACATTGTTCCCAGTTGTCCTCGGCTTCCTGCATCTGGTCACGCAGTTCTTCATACGATTTTTTGTCCTCGACAGATCTTGTCACAGGCAGCGCGGGATAGTACTGTTCCAGCGCGTAATACTGTTTGACCTGTTCGGCGCGTTCACTTGCAGCCTCACTGCATCCGATCAGGTAGAGCATTTCATTGATAATCGGCTGCACATCGCCCGAATCCGCTTTTGCGACCGCACGCATCTGACGCTCTATACGACCGAACAGTTTGCGCACACTCAGATCCATAGGCAAGCCTTCCAGCTCCAGACAATCGAGCAGACCATTGGCTATCCACCAGAAGTCACGGCTGTTGTTCTGGGGAACGCAACTCAATACCGTATCGAGTGCCTGCTGCATCAGGGGAAATCCACCGGAGCCGTTTTGCAGCCAAAGCATCAAACCACGCTGATACTGGCTATGTGCGGACTTGATGAGTGCAGCCGCATTGTCTGCCTGAACAATATTCAACACGGTATCGGGCAGTTTTACCGCTAAATTCGGGAAAAACAGATCCTGTTCGAACGACATTTCCATGCCGCGCAGATGCTGCATGGCTTCGTACTTCGGGAATAACGCCAGGGAAGCGTTATCCGCCCCCTGCATCAGCGAATCCAGATAATCCGTCAGCCCGGTCAAGGCACGCTGCAATACGTTGCGATACAGCAGGGAAGCCAGGCTGGCATTAGCCGCCAACTCGGCAAACACATGTTCTATTTCTGCGCAATAGACGGCAACGCCATCCAGTCGAATCATTCTGAGCACACCCTGAATTCGGTGCAACTCCGAGCGAGCCTCCTGCAAAGCAGGCGCATTGAGTGCAGGCGCATCCAGATATTGAACCAGTCGGGCACTTACCACGCTCAACGCATCCTGAATGCCCGGCTTTACAACGGAAAGTGATGCGAGTTCAAATGACGTTTGGCTGGACATGATGGGTCGTTATCAGAGTTTAAAGCCCGCTACCGAACCCTTCAGGCCGGCTGCCAGGCTGGTCAAACGGGCTGCAGAATCGGAAGTAAGACGCGTGCCTTCCGTGGTCTCCCTGGAAATACCCATAATGTCCTGCATCACCTCGGCCACTTCAACGGCCATCTCGGTTTGCACCTGAGTGGATACCGAAATACTGTTGATCAGTGCCGCCAACTCATTTGAGACCTGTTCAATTTCTTTCAGCGACTGCCCCGCCGTTTCCGATAGTTTTGCGCCTTCTACCACACCCAGCGTGCTCTTCTCCATCGCCGCGACCGCATCCTGAGTATCGCTTTGAATGGTTTTAACCAACGCACCAATTTGCTTGGTCGCCTCAGCCGAACGTTCGGCCAGTCGCTGCACTTCTTCCGCAACCACCGAGAAGCCGCGACCGGCGTCACCGGCGGAGGCGGCCTGAATCGCTGCATTCAATGCAAGCACGTTGGTTTGTTCGGTAATATCGGAGATCAGATCAACGATTTCACCGATTTCCTGTGAACTCTCACCGAGTCGTTTGATGCGCTTTGAGGTTTCCTGAATGTGTTCGCGAATACCATCCATACCGGCAATGGTGTTGCGCACCGCCACTGCACCCTGATTGGTTACATCCAGTGTGTGCCGGCCTACTTCAGCCGCTTTGACCGCAGCGGCATCCACCTCGCCGATTGAGCGTGCAATCAGTTGCACCGACTCCTCCGCTTCCCTGATTTCTTCCACCTGTTTCTGCGTGGAAATCAGCAAACGTTGCGCCATGCCTTCAGAGTCACTCGTTGCCTGGCCCATCTGCTCTGCCGCTTCGGTGATACGTGTAACCAGTTTGTGCAGTTCCTCGGCGGTATAGTTGATCGAGTCGGCAATTGCGCCAGTAATGTCTTCCGTTACCGTCGCACGCACCGTCAGGTCCCCTTCCGCCAGATCGCTCAATTCATTCATCAGGCGCAAAATCGCGCGTTGATTCAGTTTGTTGCTGGCTTCCGCCATGGCAGCACGATGACGCGCTTCAGCCAGATACACCTTGGACAATGCAGCCGCGAACAGCATGAGCAACGCGGCAGACAAACCCGTCACATAAATCGTCCAGCGGCCCTGCGATGACGACGCAATTGCATTTTTTAAGGCTACCGCACCGATGACAAACGGACCTTTCTTTGTCACAGAAACGTTATCGAAATATTTACTGGCGCCGATTTTTGCGCCTTGTAAACCCTTGGCCTGGCTGACCAGCGCATCGACCGAGTTGCGGTAACCTTCAAACAAATCAGTTAACTCAACAACGATCGGATTGTTTTTATCGAATCCGTTCAACAGTAAGGAGGCTTGTGTCATATCGGATGCCAGTGCGCTGACCATTTCATCCGTCACAACAGCACTCAGCGTGGAACTGGTATCGTAATCAATGCGCTCAATCAGTAAAGCAAATTTATCTGTAGCGGAGGACGCCGGCAGTCGGCTTATCGCCGCACGTATTGGCGGAGCCACCTCTCTTACAGCGTCCATTGCGCGCGACACCGTTAATATGCCGGGACGACCCTGTTCGATATCCTTGATGTATTGCATGGATTCGTTATAGACCGGCATCAGGGCATCCAATGTTGCACGCGGCGCGCCTCTGAGTCCTGGTGCAACGTCATCCCCTTTATCCAGCGCAGTCAGAATATTCTGAAGATCGGCGCGAGCCTGCGGCAGTCCTTCAACTGCAGTCTGTTTTCCCTGCAGCGCGGAGCCAGCATCTTTGGCCACGCGCTGTACCAGCATCACAAAGTCCCCTGACAATTCCAGATGATGCTCATTATTGGACGTAGTCCGATAATCCAGTCCAATCGCAGCTGCACCTAGCAGGAACGTCACGGCCAGTCCGCCACCCAGCAAGCGCAGTTGCCGGGTAAAAGGTAAATGACCGATCAGCGGCAGAGGTTGGGCCGCCGCAGCGCTGCTGGTCTTGAAATTTGGTAGTTTAAGTTTAAACGCCATGTTTATTTTCTCCGGCGGATGGATACCGCTATATGCCTATTTGCAAAAAATCCGGTTGCTTGAGCAGTCCGACTACATCCAGTTTGTGCCACGCTGCACCGTGCTCATCAAAATATTGGTTTTCCTGAACTGCATCACGCTGCCAGCTGCTGGCATCACGCAAGCCAAACACCTTGTCCACCAGCAATGCTGCATTGACACCATAACGCTCGGCCGCCAGCAACAGGCGATTGGCACTGGTGCCGGATACTTCAGTCTGGTGCAGAAAAACGGCCAGATCGGCGACGCAATATAAATTTCCGCGCACATTGGCAACGCCGCGAAACCAGGGTTTGGTCAACGGCACCGCTGTCAGCGGCGGCAGCGATAGCACTTCGCTGATTTCTACCATTTCCACCAGATAGTTCTGTCCGGCAATCTGTATCCCCAGCAACGACAATTGGCCGCTTTTGCGGTTTTTGTCCTGCATACGGTTGCTCAGACTTTGCTGAAACTCGCGCAGATTGGTTCGTTTAGCCATGGTTTATTGTCGATCAGGCAAGGGCCGCAATTTTTCCGAGCAATTCAGCCGCGTTGATCGGCTTGACAAGATAATCCTTAGCGCCTTGGCGCATGCCCCAGATTTTATCTGTTTCCTGATCTTTGGTCGTGCAGAGGATGACCGGAATTTTTGCAGTTTCCGGATCTTTGGTAATCGCACGTGTTGCCTGAAAGCCATTCAGGCCCGGCATCACGACATCCATAATCACCAGGTCCGGCATGTCTTGTCTGGCTTTCGACACACCCATTTCTCCGCTCTCCGCGAAAGAAACCTCATATCCCTGTCGGGTTAAAATTTCCCCGACAATGTGCCGTTCAGTTGCAGAATCATCCACTACCAATATTTTTCTTATAGCCATGTTCATGCTCCCGTATTTTGTTTTGTGTGCAACATAACTGATTCGATCAGGCCCTTCTTGTTAAACGGTTTGGTCAGATATTGATCCGAACCTACCAGTTTGCCACGCGCGCGGTCAAATAAAGTATCCTTGCTGGTCAACATGACCACAGGAATGTTTTTGAACTGCTGATTGTTCTTAATCAGTGCGCAAGTCTGGTAGCCGTCAAGTCTCGGCATCATCACATCCACGAAAATAATATCGGGTTGGGTATCCACTACTTTCGACAAACCATCAAATCCGTCTTCGGCAAGCACGACCTGACATCCAGCTTGTGACAAAAATATCTCACCGCTGCGACGAATGGTGTTGCTGTCGTCGATCAATACTACTTTTACGCCCAATAATGGCAAATCTGTACTCAACATACCTCCTGCCGGGCAACGGCATGCCCATCATCAATATCAAAAATCAACTTTTAATCCTAACTGTGTAGTGTACTCCCATGTCCAGGCAATTTGGCTAACGCCGCCAGAATTGCGGGGTAAACAGAATCAGCACGGTGAAGATTTCCAGCCGCCCAATCAACATGGCAGTGGTGCATATCCAGGTCTGAAAATCCGTCAGCACACCGTAATTGCTGGCGGGGCCGACCACGCCGAGACCGGGGCCTGCATTGTTGATACAGGCAATGACCGCCGAGAGCGCCGAGATAAAGTCCAGTCCGCTGATCAGCAGCGCAAAGGTCAGCGTGGCCGCGCTCATGAAATACAGGAAGATGAAACCCAGCACCGAGAACACCACGCTGTTTGAAATGACCTGTCCGCCGATCTTCATCGGATTGATCGCGGCCGGATGCAGTAACTTGACGAACTCACGGCCGGCCTGTTTGACCAGCACCAGCGTGCGTATCATCTTGATGCCTCCCCCGGTGGAACCGGAACTCGCGGTTACGCAACTCAAAAACAGCATCCACATCGGTGCAAAGATCGGCCACTGGTTGAAATCCACGCTGGTGAAACCGCAGTCTGTCGCCAGGGATACCAGATTAAAGCTGGCATGACGCAACGCCGTCAAAAAATCGGGATAAGTGCCTTTCCACCACAGGAAACCGGCAACCCCGACGCAACTGATCAGTACCAGTCCTACTGTGGAAAGACCTTCCACATCCAGACGATACGGCTTAAAACTCTTGGCTCGTACCGCCAGAAAATGGGTTGCGAAATTCATTGCCGCCAGCAGCATGAATACGATCAGCACCGCTTCAATTGCCGGAGAATTGAAAAATCCGACACTGGCATCGTGCGTGGAAAAACCGCCCAGGCCCATCGCGGCAAAGGCGTGGCAGATGGCATCCAGCCAGTTCATGCCGACCAGTTTCAATGACACAATACAGGCGATCGTAATCCCCAGATAAACCAGCCAGAGATTGCGCGCCGTCTCGGTGATACGCGGCGTCAGTGCGGAATCCTTCATCGGTCCCGGGGTTTCGGCCTTGAACAATTGTCGTCCGCCGATACCCAGCAGCGGCAGGACGGCTACTGCCAGTACAATGATTCCCATGCCACCCAGCCAGTTCAGTTCATGCCGCCAGATATTGATGGCGGGCGGCAGGCTGTCCAGTCCGGTCAGCACGGTCGCGCCTGTCGTCGTCAATCCGGACATGGTTTCAAAATAGGCATCGGTGAATGACAGGCCCGGAATCACCAGCAGCAGCGGCAAGGTCGCGACCGCCGGCATTGCTGTCCACATCGACACCACCAGTAAATAGCCGTGCCGGATAGACAACTCGCCTTTATAGCGGCGCGTCAGCAGCCACATCCCGCCCCCGAAAGCGGCCGTCCACGCCATCGCCAACAGAAAATCCATCAGTACGGCGATATCCCCGTAGATCAGCGCCGTGACCACCGGCATGACATAGGCGATGCTGAACACCACCAGCATCAGTCCCAACACGTGAATAACGGTAAGCGCACGTCCCATCAGAAGAACCCGAGGTTAACCTGGAATAACTTTTCGACTTTTTTCACCATTGCCTTGTTGATGACGAAGACGATCACATGATCTTCGGCTTCGACTACCACATCGCGATGTCCCATGATGACTTCATCACCGCGCACCAGCGCACCGATGGTCGCGCCCTTGGGCAAGTCGATCTCGTCGATACGTCGTCCGACTACCTTGGAGGACTGACGATCTCCATGCACGACCAGCTCCAGCGCTTCTGCGGCTCCCCGGCGCAGGGAATGAACGGCTGCCACGTCGCCCTGACGTACATACGCTAACAACGAGCCGATGGTGACATGCGCCGGAGACAGTGCGATGTCAATCTTGCCGCCCTGCACCAGATCGACATAGGCACTGCGATTGATCAGCGCAATTACCTTGCGTGCACCGGCCTGCTTGGCGAGCAGGGCAGACATGATATTGTTTTCGTCATCGTTGGTCAGCGCGCAGAACACATCCACCTCGCCGACATTTTCCTGCTGCATCAGTTTTTCGTCCGTGCCGTCACCGTTCAACACCAGCGTTCTGGCCAATTCTCCGGCCAGCTTTTCGCAGGCCTTCTTGTTGAATTCGATCAATTTGACCTGATAGTCGCGCTCCAGCGCCTGAGCCAGACGACGACCGATATTGCCGCCCCCGACGATCATCACGCGACGGGTGGGCTTGTCCATGCGGCGCATTTCCTTGAGCACGCTGCGGATATTGCGGGTCGCTGCAATGAAGAAAATTTCATCCCCGTCCTCGACCACGGTACTGCCTTCAGGAATCAGCGGGCCGTTTTTGCGAAAAATCGCCGCGACACGGGCATCGATATGAGGCATGTTGTCATGCAGGATGCTGAGCGGTTTACCCACCAGCGGCCCGCCTTCAAAGGCGCGCACCGCCACCAGAGATGCTTTGCCCTGGGAAAAACGCAGAACTTGCAGGGCCTCCGGAAATTCGATCAGTTTGCTGATGTAATCGGTCAGAATCTGTTCAGGACAAATGGAAAAGTCCACACAAAAATTGTCTTTGTTGAAGAGTTCAGGGCGTGCCAGAAAGTCGGCGGAACGTATCCGTGCGATGCGCGTCGGCGTGTTGTAGAGACTGGCCGCCAGTTTGCAGGCGACCATATTGACTTCGTCGCTTTGTGTGACGGCCAGCAACATATCGGTATCTTTGATGCCGGCCTGTTCCAGTACTGAGGGGTGGGAGGCATTGCCGGTCAGCGTGCGCAGATCCAGACGTTCCTGCAACAACGCCAGTTTGGCGCCGTCCGAATCCACCACCGTGATGTCGTTGGCCTCGCTCACCAGGCTTTCCGCCACGGTAGATCCTACCTGTCCAGCGCCCAATATCAATATTTTCAAGGTATTTCCCTAATTGTGAGTGCGCGATATTCTGCTACTGCGCTCTTATCCAGTTTTTCCATTCATTGAACAGCGTCTCGCTGCGCGCGGCGATCACCGAACGCTGCCAGACATCGCCCTCTGCAAAATCATCGGATTCGATGCAACAGGCGTAACCGCCGGTTTCCGCCAGAATAAGCATTCCGGCTGCATAGTCCCACAGTTTCTGTCCGCCATGCAGGTACAGGTCATAGCGTCCGGCGGCGGTATAGCACCAGTCCAGCGTGCTGGCACCGAAGTTGCGCTGCGAAGCATAGGGCGGATGTGCCGCCAGCGTTGCCGCAAGTTTGCTGCCCAGACGTTTCAGATCCACATTGGCAAGCGAGCGATCCATTGTTTCAGTTGTGACACGACCAAACAGTTTCTCCCCGTTCAGATAGGCGCCCTTGCCCGCTTCGGCAGCGAACATTTCGTCGGCCACCGGATCGTATACCACCCCCAGCACACTCTTGCCGCCGCGCAACAGCGCGACTGACACCGCAAAATAAGGCAGACCATGCACAAAATTGGAAGTGCCATCGATCGGATCGACGCACCACAAGCCATCCTGTGATGATTGCCAAATTGCCTGTTGTTCCGACTCCGGCATTTCCTCGCCCAGTACCGGGACGTTGCAAATGGCTTGCAGCTTCCTGATCAGCGCGGTCTGCGTGGCAATGTCTGCGTCAGTGCACAGGCTGCCATCGCTCTTGTGCTTGTGCGCTACTTTCAGATAGCGCGGCATGATTTCTTCTGCCGCCACCAGTTTGACTGCCGCAATGGTGGCCTTGAGCAGTGCGCTCATACCAAAGGCCCCGGTTTTCGACAGGATATGCTTTTCCATTATTCATTTTTCCATTTGATCGAACAGCCCATGCTGGCGATTTGTTCAAGCGGGCCCAGCCCTGTCTGTGCTACCTGCAACATGGTGTTAAACAAGTCGCGCGGCGCATTTTCCACGGCCTCTTTGCGCGACGCGTCCAGACGACCGCGATATTGCAGTTCAAGCCGGGCATTGAAACCGAAAAAATCCGGTGTGCATACCGCGCCGTAGTTCTTTGCTACTTGTTGTGTTTCGTCCAGCACGTAAGGAAACGGGTAGCCGAATTGCTGCGACACCCGCTTCATGTTGTCAAACGAGTCCTCTGCATACTCGGCCGGATCGTTGGACATGACGGCGATGCTGTTGATGCCATGCTGCTTTAATTCGAGCGTATCCCTCACCAGGCGGTCACGGATGGATTGCACATAAGGGCAGTGATTGCAGATGAACATGACCAGCAGACCGTTCTTGCCTTGCGCACTGGCAAGGTTATAACGCACGCCGTCCACACCCAATAAATTGAAATCCGGCGCCTTCCAGCCGAAGTCACATAGCGGCGGTTGCAAACTGACCATTTCATACTCCTGACAAATTTTTTTGTGGCGGTATATTATCACGCCCGTACGCCACTCACTATTGTTCATCATGCCACGTTTTTATTGCCCGCCGCCACTTCCCAGTCAGGGTTCGTTCAGTTTGCCGCCGGATGTTGCGCACCATGCCAGCCGCGTGTTGCGCCTGCGCACGGGTGAATCGGTGCAGCTGTTCGACGGAGAGGGGCATGAATGCCACGGTATGATTAGCGATTTGTCCGGAAAACAAGTCATCGTCGCGGATCTCCGTCAGGTCGAGGTCAACCGCGAATCGCCCTTGCCGGTGATGCTGGCGCAGGCCTTGTCCAGCAGCGAAAAAATGGACTGGGTAATCCAGAAAGCCACCGAACTGGGCGTCACCGAAATTCAACCCCTTGCAACTGAACGCAGCGTGGCCAGACTGTCCGCCGAGCGCGCCGCGAAACGAACAGAGCATTGGCAGCAGGTCGCCATCTCCGCCTGCGAGCAGTGCGGGCGCAATGTGTTGCCCGTCATTCATCCGCCGCTGGATATCATGGTATGGCTGCAACAAATTCGCGCAGAAAATATCAGTAAATTCATATTGTTACCTCAAGGCTCGGTTTCATTGCAGAGCCAGTTGAAACCACAGGGGACAGCGGTTTTGCTGATCGGCGCGGAAGGCGGATTCTCACAGTCCGAGAGCGATTCCGCACTGCTTTGCGGTTTTACGCCGATACGACTGGGCGCGCGCGTGATGCGCACAGAAACGGCTGCCGTGGCAGGCATTGCGGCATTGCAAACGCTCTGGGGCGATTTCTGCTGATTGTCGTGACTTGTCAAACGTGTTTCAGGCGTTCAAATACCTCCATCACACGCGGCAGCGCACGGAACAGCGCGGCGACGACGGCGGGGTCGAAGTGCGTTCCTGCATCCTTCTGAATGGTGTCGAGCGCTTTTTCCATTGGCCACGCATCCTTGTAGGGGCGTTTTGAAGTCAGCGCGTCCAGTACATCGGCAACCGCGATGATGCGCGCTGCGAGCGGAATGGCCTCGCCTTTGAGCCCCGCAGGATAACCGCTGCCATCATACTTCTCATGATGAGATTCGGCTATTTCAATCCCGGTTTGGAAAATGCTGTGGCCCAGGCTTTTCATCTGTTCCTCACTGCGGCGCAACACCTGTCCACCGATAACCGGATGCCTTTCCATCTCCGTGCGTTCGGCGGCGTCCAGCCGTCCGGGCTTGAGCAGGATATCATCGCTGATCCCGACCTTGCCGATATCGTGCATCGGGGCGAAGCGGAATACATCACGCACATACGCCGGCGTGATTCGTTCGCTGAAAGCCTTATCCTGAGACATCTCTTCGGCAAGGATGGCTGAATACAAACTCATACGAACCAGATGATCGCCGGTTTCCGGATCGCGGCTTTCCGCCAACTTTGCCAGACCTTCTACGGCAGCGACCACCAGCCCTTCCATGACCACGGTTTTTTCCAGTATCTGCGCCACATGTGTCGCGATATTGCTCAGAAATTCCACATGCTCTGGCGTATAAGCGCTCGCATCTGAGGAAGCAAATACCAGTATGGCATCGCCGCTGCCGGGCTGTTTTAACGGAACGAACAAGGCGGATCTTTTACCGTCCTGCGCCAGCCTTGCTGAAAGCGCGCTCTGAACTCCGTTTCCCAGATCATCGATGGCCAATACGCCAGCCGACACCGGCGCGAATTCAAACTGCTCGTTTTCACGTAAACTTGAAGGTTGTTCGCTGTACAGCCGTTCCAGAACAATCCGCGTGCGATCCGGGGAGAGCAGCAATACGCCTACCCACTCTACCGGCAGAAAATAGCGGAATTCTTCGCATACGAATTTCAGCGCATCGTGCAGATTGGTTCCCTGACCGATGCGCCCGGTCAGGCGGAACAGGCTGTGCATCCTGTCGGACAGCCGGTTGAAGGACGCGGTCATGTAACCGATTTCGTTATCGACCGCCACCGGCAGCTGATAGCCCAGATCTCCGTTGGCTACCCTTGAGAATCCGTCCACGGATACCTTAAGCGGGCGCAGCACGCTGCGATACACCGTCAGCGCGATCAGGACGGCCAGCAGCCCTGTGGCCAACATGGCAAGCTGATTGAACAGACGAATCGAGGCAAGTTTGCCTTCCATCATGTGCTGGAAAGCGCGGCTCAGCTGATCGGCTGAGATCGCCAACTCTTCGCCGTGCTCTGCCGCATAGCGAGCTGCAGCGGTATCGGGACTTGCCGGGTGTGTGTCGATTGCCAGCTGTATGCCGATGCGAAATTTTTCCCATGCGGCAGCACTGATATCAAGCTGATTGCGAGAGTGCGCATCCCAGCTGCAAGTAAGCGGTTCGGCCAGGCCGGTGATTTCAGGATCGAGCTGGCGATTGCGAAATCCACTGATGATTTTTTCATACAGCGCCATGCTTTGCCGGAGATTTTGCGAATAAAATCTGGCATTGCGCTGGTCGTGCAACGTAAATACGGTATTCTCTTTGAGGTAATTTTGCGACTGGTAGACCAGCGTATGACTGATAACCCGGGTCTGGCCGGCAAGATTGAGGATCTCATAATCGTGCTTGCGCAGATTTACCTCGTACAGCGTGAAACCGGCGGTCGTCGCCTGCAGCGCAAACAGCACCAGCAATGCCAGGCTGATTTGAAAACGTATGGTGTTGTACCAGTGCAGCATCAAATCTCCATTTAATCCGTTGCAGGCATATTGCACGCTATTCTGTTCGCTGAACTTGCCAGCGTATCGCATTGTACCTGCACAGCTTCCCGATCTTTTGTGCTTTTTTGGTCATATAAAAAACTATTTCAAGCATAAATCACCCGGCGTGCAAAACACCTGTTGAAACTTCTTGCCCGCCGGGCAGCATCCCTGCGAGAATCACGCTGCGCCAATGTGCACATATTGAAAAAGGATTAGCCATGCCGATCAAGACCAACCCTGCTGATTTCGTCGCCTGGTTCCGCTCCGTCGCACCCTACATCAATTCCTTTCGCGGCAAGACCTTCGTTATCGCGTTCGGCGGTGAAATGGTCGAAGACGGTAAATTCGTCGAACTGACCCACGACTTCAACCTGTTGGCCGCGCTCGGCATCAGGCTGGTGCTGGTGCATGGTGCCCGTCCGCAAATCGAACAGCATTTGGCCAAGAAGAATCTTGATGATACTTATCATCAGGGGATAAGGCTGACCGATGCACAGACCATGCAATGTGTGAAAGAATCGGTCGGCAGGCTGCGTGTCGAAATCGAGGCGTTGCTGTCGATGGGGCTGGCGAATTCGCCGATGGCCAATGCCGATATACGCGTGGCCGGCGGCAACTTCATCACCGCGCAGCCGATCGGTGTGATCAATGGCGTGGATTTGCAGCATACCGGCTCCGTGCGCAAGGTGGATGTCGCGGCGCTCAACAACCGCATGAACTTCGGCGAAGTGGTGCTGCTCTCGCCGCTCGGCTATTCGCCCACCGGCGAAGTGTTCAACCTGACGCTGGAAGATGTGGCAACCGCAACTGCGATCGCTCTGGATGCCGACAAGCTGGTATTCCTGATGGACACCGACGGCGTTCAAGGCAAACAGGGGGAATTGCTCAGGATCCTGACCATCGCACAGGCGCAGGCCGAGTTATCCTCAAAACGCGTTCAGCCGGACGATGTGAACCTGTTTCTGCCTTGCGCGATACGTGCTTGCGAAGCCGGTGTGGCACGCACTCATCTGATCAGTCGCCACGCCGATGGTGCTGTGCTGCAAGAGTTGTTCAGCGACGAAGGTATCGGCACGATGGTGGTGGAATCCACGCTCAATACGTTGCGCGATGCCACCATCGAAGATGTCGGCGGCATTTTGAATCTGCTGATTCCGCTCGAAGAGCAGGGCATATTGGTGCGCCGTAGCCGCGAGTTGCTGGAGCGCGAAATCGAGCGTTTCGTGGTGCTGGAACACGACCACCGCATCGTCGGTTGTGCCGCGCTCTATCCGTTCCCCGACGAAGTTGCCGCCGAGCTCGCCTGTATGGCGGTGGATCCGCAATGCCGCGACAAGGGCTACGGCGAAGCGATTCTCGACCATATGGCGGATCTGGCCAAGTCACAGGGACTGAAGAAATTGTTCGTGCTGACTACGCGCACCGCCCACTGGTTTCTGGAACGCGGTTTCAAGGAAAGCGATGTCAGCGCGCTGCCCGCACAGAAGAAATCGCTGTACAACTACCAGCGCAAATCGAAGGTGTTTGTCAGGAAGATATAGCTGGAATCTGCTGGCTGGCGGTTTCATTCCACGGCGCGACCTTGAACAGCAGCAGCATTCCGGGTATCGCCAGCACCGCGCACAGCAGGAAAAAACCGCTCCAGCCCATAGACTCGACCAGCCAGCCGGTGGCGGCATTGGCGAAAGTGCGCGGCATCGCCATCAGGCTGGTGAACAGCGCGAACTGCGTGGCGGTGTAGGCCGGATGGGTGGTGCGGGCGATAAAGGCGACGAAGGCGACCGTGCCAAGGCCCACGCCCAGCGCTTCAAGCCCGATCACCACTGCCAGCTGGGTGCGCTCCAGCGCGCCGATCTCGCTGTGATGGCCGATGGAGGCCAGCCAGGCGAAGCCGAAAATCGCCAGTATCTGCACCACGCCGAACAGCCACAGCGCGCGATTGATACCGATCTTCACCATCCACAGCCCGCCCAGCATGCCGCCGATCACCGCAGGCCAAAGCCCCGCGTTTTTGGCGATCAGGCCAATGTCGGTCTTGGAAAACCCCATGTCGAGATAGAACGGCGTGGCCAGCGCCGTGCACAGGCTGTCGCCCAGTTTATAGAAAAGCAAAAAAGCCAATATAAACAAAGCACTGCGCCATCCCTGCCGGTTAATGAATTCACGGAACGGCTCGATCACCGCTTCGCGTAAAGTTCTGGGGGCTATGGCAATCTGCGGCTCACGGATGGTCAGCGTCATCGCGATACCGGGCAGCATGAACAGCGCGGTGATGATGAATACCAGATCCCAGGGCAGATAGTCCGCGAGGATCAGCGACAAGGAACCGGGTACCAGACCCGCGATGCGATAGGCATTCACATGTACCGCGTTGCCTAGTCCCAGTTCTGAATCTGCCAGCAGTTCGCGACGGTAGGCGTCCAGCACGATGTCTTGCGTTGCACCCAGCACCGCCAGCAAGGTTGCCATCCAAGCAATAGTGGACAGCTGGCTGGCAGGCGAGAATCCGCCCATGCAGGCAATCACCGCCAGCAGTCCGACCTGGGTCAGCACCATCCACCCTCGTCGTCGCCCCAGCATCGGCAAGGCGTAGCGATCCAGCAACGGCGACCAGATGAATTTCCAGGTATAGGGGAACTGGATCAGCGCAAACAGGCCGATGGTTTTCAGGTCCACATGTTCGCTGCGCAGCCAGGCGGGCAATAAGTTGAACAGCAGATACAAGGGCAGACCGGATGAAAATCCGGTAAACACGCAGATTAGCATACTGCGGGTGAACAGCTGCCTGATGACGCTCATACCCCGCGCTGGAAGCGATATACCGCTGTGCTGCCGAGCAGATTCGGCAATAAGCCGACTTCGCGCCCGCCGGTCATTACGCTGCGCGCGGTGATGCTGACGCAGTATTTGCGGCAAAAAGTATCGAAATCGTTCAGGGTGCACAGGTGTACGTTGGGCGTGTCGTACCACTGGTAGGGCAATTCGCGTGACACCGGCATGTTGCCCAGCATCACATTCAGCCGGCTCTTCCAGAAACCGAAGTT
>JAPLQK010000017.1 GCA_026399735.1 Pseudomonadota bacterium
TTTCACTTTTCCTCTGGTAAGAGTACGCATCTGGATCGCCTTAAAACGATCCGTGAACTGTGGGAGGAGTACGGCGTGATGGTGGATACCCATACCGCCGACGGGCTGAAGGTCGGGCTGGAACAGCGCCGCCCGGGTCTGCCGCTGATCTGTCTGGAAACCGCATTGCCTGCCAAATTCGAGGAAACCATCGTCCTTGCGCTGGGCCGCAAGCCAGAACGTCCGGCTTCAATGGAGGGTATCGAAGAATTGCCGCAGAAGGTCGAAGTGATGGATGCGGATGTGACAACGCTTAAAGCATTCATCAGTACGAATATTCAGTAATGGATGTCATTCTCGCGAAAGCGGGAATCCAGTTAATGCAAGGGCCCCCGCGTAGCGGGACAAACGGGTTCTGACAGGTTATGCAGCCTTGTGTTTACATTCTCGCCAGCCAACGCAATGGCACACTATATGTGGGTGTTACCAGTAACTAGGTGAAGCGTGTTTGGGAGCACAAGAGTGACGCCGTTGAGGGTTTTACCAAAAAATACGGTGCACATCTACTGGTTTACTTTGAGCCGTGCGAGGACATGATGGCTGCAATTGCGCGCGAGAAGCAACTCAAAAAGTGGAATCGGGCATGGAAGATAGAGCTGATCGAATCGGTTAATCCAGAGTGGCGAGATTTATGGAATACAATTATTTGATGTAATAACTCACTGGATTCCCGCTTTCGCGGGAATGACAGATTTTTTGGAATGCTGATGCAGCACTTATTGAGGATGCATCGCTATGAAAACGAGTGATCTGGTAAGACGTATAGATGAGTTGATTGCACACGGGAACGAGGTTCTAAAGACTCGAAAAAGCACAGATCAGTACTCGGAGTGGGTGAACTCAGATGGTATGGCCGGATTTCGAGCTGCTTCCTTGTCTTTTATTAAGAAACTGTACGATTTGAAACATCCATACTTTGGTGAGTTTGATAACAATACCAATAGTTCTTTAGCTAACGCAGCTGAAAAAGGTATCGCCATTCTCAAGGCAATTCGCTCGGAAATTTCTGGGGGATGGATGTTCACCTTCAAGGGACTGGTTGCCGCAGAGCTATTTGCCGATTTTCTGGATATGGCTAATCATCTGCTTGAGACTGGATATAAGGATTCGGCAGCAGTAATGATTGGTGGGGTTCTTGAGGAGCATTTGCGCCAGTTGTGTCTCAAGCATGATCTTGCAGTGGATGATGTGAAAGAAGATCGCGTCGTAGCCAAGAAGTCGGATCGTTTGAATGCCGATCTGGCAAAGGCCGAGGTCTATTCAAAATTGGATCAGAAGCAAATTACTGCATGGCTGGATTTGCGCAACAATGCCGCACATGGGAAGTATGGTGAGTACACTGATCAGCAAGTTAAGCAGTTGCTGTCGGGTGTGATTGAGTTCATGACAAGGGTTGCTGTTTGAATAATCTTCTTTTGCTCATCCTCTGCTTTATCGCCGGCGTGCTTCTGAGGCGTTTTCGGCGCATGCCGGACAATGCGCCGGCGACGCTGAATAGTTTTATCATCCATGTCTCCTTGCCGGCGCTGACGCTGTTTTACATTCACCAGTTGAAATTGTCCGGCGACATTCTGCTGACCGGACTGATGGCCTGGCTGGTGTTCGGGTTGTCGGCGGGTTTCTTCTGGTTACTCGGCCGCTGGCTGGCGCTGCCGCGTGCCACGACAGGTGCGTTAATTCTGGTCGGTGGGCTGGGTAATACTTCGTTTTTCGGTCTGCCGATGGTCGAAGCGTTTTACGGGCAGACAGGACTAACCACGGCGATTATTGCCGATCAACTCGGGTCGTTCTTCGCGCTGTCTATTTTAGGTATCACCGTCGCGGGCATTTATTCTTCAGGCCGCCCGACCGCGATGCAAATCTTCAAGCGCATTGCGCTATTCCCGCCTTTCATCTCGTTAGCTGTCGCGTTACTGCTGATTCCGGTTGAGTACGCCGGGTGGTTTACGGTTTTGCTTAAACGACTGGGCGATACGCTGGCACCACTCGCACTGCTGTCAGTCGGCCTGCAACTGCGCTTGGGGCATATCGCGGAACACAGGCGCAATCTGGCGCTGGGGCTGGGATTCAAGCTGATTTTAGCGCCGCTGGCGATTTTTTTGCTGTATGTGCCGCTGCTGGGTGCACATGGTCAGTCGATACAGGTCACGCTGTTTGAAGCCGCGATGCCGCCGATGATTACGGCTGCGATCATAGCTTCCGAACACGACCTTGATCCGCCATTAGTCAATCTGATGGTGGCGGTCGGTCTGATTGTCTCCTTCTTCACGCTCAGTGCGTGGTGGTGGTTGATGAAGGGCATATAACCGGCGCGACAGGTATAATGCGCGCCCATTCAAATTATTAGTCAGGCAGCCGTGTTCGATTCTCTCGCTGTATTGCTGCAATATATTCTTCCTAAACAGGCACTTACCGTATTGGCCGGAAAAGTGGCTGGTGCCCGTGGCACATGGACTGCCTCTCTGATCAAATGGTTTATCGGCCGCTATCAGGTCAACATGGCGGAAGCCGCCAATCCCGATATTTGCAGTTACGCCACTTTCAATGATTTTTTCACGCGCGCGTTGAAGCCGGGTGCGAGGCCGCTGGCATCGGCTGATTTTACTTGCCCGGTCGATGGCGCAATCAGCCAGTTCGGTTCGATCGAATGCGACCAGTTGTTTCAGGCAAAGGGCCACACGTACTCGACGACCGCGCTGGTCGGCGGCGATGCGAATCTGGCCGCGCAGTTTCAGGACGGCAGTTTCGCCACGATTTATCTCAGCCCTCGGGATTACCACCGTATTCACATGCCCTGCGACGGGCGTCTTATGCGCATGATCTATGTGCCCGGTGAGCTGTTCTCGGTAAATCCGGTGACCGCGCGGGGCGTTCCCGGCCTGTTTGCACGCAATGAACGCGTGGTTTGCGTGTTTGACTCCGAACATGGTCCGTTCGTATTGACGCTGGTGGGCGCGACCATTGTCGGCAGCATGGCCACCGTCTGGCATGGTCTGGTCAATCCGCCGCGCACGCGCGACGTGCGTGAGTGGCGATATGATGATCAGCAAATAAGTTTGAAAAAAGGCGACGAGATGGGGCGCTTCTTGTTGGGTTCAACGGTGGTAATGCTGTTCCGGAAAGATACGCTGCGATTTAATTCCATGTGGGAGCCAGCGCTTCCTGTGCGGATGGGCGAAGCAATGGGAGCTTCGTAATGAATGTGTGGAACGAGCGTTACTCAGGCGAGGAATACCACTTTGGCACCGAGCCGAATACGTTTCTGGCATCAGAACAGCGCAGGCTGAAACCCGGTATGTCATGTCTTGCGGTGGCGGATGGCGAGGGCCGCAACGGCGTCTGGCTGGCGGAGCAGGGTTTGCAGGTGCTGTCGGTGGATAACTCACATGTTGCCGTTGAAAAAGCCCGCGCGCTGGCGGCACAACGCGGCGTGAAAATGGCCGTGGAACTGGTTGATCTTGCGCAATGGGACTGGCCGGAAAGTTATTTTGATGTGGTGGCGGGAATCTTCATTCAGTTCGCAGATCCTGCCGCGCGTGTGCAACTGTTCGCCAACATCAAGCGTTGCCTCAAACCCGGCGGATTGCTGCTGTTGCAGGGCTACACGCCGCGCCAGCTGGAATACCGCACCGGCGGGCCGTCACAGATTGAGAATCTCTACACCGGGACAATGCTGCGCGATGCATTTGCCGATATGGAAATCTTGCATCTCTTTGAGCACGACAGCGTGATTTTCGAGGGGGCAGGGCACAGCGGCATGTCGGCGCTGATCGATCTGGTTGCGCGCAAGCGCTGAGGACGCCGCAGTCTGTTAAACCTTGCTGCGTGCCCACTGTACGATGCCGCCGACATCCATTGCGCCCGCCTGGCGCGCCACTTCCCGGCCATTTTTGAAGAGCGCGAGGGTGGGGATGCTGCGGATATTGTAGCGTCCCGCCAGTTCCTGTGCCTGCTCGGTGTCCAGTTTGGCCAGACGCATTGCGGGTTCCAGTTGTGCGGCGGCTTGTATAAATGCAGGTGTCATCATCTTGCACGGGCCGCACCACGGCGCCCAGAAATCGACCAGTACCGGGACATCATTGCGCGTGATGTGCAGGTTGAAATTGTCCGCATTCAGTTCGACCGGATGCGCATCGAATAACTTGAGTTTGCATCTGCCGCAAACAGGCTCTGCTGCCAGCTTGTCGGATGGAACGCGGTTGATCCCGTTGCAATGCGGGCAGACGATATGCAGTGATTCGGACATGACGGTCTCCAATGTCAGGATTCAGGATTTAGGATTCGGGATTCAGTTAAATAAGGCGCATCGATAAATCCAGCGCTTCGATATCCTTGGTCAGCGCACCGATGGAAATGCGATCCACCCCGGTTTCAGCCACCTCACGCAAACCTTGCAGCGTGATGCCGCCGGAGGCTTCGAGTTCTGCGCGACCATGGGTGTGCTGCACTGCAAAGCTGAGCGCTTCCAGATCGAAGTTGTCGAGCAGAATCAGTTTTGCACCCGCCGCCAGCGCTTCATCCAGTTGCATGATGTTTTCTACTTCGATCTGTACGCTAACGCCAACAGGCGCCAGTTTAAATGCGGCATCGAGCACGGCTTTAATGCTGCCCGCTGCGGCGATGTGATTTTCCTTGATCAGGATGCCGTCATAGAGTCCCATGCGCTGATTGTATCCGCCGCCTGTTCTGACCGCATATTTTTGCGCATGGCGCAGGCCGGGCAAGGTCTTGCGCGTATCCATGATTTTGACGTTAATGCCTGATACCGCATCCACATAGCGTCGGGTGTGGGTGGCGGTCGCAGACAGGGTTTGCAACAGGTTCAGTGCGCTGCGTTCAGCGGTCAGTATCGCGCGTGCGCGACCGTTGATTTCGCACAGCGTTTGTCCGGGATGAATGGCGTCGCCGTCCTTGGCCTGCCAGTTGATCTTGCAGTCAGGGTCAAGCGCCTGAAAACAGCTGTCGAACCACTGCGTTCCACAGAGTATCCCCGATTGACGGGTGATGACCTGCGCACGTGCGCAAAGCGTTTCAGGCAAGAGTTGTACGGTCAGATCGCCGCTGGCAATGTCTTCGGTCAGCGAATTGAGCGCATTTTGCTGAATGAAGTAGGCAAGGTCAGGCATGGTCGAGTCTCGATGTTAGTTAAAGTAGCGTAGTATAAAGCATGCATCTTGAAATTCATCAACCTCCCCCCACCTCTCGATTATTCGATAGTTAACTCTCAAGGAGTACAAACATGCGTTTCGACAAATTTACGACCAAGTTGCAGCAAGCCCTGACCGATGCACAGAGTCTGGCGGTGGGTTCAGATAATCAGTTCATTGAGCCGCAGCATTTGCTGCTGGCCATGCTTAACGATGCGGACAGCGGTGCTAATTCGCTGCTGGCGCGTGCCGGCGGCAATGTCAATGCGCTGAAAACGGCGTTGAATGACGCGGTTGGCCGCCTGCCGAAAGTGGAAGGACATGGTGGCGAAGTTCAGGTCGGCCGCGATCTGTCCAATCTGTTTAATCTGACCGACAAGGAAGCGCAAAAACGCGGCGATCAGTTTATCGCCAGCGAAATGTTTTTGCTGGCGGCAACCGGTGATAAAGGCGAGACCGGACGCTTGCTGAAAACCCACGGCGTGGCGCGTGCGCCGCTGGAGCAGGCGATTGCAGCGGTGCGCGGTGGCGAGTCGGTAGGCTCGCAGGAAGCGGAAGGCCAGCGCGAATCGTTGAAAAAATATACCGTCGATCTGACCGAGCGCGCGCGTGCCGGGAAACTGGACCCGGTGATCGGGCGTGACGATGAAATCCGCCGTGCGATTCAGGTGTTGCAACGCCGCACCAAGAACAATCCGGTGCTGATCGGCGAGCCCGGCGTCGGCAAAACCGCCATCGTGGAAGGTCTGGCGCAGCGCATTGTCAACGGCGAGGTGCCCGAATCGCTCAAGGGCAAGAAGGTGCTGAGCCTGGATATGGCGGCGTTGCTGGCAGGGGCGAAATATCGCGGCGAGTTTGAGGAGCGTCTGAAAAACGTGCTGAAGGAACTGGCGCAGGATGAAGGACAAACGATTGTTTTTATTGATGAATTACATACCATGGTGGGGGCGGGCAAGGCCGAGGGCGCGATGGATGCCGGCAATATGTTGAAACCTGCGCTGGCGCGCGGCGAATTGCACTGCATCGGCGCGACCACGCTGGATGAATACCGCAAGTATGTCGAGAAAGATGCCGCCCTTGAGCGCCGCTTCCAGAAAGTACTGGTGAACGAACCTTCCGTTGAATCCACTATCGCGATTCTGCGCGGGCTGCAGGAGCGCTACGAGTTGCATCATAAAGTGGATATCACCGATCCTGCCATTATTGCCGCAGCGGAATTGTCGCACCGCTACATCACCGATCGCTTTTTGCCGGACAAGGCGATCGATCTGATCGATGAGGCGGCCGCGCGCGTTCGTATGGAAATTGATTCCAAGCCGGAAGTGATGGATAAACTGGAACGCCGTCTGATTCAGCTCAAGATTGAGCGTGAGGCGGTCAAAAAGGAAAAAGATGAAGCCTCGAAGAAGCGCCATGTTTTGATCGAAGAGGAAATAGAAAAACTCGCGCGCGAGTACGCCGATCTGGAGGAAATCTGGAAGTCTGAAAAAGGGGCTGCACAAGGCACGGCACAGCTGAAAGAAGAGATCGAGCGGGTGCGTGCCGAGATCGTCAGGCTGCAACGCGAAGGCCGGCTTGAACAGGTAGCCGAACTGCAATACGGCCAGTTGCCGCAAATGGAAGCTAAATTGAAGGAAGCCGCACATGCCGAGGAACGAGGTGACAAGCCGAAAAACCGCCTGCTGCGCACTCAGGTCGGCGCGGAAGAAATCGCCGAAGTGGTCAGCCGCGCGACCGGCATTCCTGTCTCCAAGATGATGACGGGCGAGCGCGATAAGTTGTTGAAAATGGAAGATAAATTGCACGAGCGCGTGGTGGGGCAGGACGAGGCGGTGCGACTGGTGTCGGACGCGATCCGTCGTTCGCGTTCAGGCCTGTCCGATCCGAACAAACCCTATGGCTCTTTCCTGTTTCTGGGGCCTACGGGAGTCGGCAAGACCGAACTTTGCAAGGCGCTGGCAGGCTTTATGTTCGATTCCGAAGATCATCTGATCCGCATCGACATGTCTGAGTATATGGAGAAACATTCCGTCGCGCGTCTGATCGGCGCGCCGCCGGGTTATGTCGGCTATGAGGAAGGCGGCGGACTGACTGAAGCGGTGCGTCGCAAGCCTTACTCCGTGATTCTGCTGGACGAAGTGGAAAAGGCGCATCCCGATGTATTCAACGTGTTGTTGCAGGCGCTCGATGACGGTCGCATGACCGACGGGCAGGGACGCACCGTGGACTTCAAGAACACCGTGATCGTGATGACGTCGAATCTGGGCAGCCAGATGATCCAGCAGATGTCAGGCGACGATTATCAGGTGATCAAGCTGGCGGTGATGGGCGAGGTGAAAAGCTATTTCCGTCCCGAGTTTATCAACCGCATCGACGAGGTGGTGGTGTTTCATGCGCTGGACGAGAAGAACATCAAGTCCATTGCGCGCATTCAGTTGCAGTACCTTGAAAAACGTCTGACTGCGATGGAGATGAAGCTGGTGGTTTCCGAGTCTGCCTTGTCCGAGATATCCAGCGCCGGATTTGATCCGGTGTATGGCGCAAGACCCTTGAAACGCGCGATTCAGTCGCAACTGGAGAATCCGCTGGCCAAACTGATACTGGAGGGGAAGTTTATGGCTAAGGACACGATCGGCGTCGATTGCATCGGTGGCGTGATGAAGTTCGATAAGGGTTAATCGTTAAAGCCGGGCTTGCCGGGCCAGGTGCCCGGCGTATTTACTTTGAATGGCGAATTTGCAAAATTAAGGCTAATATTCACTCGCGCCTTCCATTCTGATTATCAGGAACAATATGCTACGCATGCGATTTTCCCGGTTAGTTGTATTGTGTGCGCTTTTGTTCAGCGTGGCTGCGGCATCGGCAGGCGATTTGCACGCAGGCAAATTCGATCCGATTCCCGTTTATTCCATTTATCCGCCGCTAAAAAGCAATGGGTCTGCCGATGACGCACTGGCTACAGGTCGCGTGGTCGATGAGACTTACCCCATGGCCGCGCCGGCACACCGATCCTGGCGTATCGCTTTCCTGTTCCCGCATGTCAAGGATCCCTACTGGATTGGTTGTAGTTACGGGCTGATTACCGAGGCTAAACGTCTGGGTGTTGCGGTCGATATTTTTCCGGCTGATGGATATGACGATCTGATCGGGCAATTGCGAAAAATGGACGAAGTCATTGCGGCGAAATACGATGCTATCGTTATTTCACCCGTCAGCCAGACAGCCAATAATCCGGGTATCGCCAAAGCGCGTGCGCGCGGTATTCCGGTTTTTGAACTGGCGAACGACAGCACCAGCGACGATTTGACGCTTAAGGTGACTACCTCATTAAAAGGCATGGGAATCGAAGCTGCGCGCTGGGTCATCCTTGATGCGCAGCGGCGTGGTTTAAAGGAGATCAATATCGCCTTGTTGCCGGGCCCGGCCGATGCCGGCTGGGTCAAGGGGGAAGTTGAGGGTACCCTTGAAGCTGCACGTCACGCCCCGATTAAAGTCAACGTTGTCGATATCAGGTACGGCGACAGCGACCTGATCGGGCAGTCGCAACTGGCGGCGAAATTGCTCGCCGAACACGGTAAAAAGCTCGACTATATTCTGGGCTGTAGCGGTTGTGCGCCAGCTGCCATATTGCCGGTTAAAGTGGCAGGTCTGACAGGGAAAGTCAGGATAGTCGCCTACGATCTGACCCGGGACATCGCCGAACACGTTCGCCGTGGAGAGATTTACGCCGCCGTCGACACCAAAGGGGTGAGCCAGTCCAGGGTCGTCATCAATGCGGCGGTCAGTTTTCTTGAGGGCAGAACCCGGAATCGGCCTCATACCATTCTGATCAAGCTCGGGTTGGTTGATCGTGGCAACGATGCCATCTACGACTACGACGTTTCTACCGCGCCTGCGGGTTATACGCCGGTACTTTCCTATACGCCGGAAAAGTAGCATAAACATGAAAATAACCCGCCTGAGAAGCAAGCTGCTGTTGGGTGCGACAGCGATGGGCATTGTGATGGCACTCACTTCCATGCTGGCAGTTTCATGGGTAATCAGCGGGCAATACTTGAATCAGTCAAATGCCTTGTTGGAAAAAGCGTCCAAAATAATCAATGAGGATCTGACTGATCGTAAAAATAATCAGTTGATCGCATCGCGCCAACTGGCGATGCAGAAAAATCTCGGCTCGACTATCTGGTATCTGTCGCAGTATCAGCAGGCGGACGTGAATCGCGAAATGCTGTTCGTCACTTATCAGCAACTGGTAAAAGACACTTATAAAACAGGTCGCGTGGCCAGGCTGTCCGAAATTTTCATTTATGATTCCAAGGGTCGTCTGGTGACCTTTGCCTTGTTTGACAGCAGCGGTGAACTGGTCGGCTTTGTCGAGCATAATCCTGAGCCGGTGTTCCAGGTTGCCATGCTCAAAGAGGGCGAGGAACTTAACAGAAATAATCTGCGGGCAATGAACAGCGTTGCCAAAATAGGTTTTCAGTTTTCGGGACCCTTGCCGCAGCAGGAGAGCGTGCATTATGCGGTCGTGAATGGCGAGCTTGCGATCGAATCACAGGTGCCGATCATGGGCGAGGCTTTTGATCCGGGATCGGGCCGGCAGGAGATAAAACAGCTCGGGCTGGTTGTCACGGTGCAGCCGATAGCACAGGCTTTCGTCGACCAGCTTTCACGCCTGACCGACACCCGTATCAATGTTTTTACCACGCAAGGCTACAGCAGCGGCAACCTGCCAGCCTATCGGGTGCCAAATGTTCAGGCCGTGGACAAAATCCCTGCATTGAATGAGGTTAAAATCGAGGGCGAACTCTACTATCAGAGTCTGATCCCGCTCTATAGCGGAACCCGGCTCGCAGGCACCATTGCTGTACTCAATTCCAGGGAGCTTGTCCGGAAAAATACATGGGAAATGATAGAAACACTCGGGCTGATTGCGCTTGCCAGCCTGTTGTTGATGTTACCGTTTTCCTGGTATCTGGCTGTTTCGATTTCCCATCCGCTTACCGTACTTAGCCGGGTTTTTCTCGGCGTCGCCAGCGGCAGAGAGACGCTGGACCATGAACTGGGCGAGCTGGAAAAAAGGCGGGGAGATGAACTGGGCGATCTTACGCGGAGCTTCATTGCGATGAATGATGCGGTTAAGCAGAAAATTCAGCAGATCAACGAAATCAACGCATCGCTTGAAGATAAGATCGATCAGCGCACCCGCGAGTTGCGGCTGGCCAATAACGAATTGACCAAACTGGCGACACATGACGTGTTGACCGGTTTGCCGAACCGCCAGCTGGTCAGTGATCGTCTGGTGCAGGCGCTGACTGCGGCGCGTCGGGACAAGGCGCATCTGGCCCTGATGTTTATCGATCTGGACGAATTCAAGCCTGTCAACGACACGTATGGTCATGACGTAGGTGATCTGCTGCTGAAAGAGGTTGCCAAACGCATACACGGTTGCATTCGCGAATCGGACACGGTGTCGCGCGTCGGCGGCGATGAATTCATCGTATTGCTGCCCATCATCGAAGCAGGTGGCGATGCCGGGGAAGTCGCGGAGAAAATACGTCTGGCGCTCAATCAGCCCTTCGAACTGGCAGGTTATAAGCTGCGCATTTCATCGAGCATCGGAATCGCCATTTATCCTGAGCATGGCATTGATGAGAGCACGCTGCTCAAAAATGCCGACACGGCCATGTACGATGCCAAAAACAACGGGCGCAATACGGTGAGGCTGTTTCAGCCGGTGACATAACAGGTGAGGCGTTATTCGCCGGGGAAGGTATGCGCCGGCAACGCGGATGAGACGGACGGCCTGATTCAAAAGCATTTGTAAGCTGCTTGTAAGTATTGTAAGTAATTGATTTAATTGTATTATTATGGTTGTCTCGATCATATTTGTTGAATAAAACAATTGGTTACAAATTGAAAGCAGATTTTTCTGTTCACTGAGGGAACCTGCGCTATAAATTCAATCTAAATCTGCTAGTATTCGCGTCCTTCGCCGGATTGCTCCGGTCACTCACTGATATGGTTTAGCTATCTTGTACAGAAAAATTGCAGTTTTGCTGCCGCTGGCACTGATGGGTTGCGCCGCAGGCCCTGATTTCAAGCGTCCGGCGGCGCCGGTTGCAGTCAGCTATACGCCGCAGGCGATGCCGGTGCAGACTTCATCTGCGAATACCTTGCAGGGTAAGGCGCAATCTTTTGTCGCGTCAAAGCAAATTCCCGCTGACTGGTGGACGCTGTTTCAGTCCGCAAAGCTAAACGTATTGATTGAACGCTCTTTTAAGGCAAATCCTGATATCGAAGCGGCGCAGGCGGCATTGCATGCCGCGCAGCAAAGCGTCATTGCACAACAGGGATTTTTCTATCCGACGGTGGGCGTGAGTTACTCGCCTTCGCGCAACAAGCTTGCCGGTAATATGGGTGGCAACTCGCCCGGTGTGCAGGGCAACGGCACGCTGATTCAAACTTATTCCAATCCGGCAGGGCCGAAATACAACGGTCCGGCCTATTACAATTTCCATGTTGCCCAGCTGACCGTGGGTTATGTCCCCGATGTGTTTGGCATGCGGCGCAGGCAGGTTGAGTCGGCACAAGCGCAAGCGGAAATGCAGCAAATGCAGTTGCAGGCGACTTATATCACGCTGGCATCAAACGTAGTCGCTGCGGCCTTTCAGGAAGCCAGCGTGCGCGCCCAGTTAACCGCCGTGGAACGCGTGGTTGCCATCAATCGCGAAAATCTGGACATCATGCGTCGTCAGCTGGTGTTGGGACTATTGGCTGAAATCGATGTGGCGGCGCAGGAAGCCGCGTTAGCGCAGGCTGAGATGGCGCTGCCGCCGTTGCGTAACCAGCTGGAGCAGACGCGTGATCTGATCCGCGCGCTGGCTGGCAATACGCCCGACAATGATGTGCCGGAAACATTTGAGTTGAGCGACTTGCATTTGCCTGACGAGTTGCCGTTAAGCCTGCCCTCAAAACTGGTCGAACAGCGCCCCGATGTGCGCATTGCAGAGGCGCAGTTGCACGATGCCAGCGCGCAATACGGCGTGGCGATTGCCAACCGGTTGCCGCAATTTTCCATTATGGCTGGCATGGGCGGCATGGCCTCGACGCCGGACTGGATGTTCCGCGCCGGTGGCGGATTTTTTAATCTGGTCGGTAATGTCGCACAGACCATTTTCGATGGCGGCACCTTGCGCGCACAGTCTGACGCCGCCAAAGAGGCGCTGGTGCAGGCGGGCGCGCAGTATCGCGGCACGGTGATTGCGGCGCTGCAGAATGTGGCCGATACCTTGCACACAATTGCAGCGGACGCCGATGCACTTAAGGCTGCCGCCGCGTCTGAACAGGCAAGTAAAAAACTGCTGGATTTGACGCGAGAACAATATCATCTGGGTTATGTCAGTTATCAGAATCTGTTGCTCGCCGAGCAAAATTATCAGCTGACACGGGTCAGTCTGGTTCAAGCGCAAACATCAAGGCTGGGCGATACCGCTGCGCTTTATCAGGCGCTGGGCGGCGGCTGGTGGAACCTGTCAGCAAAAACAGATACGAGCACAGTCACCACACCGAATTCGGCATCAGGAGTAAACGCTTTATGATTACAAGGTTTAAAAAGAATAGTATTTTGGTGAGCATTGTGGTGCTGGGCGTTGCCGGCTATTTCATCTGGCAAAAAAGTCATGCGGACGACAAGGCGGCATTACTTCCGCCTGCAACGCATAAAACTTCCGATACCTTGCGCTTCGATGCGAACGCGCCGCAGTTGTCGTTCATCAGGATCAAGCCGGTCGAGGCTTTTCCTGAACCGCTGGTAGAACCTTTGAATGCGCGTATTGCCTATGACGATAATCGTACTGCACGGGTTTTTTCGCCGGTTGCAGGCCGGGTTGTCAAAATTCTGGCTGAAACAGGCAAGCAGGTCGAAAAGGGCGAGGGGATATTGGTTCTGGATTCTCCCGATTATGCGCAGGCGGTTGCTGATAGCAGTAAGGCTGACACTGATCTGCTGCGCAAACAGGAAGCTCATGAGCGTGCCAAATTGTTGTATGAGGCGAAGGGTATTGCGCGCAAAGATCTGGAGTCGGCCGAGGCGGATGCGCATCAGGCTGATGCTGAAGCCGCGCGTGCCAAAGCACGTTTGAAAAATCTGAATGGCAATCCGGGCCGTGCTGAGGAACAGTACATACTGATCGCGCCGCATGCGGGTGTGATCAGCGAACGTCAAGTCAGTGCAGGCAGCGAGGTGCGTCCGGATGCTCAAAATCCGTTGTTTGTCATTACCGATCCGACCCATGTCTGGGTGCTGGTCGATTTGCCGGAACAACAGATCGCTAAGGTCAAAATCGGGCAGGCTGTTATTACGCAGGTGGATGCCTATCCTGACGAGGTATTCACCGGAAAGATCACGACGATTGCGGGTGCACTGGATCCTGTCAGCCGGCGCATGCAGGTCAGATGTGAAATTGACAATCCGAAATTGAAACTCAAACCGGAAATGTATGCCCGCGTCACGCCGATTGCCGATGTGCATGACAGTCTGCCGCGCATACCGAATACGGCCATTGTCACGCAGGGCCTGTATAGCTATGTGTTCGTGGAACAAGGTGTCGGGGTGTTGCAGCGCCGCAAGGTATCGCTCGGACTGCAAGGACATGAGGAAAGTTACGTCAGGGAAGGTTTGGCAGTGGGTGAACGCGTCGTGACTGTCGGTGCGTTGCTGCTTAACGCCGAACTTGCGGGTACCGACTGATGCTTGAAAAACTGATCACCTTCGCGCTGCAACAGCGCGTGTTTGTGCTGGCAGGATCGCTTGTGCTGCTGATTTTCGGGGTGCGCGCGCTGGACAATCTGCCGATCGAAGCTTTTCCGGATGTGCAGGACGTGCAGGTGCAAATTGTGACCCAGGTACAGGGCAAGGCGCCTGAAGAAGTCGAGCGCAGTGTGACGCTGCCGATCGAGCGGGAAATGAGCGGCGTGCCGCGCATGACGCAACTACGCTCAGTGTCGATTACCGGTTTGTCAGTGGTCACGCTGACCTTTTCCGATAATACCGACGATTATTTTTCCCGCCAGCAAGTGCTGGAAAAATTACAGAACGTGAATCTGCCGCCCGGTGTGCAGCCAGGCCTTGCGCCGTTGACCAATGCGGTCGGCGAAGTGTATCGCTATGTGCTGGATGTGCCTGAGAGCATGAAACCCTATGAGGTGAGAGCCTTGCAGGACTGGGTGTTGCGTCCGGCCTTGCGTCAGGTTCAGGGCGTGGCCGATGTGGTCAGTTTCGGCGGTACGGTGAAGGAGTATCAGGTTCGCGTCAATCCATCGCTGCTGCGTAAATTCAACGTGACCATCGACCAGGTGTCGCAAGCGCTAAGTGCGAATAGCGGCAATGGCGGCGGCGGTGTCTTAAGGCGTGGCGATGAGGCACTGGTGGTGCGCAGTATCGGCTTGTTCCAGACGTTGGATGACATTTCACGCGTGGTGGTTACGGCTCAGAATGGCAAGACCGTAATGGTGGGGGATGTCGGTGAAGTGGCGGTCGGCGACCGCCCGCGCTCAGGGATCGTGGCCTTCAACGAACACGACAACGTGGTGCAAGGCATCGTGCAAATGACCAAGGGGCAGAACGCCACCAAGGTGGTTGAGGGAATCAAGGAATGCGTTGCCGAACTAACCCCCAAGTTGCCTAAAGGCGTGAAGATCGTTCCCTATTATGACCGCACCGAACTTGTGCACCATACCGTGAGTACGGTGAGCGAGAATCTGATTGTCGGTGCGCTGCTGGTGGTCGCCATCCTGATTCTGTTTCTGCGCAACTGGTACGCGGCGCTGGCCGTGGCCGCGATTATTCCGCTGGCATTGCTGTTTGCCTTTATTCTGATTGATGCGCGGGGTGTGTCGGCCAATCTGATTTCGCTGGGCGCGGTGGACTTCGGTATCATCATCGACAGCGCGGTGGTGCTGGTCGAAGCGTTGATGGTTAAGCTGGCGCTGGCGAAGGCAGATGAACTGAAACAACACCATTCCTACGGCTGGCGCATCCATCTGATCAAGCAGAATTGTATCGAGATGGGCACGCCGATTCTGTTCTCCAAAGCCATTATTATTTTGGCTTTCCTGCCTATCTTCACTTTCCAGCGCGTAGAAGGCAAGATATTCTCGCCGGTCGCATTTACCTTGAGTTTCGCATTGCTCGGCGCCATCATTCTGACGCTGACCCTGTTGCCTGCGCTGCTCAGTTTTGCTGTCAGGAACAAGGATCTGGCCGAGCAGCACAGCGAGTGGATGCATCGGTTGCAGGAGCGTTATCGTAATCTGCTGATCTGGGCGGGAAACCGTCGCAAGGTGATCGTCAGCGCATCGGCTGGATTGCTGGTCGTGACGTTGGCGTTGTCACCGCTGTTGGGCAGCGAATTTTTGCCCAAGCTCGATGAAGGCAACATCTGGTTGACCATCAGTCTGCCACCTGCGACCGCGCTGGATAAAACCAAGGAGGTCGAGCGCCAGGTGCGCAAAATACTGAACAGCTATCCCGAGGTCAACAATGTCGCTACGCAAGTGGGACGCCCGGACGACGGCACCGACCCCAAGGGGCCGAACAACCTTGAAATTATGGCTGATCTTAATCCGCATCAGGGGTGGCGCTTTGCCGACAAGGAGGCGATGATCGCCGATATGACGGCCAAAATTCAGGAAATTCCGGGTGTACCGACCAATTTTTCCCAGGTGATTCAGGACAACGTGGAAGAGGCATTGTCCGGCGTTAAGGGTGAGATTTCAGTCAAGATTTTCGGCCCGGATCTGGAAATACTGGAAAATAAATCCACCCAGGTGGCCGGCATTCTAGCCGGGATACGCGGATCTGCCGACGTGGCGGCGATCAAGGTGGGCGGGCAGACGGAGCTGAACATCACACTGGACCGGCAGCGGATGTCACGTTACGGTCTGAATATCAACGACGTGAATGCGACCATTCAGACCGTGCTGGCGAGCAGTACGGTTAACGCCTTTTATGAGGGTGACCGCCGTTTTGACGTGACGGTACGCATCGCTGAGCGTTACCGCGATGCGGTGGATGATGTGCGCGATCTGCCGATCGCACTACCTAATGGCGGTTCGATTCCGTTAGGTTCGATTGCCAACATCGAAGTGCGTCAGGGTGCGGCGCGTATCGGGCGCGAGGCGGGTGGCCGGGTCGTGGCTGTCAAGGCTAACTTGCTGGGACGCGATCAGGGGGGATTCGTGGCCGAAGCGATGGAAAAAGTGAAGGCACAAGTCACCTTGCCGCCTGGCTATACCATGACTTGGGGCGGGCAATTTGAAAATCAGCAGCGCGCCATCAAGCGACTCAAAGTGATTGTGCCGTTATCCATTCTGATGATCTTTGTGCTGCTGTTCTGGGCATTCAGATCCACACGCAAAGCCTTGCTGGTGATTTTGATGGTGCCGTTCACGCTGATCGGCGGACTCGCAGGTTTAGGGTTGGCCGGATTGCATCTGTCAGTGTCCGCTGCGGTAGGATTTATTGCAGTCGCCGGTATTTCGGTGCAGAACGGCGTGATCATGGTCGAGCAGTTTATGGACGGGATGCGTAACGGAAAGTCGCTTAACCTGAGCGTGATGGAAGGCGCGGTGTCGCGCCTGCGTCCCATTTTGATGACGGCCATGATGGCAGGTATCGGCCTGTTGCCGGCTGCCTTGTCGCACGGTATCGGATCTGAAACGCAGCGCCCGTTTGCCGTGGTGATCGTCGGTGGCATTGTCTCGGCGACGCTGTTCACGCTGCTGCTGCTGCCGCTGCTGTTTCCCGTATTCGCTGAAGAGGTCAATATCGAACCCGGTCAGCCGCTGACCAGTGAATAATACTTTACTATATGCGCAACTTATTGATATTAATCAATAAGTTGCGTTTGTTATGGGGCGGGGTTCGGATACCGCTGGTGTATTGCCTCGATCTGGCCGATCACGTCCGCTGATAGTGTCACATCAATACTGCCCAGATTTTCCGTCAGTTGTGCCAGCGTGGTCGCGCCCAGAATGACGCTGGCGGTGAACCGGCGGGTACGGGCATAGGCCAGTGCCATCTGCGCAGGGCTTATTCCTGCATCCTGTGCAATTCGCACATAGGCTGCGCTGGCGGCAGGCACGTTGGGTTTGTTGTAACGCTGGCCGAATCCGGGGAACAGGGTGATGCGCCCGTGTGCCTTCGGGTCGGCGAGATATTTTCCACTCAGATGTCCGAATGCCAGCGGGCTGTAGGCCAGCAGTCCGACATCGCTGTGATGACACACTTCGGCAAGTCCGCTCTCAAAAGTGCGGTTCATCAGGTGGTAGGCATTCTGAATCGAGACGATTTTCGGTAATCCCAATTGTTCGGCGCAACGCACGAACTCGCCAACGCCCCACGGCGTCTCGTTGGACAGACCGATGTGTCTTATTTTCCCCGCCTTGACCAGTTCGGAGAGCGCCAGCAGTTGTTCGGCAACGGGTGTGGTTTCATGCTCTTGCGCCGCGTCATAGCTGGTCGCACCGAACATCGGCACGTAACGATCCGGCCAGTGAATCTGGTATAAATCGATATAGTCGGTCTGCAGGCGTTTTAAGCTGGCATCGATCGCGGCATTGATGTGTTCGCGGTTGATGTGCGGGCCATTGCGTATCCAGGAAAACCCGCGACTGGGGCCTGCGATCTTGCTGGCGATGATGAGTTGGTCGCGCGGCTGGCGTTTGAGCCAAGAGCCGATGTAACTTTCAGTTCTGCCTTGCGTCTCGGCGCGCGGTGCGACAGGGTACATCTCGGCGGTGTCGATGAAATTAACCCCGTGTGCCACCGCCAGATCAAGTTGCGCATGCGCATCCTGTTCGCTGTTCTGTTCGCCGAAAGTCATGGTGCCCAGACACAGGGCCGATACTTGCAGGTCGCTGCCGCTTAATTTCCGGTATTTCATCTTCGTCCCTCAAAAATTGATTAGGTTATTCTAATCGCTTACGCGCGAACGCATCAGAATATGAAAATAAAGTTTAACTTTACAATCAGCATTCCTTTTGCTATTTTCCGCGCCATCTCGTTCTGTGGAGGGCATCCGTAATGGATACGTGTTCTGGTAGTTGTATCAAATTAATGGTTGGTATACTCCCGGCAAGATAACGCGCAGAAATTTCTTTGCCGACTATCTTGCCGAGAGCGAGATAGCGGTTCATACCCGGAGCGTTTGCTCTGACCGCAACAATTCTCTTCGTTTGTTGATGACAAGCACGTTGTGCAGTTGTCACAGCGTTTGTGCCGACCTCTTTCATTCGCCGTATCAAAGCAGAAAGAGAAATCATGAACCAAACCTTTTTTAAAGAATTTTTCGCCGGATTTATTCGCACACGCGCCATCAGCCGACACTTTCGCCGGCTTGCCATTCTCGATGCCGTCAAAGGCGCAACCGTTGCGAGTGACATTCCCGCCGCACTCAGCCACAGGTTAACGGGCGCATCCTATAGCGAAGTCGATCCTCTGCTTGTCGGTCTCGATACTCATATTGACGGATTGTCTGAAACACAGGCAGAATTTATCCGTGCGCGTGTCGGCAGCAATGAAGTAGAGCATGAGAAGCCGCTCCCTGCCTGGCTGCATCTTTGGTATTGCTACAAAAATCCATTCAGCCTGTTACTGACGGCTCTGGCCGCTATTTCTTATTTTACCGAGGACATTAAAGCGGCCATTGTGATTTCTGCGATGGTGGTTCTGGCCACATTTACCCGCTTTATTCAGGAAGCGCGCTCGAACAATGCGGCGGATAAGCTAAAAGATATGGTGAGTAATTCGGCAACCGTATTGCGGCGCGATCCCGCTCAAGATGCCGCCGAGGAAGCGCGCCAATACTTTAATGTCGTGCTCCATCCCAAAGGGCCGCGCAAGGCAGAAATAGCCATTAAGCTATTGGTTCCTGGTGATCTGGTGCTGCTGTCTGCCGGTGATATGATTCCTGCCGATCTCAGAATTCTGTCTGCCAAAGATTTGTTTGTCAGCCAGTCGGCCATGACGGGTGAGTCCATGCCTGTGGAGAAATTTGCCGTTCAGCGCATTGCCAACATCAGCAATCCCATCGAACTCGACAATATTCTGTTTATGGGCACTAACGTGGTCAGTGGTACCGCTAAAGCGGTGGTGGTCACAACCGGGAATAACACCTATTTTGGTGCATTGACGCAACGTGTGACCGCTACTACACGCACACTTACCGCCTTCCAGATCGGCATCAACAAAGTAAGTTGGTTATTGATTCGTTTTATGCTGGTTATGACCCCCGTTGTTTTACTTATCAATGGCTTTACTAAAGGTGATTGGTTGGAAGCCTCGCTATTTGCTTTGTCCGTAGCGGTGGGTTTAACGCCTGAAATGTTGCCGATGATCGTCACTACGACCCTCGCTAAGGGGGCCGTGTTGCTTTCACGTCAGAAAGTGATCGTGAAACGTTTGGATGCTATTCAGAATTTCGGCGCGATGGATGTACTGTGCACCGACAAAACCGGAACATTGACTCAGGACAAAATTTTTCTTGAACGTCATACGGATGTGTTCGGACAAGAATCGGAAACCGTGCTGAATTATGCCTATCTGAACAGTTACTATCAAACCGGGCTGAAAAATCTTCTGGATGTGGCGGTGCTGGAACATGTGGAAGTTCATCAAGAGTTGGCGATTAACACAGCTTTTCACAAGGTTGATGAAATTCCCTTTGATTTTATTCGACGCCGGATGTCTGTCGTGGTTTCTGAACAGGATGGACAGCATCTGCTGATTTGCAAGGGCGCGGTAGAAGAAGTGCTCGCAATATGTAACCAGGTTCGGCATGGTGATCAAGTTGAGCCGCTGCTGCCGGAAATTCTGGCGCGTATTCGTGCCGTGACCGCCTCTTTAAATGAAGAAGGGCTACGTGTTGTCGCGGTCGCTGCCAAAGAAATGCCCGCTACCAATAAGTCGTACAGTGTAGCTGATGAACAGGTGATGACGCTGATTGGTTACATCGCATTTCTTGATCCACCCAAGGAATCAACCGCTCCAGCTATTAAAGCACTTAAAGAGCATGGCGTAACCGTTAAAGTATTGACCGGCGACAACGAATTGGTTACCGTTAAAATATGCCGGGAGGTGGGGTTGCCAATAGAAGGCGTACTGCTGGGCGCGGATGTCGAGGCTATGTCGGAAGTCGATCTGGCTGATCGGGTAGAAAAATGCAATATCTTCGCCAAGTTAACACCTTCACATAAAGAACGTATTGTTCAGGCACTGCGCAGCAATGGACACGTAGTGGGCTTTATGGGGGATGGAATCAATGATGCGCCTGCACTGCGAGCCGCCGACATTGGAATTTCAGTGGATACTGCAGTGGATATAGCCAAGGAAGCCGCCGATATTATTCTGCTCGAACGCAGTTTGATGGTGTTGGAAAAAGGTGTGATTGAGGGACGAAAGACCTTCGCCAACATGCTGAAGTATATCAAGATGACCGCCAGCTCCAATTTTGGCAATGTATTCTCTGTGCTGGTGGCGAGTGCCTTTTTACCTTTTTTGCCGATGCTGCCGCTACATTTGCTGGTGCAGAATCTACTCTATGACTTCTCTCAAGTCGCAATTCCGTTTGATAGCGTGGATGAGGAACAGGTTAAGTTTCCGCAAAGCTGGAAGCCGGAGGATATTGGACGCTTCATGATATTTTTTGGCCCGATCAGCTCCGTTTTCGATATCGCGACTTATTGCTTAATGTGGTTCGTGTTTGCTGCCAACACGCCGGAACAGCAAACCTTGTTCCAGTCCGGTTGGTTTGTTGAGGGGTTGATGTCGCAGACACTGGTCGTACACATGATACGAACACAAAAAATTCCTTTCATCCAAAGCAAGCCAAGCTGGCAATTGATGAGCGGGACCATACTCATCCTTACGGCCGGAATTTACCTGGTGATGGGGCCATTCGCACACTACTTCAAATTGCAAGCCTTACCGCCGATTTACTTCGTGTATCTATCCATTATTCTGCTGGGTTATATGGTACTGACTCAAGCCATGAAAGGCATCTACACCCGTAAATACGGCTGGCAATAAGGAAGTGTTTTGTGCCAATAAGCTTCCGGGTTTAATTGACTTCGAGCAGGGGCAGGCGTCCGATTGAGAGTTGGATCCGCCTGGTAATAGCCACGGCGGCTAATATGGCGGAGTGTGTCATCAAACTGTAACTTTACAGTCTTATCATTCTGGCTGATAATCCGCCCGTTATTATTTTGCGGGAATCCCTTGTGGGTACTGATTCAGGTGGTAGTAGTCGCCTTGTCTACATGGCGATGGTAATGCACACGGCAAAATAACGTGCAGTTCACTGCCGCTACTCGCCGGGTGCAGAGTGGTGGCGTCAAGACCTTAAAGCCGGTCTCATCAATTCTTCCAGCTACTTAAGTACAGTCTGACTGGATGATTTCCATCAGTTGCTGCTTGTTTTTTACTTCAAGTGAAATTTCGCTTTCATCAGAAGGAACGTTTTTATGCACTTTGAAATACCTGGTCGATTTACATTGGCCTCCGCACTATTGGCAACGTTTTTGGGTGGATTTGCAGCGGTAAGTCATGCGGATACGATTGATGAAGAACAGGTTTCGGCTCATGTGCAGATGACCTATAACTGGCAGTATCATCCAGCCTACGGAGCCGCTTACACCGGGCCGAACAGTATCATTCCGACTGCTGAAAAAATGTACACCTTTACCACGACAGGATTTTTCGGTTTTCGTCCCTGGCAGGGGGGAGAGCTCTACCTGACGCCTGAGATTTCGCAGGGGGTGCCATTTTCGACTAATCTGGTGGGTCTGGGTGGATTCACCAACGGGGAGATTACTCGTGCCGCAGGGACGAATCCCACCCTGTATCGGCAAAAGCTTTTTCTGCGAGAAACGTGGAACAATGGCGGAGAATCACAGCGCGTTGAACCTGGTCAAAACAACCAGATGGCGGGATGGGTGGACAAGAATCGCGTCGTTCTGACGGTGGGTAATTTTTCCACACTCGATGTGTTTGATCCGAATACCTACGCCAAGGATCCGCGAACCCAGTTCATGAATTGGGGAAACTGGACTTATGCCGCCTACGATTATGCTGCGGATGCGCGCGGTTTTGGCTGGGGCGCGGCGGTTGAATGGTACAGGAATGACTGGGTGTTGCGTGCAGGTCGTATGACCGGGCCCGCCTTGCCCAATATGCTGCCTGTCGATCAGAAAATATTCAATCACTTCGGTGACCAGATTGAGATTGAGCATGAACATTCGCTGTCCGGCCACCCGGGGAAAGTGCGGGTGCTGGGATGGCGCGACCGGGCCATACTCGCCAGCTTTAGTGATGCGCTTGTCTGGTTAAGGGCCAATCCTAATCCTGCAGGCGGGCCTTACACCGGGCCCGATGCGCTGATTGCGGTGCGCGGTTCGGAAAAAAATAAATACGGTCTTGGTATTAATGTCGAGCAGGAACTATCTGATAATACTGGGTTTTTTATGCGCATCATGCAGACGGACGGGCGCACCGAGACTTACGCATTTACCGAAGTGGACGGTTCGTTGTCTGCCGGCGTTATCATCAAGGGCAATGCCTGGGGGCGTAGCGAGGACGGAATTGGCGTGTCGTTAATGCGCAATGTGCTGTCGAAGGATCGCCGTCAATTCCTGGCCGCCGGCGGAACTTCATTCTTTATTGGGGATGGGGCATTAAATTATCGTCCCGAAGATATATTCGAGGGATTTTACAGCTACGGTCTTTACAAGGGCGGATGGCTGACGGCCGACTATCAACGCATGCAGAACCCTGCGTTCAATGCCGATCGCGGACCAATTAATATCTATGCCTTGCGTTTTCACGCGGAATTTTAACGCCCTGCCACACAGTTCATGATTCCGTCGGCCGGGCCCGGCTGTATGCGCATTGAACTGATTGGGTTATATGTGCAACGAGCCTTCAAAAATTCTATTAGAATATCAAAGAGTAATTATTTTTGTGAGGCTATCAAGGCATGACTTCGTCAATGGAACTGACGCTGGCTGACATCATGAGTCGTGCTGTGCGGCATGTGTTGCCGGAATGTACGCTGGGTGAAGCAGCAAGGCAGATGAATGAAGCGCATATTTCATCCATGCTGGTCATGTCTGGAAATAAGCCGCTGGGCATTATTACCGAGCGTGATTTGCTGCGCCAGTTGAGTACGCATACCGACAAAAATACACCCGTGTCTGAAATCATGAGCGCGCCCGTGCTGACCGCCTCGCCGGATACGGGTTTTACCGCCGCCTATGCACAAGTGCTCAATCACCATGTGCGTCATCTGGTTGCGGTGGATGAAACAGGTGCAGTCGCAGGTCTTGCCAGTGAAACCGATTTTCGCAACCATCTGGGTGCGGATCTGTTGCGCAGGATCGATGATCTACAGGCGGTCATGGACTGCAAACTTCCGCAATTAAACCCGGATGCCATGCTTGATCAGGCAGTGGCCATGATGTTGCAGGAGCGGACTTCCTATACGCTGGTTGTGGAAAATGGCCGTGCTGTCGGGATACTGACCGAACGCGATATGGCGGGATTGCTGCTCTTGGGCGCGGAAAATATTGTCTTGCGGGATGTGATGCACTCGCCGGTGCTGACGGTCTCACACCATACCCCGGTTTACGAGATGGCAAGCCTGATGCAATTGCGAGGCTTGCGTCATTTGGCGGTGGTGAATGACGATGAGCAGGTGTTGGGTATGGTGACCTTGCACAAACTGATGGAACGCATCGCGGCCAGTGTGATGAGCGAGCAGGCTTTGCGCCACAGGGAAGCGCTGGAAAACAGCCGCCAGCATGCCGAGTCGCTATTGCGCCTCATCGTGCAGACCATTCCCGATCTGATCTGGCTGAAGGATGCAGACGGGATTTATCTGAGCTGCAATCCGATGTTCGAGCGGTTTTTCGGCGCTTTGGAAGCGGATATTGTCGGCAAGACGGATTATGATTTTGTTGATCGCAAGTTGGCTGACTCCTTTCGCGAACATGACCAAAAAGCGATGGCGTCAGGCAAACCCATTGTCAATGAGGAGTGGATCACCTTTGCAGATGACGGAAGACGAACCTGTGTGGAAACGACCAAGTCGCCGATGTTTGACGCAAAAGGGCAACTGATCGGTGTACTGGGTATCGCCCATGACATTACACGCCGACTTGCGGCGACCGGGAAAATACAGCGACTGAGCCATCTGTACGCTACACTGAGTCAATGCAGTCAGGCGATTGTGCGTGCTACCTCTGAAGCGCAATTGTTTCCGCAAATCTGCCAGGATGCAGTGCAGTTCGGCGGCTTCAAGATGGCATGGATAGGCATGCTGGATGAATCGACCGGGCTGGTGTTGCCTGTAGCCTCCGGCGGTGAAGGGGTGGAGTATCTGCAAGGTCAACAGATTTCAGTGGATGAAAACAGCCCTTACGGGCGAGGTCCGACGGGTGTTGCGATACGCGAAAATCAGCCGGTCTGGTGTCAGGATTTTCAACATGATTCTGCAACTGGTCCCTGGCATCAGAGCGCTGCTCATTTTGGTTGGGGTGCGTCAGCATCGCTGCCGCTGCACCGCAATGGTGTTGTCGTTGGCGCCTTTACACTCTATTCGTCTGATGTAAATGGTTTCGACGAAGCTTCGCGCAATCTGCTGATCGAAATGTCTGTCGATCTCAGTTATGCGCTGGATAATTTTGAGCGTGAAGCGGTGCGCGCACGCCTGGAGATGCAGAGCGAAAGCGAGCGAGGCGTGCTGGAACTGCTGGCCAGAGGAGAGCCGTTGCCGGCCTTGTTGAATCAGCTGGCCTGCAGTTATGAAAAGATGTATCCGGGCATGTTGTGTTCGGTGTTGCTGTTAAGCAAAGACGGACTGCATCTTGAGCATGGCGCAGCCCCTGGCTTGCCGGAAGCCTATTGCAAAGCCATTAACGGATCTCCTGTGGGAGATCAGGCAGGATCGTGCGGTACGGCGATTTACACCCGGAAAACGATCATCGTGTCCGATATTGCCAGCGATCCGTTGTGGAAGAACTATAAGGATCTGGCGCTGAGTCATGGGCTGGCCGCTTGCTGGTCGGTACCGATTTTATCTACCCAGAATTTTGTGCTGGGTGCCTTTGCGCTGTATTATCGGGCGCCTCGCAGCCCGCAGCCTGCGGAGCTGGCGACCCTTGAACGCGGTGCGCATCTGGCGAGCCTGGCGATTGAACGCGCGCAGACCGAAAGTACACTGAACAAGCTTTCACAGGCGGTTGAACAGAGCCCTAACACCATCGTGATCACGGATCTTGAGGCCAATATTGAATATGCCAACACCGCTTTTGTAACTGCGACAGGTTATAGCCTGGCAGAGGCGATGGGTAAGAATCCGCGCATATTGCATTCGGGAAAAACACCGAAGGCAACTTACGATGAGATGTGGGCTCAGTTGACTGCGGGTGAAATATGGCGGGGCGAGTTGATCAATCGCCGCAAGGACGGAACGGAATACATTGAGTCAGCGCGTATTTCGCCGCTGCGTCAGGCGGACGGACGGGTGACCAATTATCTGGCGATCAAGGAAGATATCACCGAGCAAAAACAGGCTGAAGCACATATTAAGCAACTTGCCCATTTTGATTTTCTCACCGGCTTACCCAACCAGACTTTGTTGAAAGACCGGGTGGCCCAAGTCATGCAAATGGCGCAGCGCAGCAGCACGCAGCTGGCAGTGCTGTTCCTGGATCTTGACCATTTCAAGAATATCAATGACACTCTGGGACACCGTATCGGCGATGAATTGTTGATCCAATTGGCCGAACGGCTCAAATCTCTGGTACGTGAAGAAGACACGCTGTCGCGTCTGGGCGGCGATGAGTTTATTCTGGTATTGCCCGGCACGAGCTCAGTGGGTGCCGCGCATGTTGCCGAGAAGTTATTGGCGACCGTTGCAAGGTCTTATCATATTGAGCAACATGAGCTGGTGGTGACGCCCTCGATCGGCATCGCCATGTATCCCGATGACGGTACGGATTTTGACAAATTATACCAATGCGCCGATGTGGCGATGTATCGCGCCAAGAAGGACGGGCGCAATAATTTTCGTTTCTTTACCGCTGCAATGCAACAAAGTTCGGCACGCCGCCTGCTGCTGGAAAATGCGCTGCGCCATGCACTGGAGCGTAATCAGTTTGAGCTGTACTATCAGCCTCAGGTCTCAATGCAGGACGGGCATGTCGTCGGCGCGGAAGCGTTGCTGCGCTGGCAACATCCCGAACTGGGATCGGTATCTCCTGCCGAATTTATTCCGGTTGCCGAGGAGAGCGGGCTGATTCTGAATATAGGCGAATGGGTGCTGCGCACAGCGGTGCAGCAGGCAAAATCCTGGATGGACAGCGGGCAGGCACCGATTGTTATTGCGGTGAATCTGTCGGCGGTGCAGTTCAGGCATGCGCGCCTGACTGAACTGGTCATGCAAATTCTGGATGAAGCCAGTTTACCGCCGCAATATATCGAACTGGAACTGACCGAAAGTGTGGCGATGGATAACCCGCTGGCGGCCATTGCGGTGATGGACGAACTGCATGCGCGCGGCATACGCATGTCGATTGACGATTTTGGCACAGGCTATTCCAGTCTGAGTTACCTGAGGAAATTCAAGATCAGCAAGCTCAAAATAGACCAGTCATTTGTGAGCGACATATCCGAAGATCCTGAAAGCCGTGCTATCGTGACGGCCATCATCACGCTGGCCAGCAGTATGGGTTTTCAGACGATCGCGGAAGGGGTGGAGACGGCCGGGCAATTGGCCTTTCTGCGCCTGCAAGGTTGTAATGAAGTACAGGGGTATTACTTCAGTAAACCGCTTGCCGTTGGTTTATTCGAGGAATTCATGCGCGGACAGAAACAGAACTGAGGCCATTATGTATATCCATTGGGACAAAGCGTTGGAGTTGGGCAATGATCTGATCGACACGCAGCATCGCATGTTGGTGTTGCTTTGCCGCCGGCTGGACATTGCAATCAAGTCACGTCAATCGGAACAGCGAATCCGCTGGATCATGCTGGAATTGAAGAAGTTCGTTGAGTTTCACTTTGTCAGCGAAGAGTGTCTGATGCATGAATTGAATTATCCCGAGGTGCATGAACATTCGCTGATTCATTCGGAAGCCGTGATGCAGATCGATATGATGCTGGCCAGGATCAGTCATCACAAGGAATTCCCCGAAGATTTACTGTACTTTCTCAATAAATGGTTGCTTGAACACATCGTGAACGATGATCTGAAAATTTCCGAATACGCCAAAAACTCGGGGCAGCGACCTGTTGGCGAAGACCTTTATGCGCTGTTCCTGTTGAATAACCGGACAGAGTCGTAGACGGCCAAGTCACGAATGTTTTTACAGCATCCATTCAATTTTGTGGATGAACGATTTTTTATCGATTTATTCAGGACTTTGCTTGTCAGCATGGCCGCTATCTTGCTATTGTCGCGGGTATTCCAGGATAACGCCGAAGCGCGTTGATCCGCATCATAAGGTAATGCATGTCATCCACTTTTAAATTTCGCCTGGTTGACAACGATAGCGAAGAATATCTCGCCCAATCACAGGCTATACAGGAAGCCCGTGCGCATCAGGAAGCCGAAATGCAGGCGGGGTTTACTGCGCAGGCGAGAGCGAGGGCCGAAGCCCACGGACGTGCCATTGCACAGGCTCGTGTGCGTATGGAAATGGAGCTGATTGCGCAGCTGGAAGCCAAATGTCAGGATGAGACGCGGCTCTCCGAAGTCGCGCAGGGCAGGTTGGAAGTCGAGAAGCAGTTGTCGCACGAGTTGCGTGAAAAACTGCTCGGCGAAATGCGGCTGCAGGAAGAAAATCAGGCCAGATTACGCGCCGAGATACAGGCTCAGGAAGAATTGACGCAACGTTTGCAATCCGAACAAATTGCAAGGGCGGCGGCGGAAAACAAGATTCGTGCCGAGCGCGAATTGCAGGCGTTGATTGCCCGGCAATATCAGGCAGAGCAGACCTCCTTGCAACGTGCCGAGGCTGAAATACGCACCATCCGGGTTGCGACAGAAAAGCTTGAGGCTCAGGTCGATCACGAGGTCGCCGAGCGTATGGCGGCTGAGCAATGGCAACTCGCTCAGGCGGAAGAAAAGCTGCAAATTGAAACGCGCCTGAGTGAGGCGGCGCGTTTGCGGGTAGAAAATGAAGCCGAAGAGTTGCGTCTGGCCAGAGTACGTGCCGATATTGATCAGCATGAGATGGCGCTGATTGCCAAGCGACTCGATGCGGAACGCGGCGCTGCCAAAGCCGCAGAAGTTCGCAGCAGACTGGAACAGCAGGCAGCCAGCCTGGCGCAGGAAAAAATTACCACTGACCACACGATTTCACGTGTGCTGCATGAAAAAGTAATTCAGGAACAAAAGCTTGCAACACAGCTTGCCGCGAAGCTGGATACCGAACAGGTGGCGAAAGAAGCTTTGCTGGCGCGAGTCAACGCCGAATCGCTGGCTTTAGCCGAAATCGAAGCGAAACTGAAAGCCGAGCGCGATGCGGAACAAGCCGCACTGGTGCGGGCGAGTACAGAGCAGCTGGCCATAATTGCGGCCAATCAACGTAAACAAACTGAAGAGCAATTACGCATTGAGGCTGAGCAGCGGGTGCAGACCGAGCGTCTGGCTTATAAAGCGGCAATGCAGCGCACTCAGGCGGAACTTGATGCACGTACCGAGGCTGAGCGCAAAGTCAAGGTGGAGCAGGAGGCCGCTGCGTTATTGAAGGCTCAGGCAGAAGTCGATAAAAAATTGGCTGAGCAACAGGAAGAAACGCAGGCATTGTTGTTGCAGACTGTGCGGGATGCGAATGAACAGCTGAACAGTGAAAATCTGACCTTTCAGGCGGCGGCGCAAAAGTTGGCGACCGGGCGGGATCAGCTGATTTTTGCCCAGCAACGCGCAGAAGTGGAAATACAGGCAGCGCAAGCGTTGGAACAGCAGTTGCAAGCTGAAGCGCTGGCAATCAGTACGGCGAATGAACGCCGACTGGCATCAAAACGGGCATTGAGTGCGGCACAGGAAAAAAATCGCATCGAAGCGGAACTGCTGATAACCGAGCAGCAAAGAGCGCAGGCTGAGCAGTTGGCCGGGCAGGCTCTGCTGGAAAAATTGCATCTGCAGAACACGGTATTGCAAGCAGCGCAGTTGCGTGCAGAAGCGTTAAGTCGTGAAAAGCTGGCGGCTGAACAGAACTTGCAAGCCGAACAGGCGCTGATCAAAGCCGCTCAACAAAAAACCGTGGCGACGGAACTTTCCAATCAGGCCTTCTTGCGGCGAACTACGCTTGAGTCTGATGCGTTGCGTATTGCACAGGCGCAGTTTGAGGCAGAAACGCGAGCGATATCCGCAATCGAAGCCAGAATGGCGGATGAGCTGCTTGCGATTGAATCGGACAATCAACGCATCGAAATGGAAGTGCGTGCGCAGGCAATCGCACAGAAAACACTGCAACTCAACGATCAAGCTGATCTGGATGCGCAAAATCAGGAACAGGCTGCAGTACGTGCACTGAATATCGCGCGGATGCGTGCCGATACAGAAGCACAGGCTTTGAGGCAGAAAGAGCAGCACATTCATGCCGAAGCGTTGGCGGCGGCAGCTTTAAAGAAGCAAATGAATGAGGCTCGTTTGCTTCATGAACAAACCTTGCAGCGCGCCGAAAACATGTCCATGTTGCGTGTGGCTGAGGAACAGAAAGCGGTTGAACAGGAAGAAGCGCGGATCCGCAGCGAAGCACGCGCTTCAGTCGCGGCCAGAAAGCAGGCTGAAGCTGCCAGGGCTGCTACCGGGGTTGCAGCAGAATGTGAGCAGATGGCGCTGCAGCTGGCCGCGCAGGAACAGCAGCGTCTGGCGCATGAGCGGGCGCTGGAGATTCAGCTGGCGCAACGTGTCGCACTTGCGTCGGAAGCGAATGCAGCTTTGCAGGCGCGAGTCATGGCGGAGCAACAGGCATGCGAGGCTGAACAGGCAAAAATAGCAGCAGCGCAACAGGCTATGGATCTGGCTCATGCGCATGAAGTCGCGCAAGGTCTGGCAATTGAGGCGGAACAGGAAAAGATTCGCAGCGAACAGTCGGCCATCGCTGCACTGAGTCAACTGGAGGAAATTTCCAAAGCCGCGCGGCAGGTAGCGCTTGAACGTGAGCAGATGGCAAAGCGCTTGATCGAACAGGAGCAGCTGCGTCTGGCGCACGAGCGCGAATTAGAGGCAGCGCTGGTGCAAAGAACCGCCCTGGAGGCTGACGCCGTTGCTGCCGTGCAGGCGCATCTTCAGGCGGAGCAGCAGGCCTGTGAAGCTGAACAGGCGAAAATAGCCATTGAACAGCAGGCGCATCAACAGGCTTCTGCACACGAAGCATTGCAGCGACAGATGGCTGACGCCCTGCAGGCGCAGTTGCGCAGTGAAGCGTCGGCAGTTCAGCTCATGCAGCAAAAGGTTCAGGCTGCCGAGGCCGCCAGATTGGCCGCTGTGGAATGCGAACAATTTGCACAGCGTTTGGCAGAACAAGAGCAACAGCGTCTGGCATACGAGTGTGAATTGCAGGCCGGAGTCGAGCAGCATGCCGTACTTGAAATGGAAGCCGTTGCTGCCGTGCAGGCGCGTGTTCTTGCGCAGCAGCAGGCCTGTGAGGCAGAACAGCTGAAAATAGTCGCGGAACAGCAGGCACGTCATCTGGCGCTTGAGCGCGAAACAGCACAAGGTCTGGCGATTGAAGCCGAACAGCAGAAAATGCGTGTTGAAGCAGAGGTGCTTGCTGCAATGCAGCAACGAGAACAGCTGGCATTGCAACTGGCCGAACAGGAGCGGCAACAGCTGGCGCAAATCGAGCAGCGTGCCGCACTCGAAATGGAAGCCGCTGCTGCAGTCGGGGCGCGGCTTGCAGCCCAGCAGCAGGCATGTGAGGCCGAACAGCTGAAAATAGCTGCGGAAAAACAGGCGCAGCAACAGGCATCTGATTATGAAGCAGTGCAACGACAAGCTCTGGCGTCCGAACAGGAAAAAATTCGTCGCGAAGAATCGGCAATCACGGCGATGCAGCAACGCGTTCATATTGCCGAGGTAGCCAGACTGGCAGCGCTGCAGCGTGAGCAGATGGAAAATCAGCTGGCCGGGCAAGCCGGGAAGCAGTTCGAGCTGGAGCGGGATTTACAAGCCAAAATTACGCATCAACAATCGCTTGCTGACGCAGCCAGGCAGGCTGTGCTGGCTCGTCTGGAAGCGGTGCGGCTGGCCGCCTGTGCCGAGCAGGAAAAATATGCCGCAGCAGAGCAGGCAAGACTGCAAGCCTGTGCACATGAAGAGGCCGACCGGCTGGCTGCGGAAGCCTGCCAGGAAAAAATTCGTCATGAAGAATCGGCTATTGCAGCAATACAGCAACACTTGCAAATTGCCGAAACCGCCAGGCTGGCAGCGTTTGAACGCGAACAGCTGGCATTGCAGCTGGCCGGGCAGGAGTCGTTACGGCTGGCTCACGAGCGTGAATTGCAGGCGCAGCAGGAATTGCGCGCCGCACTTGAAACGTCGGCTGATGCCGCAGTGCAAGCCTGTCTGGTCGCCGAGCAGCAGGCATGCGCTGCTGAACAGGCAAAAATAGCGGCAGCACAACATGCCAGGCAGCTGGCTGAGGCGCATGAGGCGGCGCAACGTCAGGCGTTTGATGCCGAACAGCAGCAAACTCTTCAGGAGGAGTCGGCTATTGCAGCGCTGGCGCTACGTGCGCAGCATGCTGAATCGGCCCGTCTGGCAGCGTTGGCGCGCGAGCAGATGGAGAATCAGTTGGCCAGGCAGGAGCGGCAGCTGGCCGAGCGTGAACGCACATTACATGAAAATTTATCGTATAAACAAACAATTGCAGAGAAATCTGCGCAGGCAAAGCAGGACAGGATTGAAGCCGAGCAACATTTAATTGAGGCGGAGCAGGGGAAATTGTCTGCCGAACAGGCGGCAAAGCGCCAGGCGGATGAGCAACTTATTGTCCTGCTAAAACAGTCAGAGCAAGCAGCGAGTGAAATTACAGAATTTGGCGCGCATCGCGCCGCCATGCAGCAACTGACCGTGCAGTCTGAACAGGCGAAGCTTCAGGCAGAGCAGCTTGAACTCAGAATAGCGGCTGAACTGGCTGCGACTGCGGAACAAGCTGAACAAGTCGCCGTGCAGAGGCAGCAGGAGCAGCAGCAGTTGCTCCATCTGCAGCAGTCAAGGCTGGTAGATGAGCAGCAGTTGTTCGGGCAGATGGAACAGCGTCTGCAAGCTGAGACGGAAGCCCATGCGGCAACGGCAGAACATATTTCAGCCGAACAGAGGGCGACGGTCGCGGCTCAGGAAAAGGCGGTGCTGGAAAAACAGGTGGCACTGCAGTGTCTGCAGCTGGCCGAATTGGACGAGCAGGCGAATCAACAGCTGCAAGTTCATATCGAACATTTTCGCATCGATCTGCTGCCGCACCAGATTCAGGCGCAAAAGCGCAAATCCGGAAAATTGCTCAAGGTGGCAGCAGGCTTGCTTTCGGCTGCGGTATTGCTGGGTTTTTCATGGCCATTTTTTAC
>JAPLQK010000108.1 GCA_026399735.1 Pseudomonadota bacterium
TTAAACCTGCATATTCATGATGTCATTGTAGGCCTGCACGACCTTGTTGCGCACCTGAACGGTGGCCTGAAAGTTGATGCCGGCTTTTTGCATGGCGATCATGGTATCGCTCAAACTGACTTTATCGTCGCCCATCACGAATGCCTTTTGCAGCGTTTCGGATTTTTCCTGAGCTTGCGCCACGCCATCGAGCGCATTTTTCAGCACATTGGAAAAATCAACCTTACCGGGTTGCGCTGTCGGAGCCGGTTCACGCAAACCGGCTGCCGCTGCAGCCACCCGCATTTGCGCCAACAATCCGTCAACAGCTGATATATTGCTCATTTATAAACTCCTTGAACTAACCGGTCAGCGAGCAGCTTAAACAAACATGCGCCGCCACAAGCGGGTTTTACAGTAATCACACAATACTTGAACAAACACGTGTAACATCAAAAGAACAAGCATGGGATTTTCCCTTTATTCCCGCCTTCAAAATGACATCCAAAATAGATAATAGACTTACTGTCCCAGTGGCATTCAGGTGTCGCCCGCAATCAACATGACCGAACAAGCAAACAGCTCAACACCCGCCGCAAGCGTAGCCAGTCGCTTCGAGCAACTCAGCGCCCAGCAAAAAATGGGCCTCGGAGTTGGCATTGCCGCATTAATTGCCCTGATTGCGGCGGCGTGGATGTGGGGGCAAACCCCGGACTACCGGGTGCTGTACAGCAATTTATCCGACCGCGATGGCGGTGCAATCATCGACTCGTTGCAGCAGATGAATATCCCCTACAAGTTCGCCGAGGGCGGCGGCGCGTTGATGATACCCGCCAATCAAGTTCATGAAGCACGGTTGAAGCTGGCCACACAAGGTCTGCCCAAGGGCGGGACCGTGGGCTTCGAATTGATGGAAAACCAGAAATTCGGCATCACCCAATTCGCCGAGCAGGTCAATTACCAGCGCGCGCTGGAAGGCGAATTGGCGCGTTCGGTACAAAGCATCGGTGCAGTGGCCTCAGCTCGCGTCCACCTGGCCATTCCGAAACCCAGCGTTTTCATCAAGGAACAGCAAAAACCCAGCGCCTCCGTGATACTGACCCTGCACGGCGGCAGACTGCTTGACTCATCCCAGGTCAGCGCAATTGTGCATCTGATTTCGAGCAGCGTACCGGACATGTCAGCAAAAAATGTCACCATCGTCGATCAGGATGGCACGCTGCTGAGTGCACTGCAGGACGGCAACGGCCTGGGTCTGGACGCCAATCAGCTTAAATATGTGCAGCAAATCGAACAAAACTACATCAAGCGCATTGAGGACATCCTCACACCGCTGCTGGGCGCGAATAATGTACATGCACAGGTCACGGCGAACATCGATTTTTCACGCACCGAGCAAACGGCGGAAACCTACAAACCCAACCAGAGTCCGAATGATTCAAGTGTGCGCAGCCAGCAAAATTCTGAAACCCTGAACGGCTCCGGCCTGAGTGCAAGCGGCGTACCCGGCGCGCTCTCCAACCAACCCCCGGTTCCTGCCACCGCACCCATCATCGCCGTACCCGGCGCGACAAACACAGAAAACAGCCCAAAAATAGACAACCTGCACAAAGAAAACACCATTAATTACGAAGTGGATCGCACCATCAGCCACACCGTATTGCCCGTTGGCATGATCAAGCGCCTGTCTGTGGCGGTGGTCGTCAACAACCACAAAGCAACCGATCCAAAAGGGAAAGTCAGCTCCAAACCGCTGACTGACGCGGAAAAAGCACAAATCGACAACCTGGTTAAAGATGCGGTAGGCTTTGATCAGAATCGCGGTGACAGCCTGAATGTGCAGAACGCCGCGTTCAACGACGACAAGGAAGTGTTGGCAGAGTTGCCTCTGTGGAAGCAAGCCGACATGATAGATCTGGCGAAACAACTCGCTAAATATTCAATCATCGCCATCGTGATGCTGATTGTGGTATTCAAAATTATCAAACCGGCCTTCCGTCCGCTGGAGCCGTTCAAGGCCGAAGAAGAGGAGACCGAACACGAAGAACTACTGGATGCCGAAGGTCATGTCATCAGTGAAGCAGCAGTCGGCGCTGAAGGTGGTCAACACATCGGCGTCGACGACGGATCCGGGCACTACACCCCCCCCATCGAACCTTATGAAAAAAATCTGAGCATCGCACGCCAGATCACACAGCAAGATCCGAAGATTGTGGCAAGCGTAATCAAGGATTGGGTGAACGGCAATGAGTGACGGCGTGCAAAATAGTGCGATTTTCCTAATGACGCTGGGCGAAAACGAAGCCGCAGAGGTGCTCAAATATCTGGGCCCCAAGGAAGTCCAGAAAATCAGTACGGCGATGGTTGCACTGAGCAATCTGACACGCGACCAGATTTCTCAGGTATTCCACGACTTTCTGGTCGCAGCCTCCGAGAAAACCACCATCGGCATGGATTCAAACGATTACATCCGCAGCATGCTGACCAAGGCGCTAGGCGATGACAAGGCTGCAGGCCTGCTCGACCGCATTATGCACAGCAGCGACACCAGCGGCATCGAAAGTCTGAAATGGATGGATCCGGGTGCAGTTGCGGAAATGATCGGCAACGAACACCCGCAAATCATTGCGACGATACTGGTCCATCTTGAACCTGATCAGGCCGCCGGCATCATGAAAATGTTCTCTGAACGCACTCGCAGCGATGTGCTGCTGCGTATCTCCACACTGGACAGCGTACAGCCGGTCGCCTTGCGTGAACTCAACGATGTGCTGAGCAAACTGATGAGCGGCGGTGCAACGGGCAAAAAATCCCTCAAAGGCGGGGTCACCACGGCCGCAGAAATTCTTAATTTCATGGGCGGCACACTGGAAGCCGAGATGATGGAGAAAGTGCGCAGCTTTGACCCGGATCTGGCACAAAAAATCGAAGACAAGATGTTTGTCTTTGAAAATATTCTGGAGGTCGATGACAGAGGAATTCAGCTGATTCTGCGCGAAGTTCAATCCGAAGCGCTGATCGTCGCATTGAAAGGTGCCGGCGAAGAACTGCGCGAGAAGATATTCAAGAATATGTCTGCACGCGCTGCCGAAATGATGCGCGAAGATTTGGAATCGAAAGGTCCGGTCAAACTCAGCGAGGTCGAAGCCAATCAGAAGGAAATTCTCAAAGTCGTCAAGCGCCTGTCTGATGACGGTCAAATTGCCCTGGGCGGCAAAGGAGACGAGGATGCTTATGTCTGATAGCAGGTGTGCAAATGGCTGACTTTACCACACCCAAAGAACAACTCACCGCATTTCAGCGCTGGGAGTTACCCTCTTTCGACTCTGTCCACCAGGCAGTGCAACCTGAAAGATCACCTGACACGCAGAATAAAACGACTGAATCAACAGCATCAGCCGCAGCCGAATTAATAAGAATTCAACAGCAGGCTCACGGCGAGGGGTATGCAGCGGGTCATCAGGCAGGCTATGCGGCCGGCGCCCAGCAAGCTCAAACTGAAACAGCCCTTCTACAGACCTTATTACAAAATCTGCAAACCGCGCTTACGCAGGTTGACGAACAGCTAGCGCAGTCATTGCTTGATTTGTCTCTGGAAATCGCCCACAAGATGATCGTCGAAACGTTACAGATCAAACCCGAGATTATCCTGAAAATAATCAGTTCCGCCATCAGCAGTTTGCCGCATTTCAACCAGAACGCGCACCTGATTCTGCACCCGGCTGACGCAGAACTGGTACGCAGACAAATGGGCGAAGAACTGGCACACGCCGGATGGAAGATTTTTACCGACACCAAAATCGAACAAGGCGGATGCCGTGTAGAAACGGCGCACAGCAATATCGACGCGACTAACGCTACGCGCTGGCAGAATATCGTGAAATCCATCGGGCAGGATAAATCATGGCTGATGACCTGACGCTAATTGCCGATCGCTCCTCGTTTCTTGATCCAGATCTTGCCATCCTTGATCCTGCCATTCCACAACCCAGCGGCGAGCATAGTCTGCGCTGGCAGGCGTTTCTCGCGGAAGGTCGTGAATATGTAGCCGACTGCAAACCCATGCCAGCCAACGGGCATCTGACCAAAGTGACAGGCTTGATTATGGAAGCCGTCGGCCTGCAAATGCCGGTGGGCAGCACGTGTGAAATTCGCCTGATAAACACGACGGTCGATGCGGAAGTCGTCGGATTTTCAGGTGAAAAGCTGTTTTTGATGCCGGAAAACGATGTCTACGGTCTGGTTCCCGGCGCACGCGTCATGCCGATTGAACCGGTACATGTGCTGACACTGGCGGGTAAACGCAAGCCGCCGCGTCGCCGCCTGTCCGATCACGCAAAACATTTGCCGGTAGGCAATATGTTGCTCGGTCGCGTACTCGACGGCGCCGGCAAGCCGCTCGATCAACTCGGCCCTTTGACGGATACCGCCTCCGCTCCGCTGCAGAGCCGCCCTTTCAATCCGCTGGAACGCGCCTCGATCGACACCCCGCTGGATGTCGGTGTGCGCGCCATCAACAGCCTGCTGTCAGTAGGACGAGGCCAGCGCATGGGTCTGTTTGCCGGCAGCGGTGTGGGAAAGAGCGTGTTGCTCGGCATGATGGCGCGCTATACCAGCGCGGACGTCACCGTCGTCGGCCTGATCGGCGAACGCGGTCGCGAAGTCAAGGAATTCATCAATGACATTCTCGGCCCGGAAGGAATGGCGCGCTCAGTGGTGGTTGCCACACCAGCGGACACCTCGCCGCTGATGCGGCTGCAAGGTACGGCGTACGCGACCACCATCGCCGAATATTTCCGCGATCAGGGTAAAAATGTCTTATTAATCATGGACTCACTGACCCGCTATGCGATGGCGCAACGTGAAATCGCGCTGGCAGTGGGCGAACCCCCCGCGACCAAAGGCTATCCGCCTTCGGTTTTTGCCAAGCTTCCCCAACTGGTTGAACGTGCAGGAAATGGCCTGGAGGGCAGCGGTTCGATCACCGCCTTTTACACCGTGCTGACTGAAGGGGACGATCAACAAGATCCGATTGCCGACAGCGCGCGCGCCATTCTGGACGGCCACATCGTGCTGTCTCGTCGCCTGGTAGAACAAGGCCACTACCCTGCGATTGATATCGAGGCCTCGATCAGCCGCGTGATGTCGCGACTGGCGAGTCCGGAACATGCACAACTGGTACAGCGGTTCAAACAACTCTATGCCCACTACCAGCGCAACCGCGACCTGATCAGCGTCGGTGCCTATATCAACGGCAGCGACCCGCTGCTGGATGAAGCCATCAAACTTTACCCCAGAATGGAGCAATTCTTAAAGCAAGGCATGCATCAACGCGAAAACTATGCGGACAGCCTCGCCCAACTTGCCGCCTTGTTTGAAACGGTACACTGATCATGACCAAACCATTTCAATTGCAGACCTTATTGAATCTGGCCCAGATCAAGAATGAATCGGCGACACGAAGACTGGGTGAACTCAACAAACAACAACACGAAACACAAATTCAGCTCGAAACGTTACAGCAATATCGCCTCGACTATCAGACCAGGATGCAGACAGCGAGTCAGCAGGGCATGAACCCGGCTATGTTGCGAAATTTTCAGGAATTCATTTACAAACTGGATGCAGCGATCACGCAGCAGATCAAGGTCGTCGAACAAAGCAAATTATCCACACAAGCCGGCAGGGGCGAATATGCCAACGCACAACGCAAGCTGAAGTCGTTTGGTACATTGCAACAACGTTATTTTGAACATGAACAAAAGGTCGAGACAAAACAGGAGCAGAAGGCCATGGACGAACACACAGGTCGTGCAACCGCTTACAAGATGCTTAATACGGAAAAATAAAACCGGAGAAAAATCATGATTAATCCTGTACTTAACACAGCACCACCCGCATCGCCGCAGAACGCAAAACAGAACGGCGCGCAAACTGACAATGGATTCGGCACCGTACTGGCGCGACAAATGGGCGACAATGCGGCAACAGACAAGACAGCCGTTTCCGAAAAACCACCGGCGAGTAAAAACGCTCACGGCGAAAAATCAAAAACCACCACAGACCAGGTAACACAGGATCAGACAACGCCTCCCGCTGTGACGACCAACCCGCTGGCCGCATTATTACTTGATAATCAATCAGTTAACCCTGTCTCAAGCAGCATTGCAAAAGCACCTGAAAATCAAACGATCAAGGCTGCTGCGGGCAGCGCTGCAAAATCCGACAAGGATAAAACACCGCAAACAACCGATACCAACACCAACCCGCTGGCCGCGTTATTAAATCAAATGCCCAATACTGCCGTCACCCCGAATGTGACCAGCAAACCTGCGCCTGCGAATCCTGAAATTAAAACCGTCATTCGTGCAGATGCGGGCACGAATCTGGGAAAGACACTGCGTTCAGCAGTGTCAGCCCATCAGGCGAATTCAACGGATCTGCCTGCCGGCACTTCCGTCAAGGCAGAACAGTTGCCAGCCATCAAGGCTGGCACGGAAATCTTCAAGGCAGCAGAATTGGCGGCCAACCTGCCTGCGCCCTCCGCACAAGCTTTAGCACAATCAGCCGGCGCACAGATCGCAGCTAGTTTCCTGCCCAACACCCATACTGCAACACAGACGAATACCACCATCGCCGCACCGCTGGGCAGCAGCGCATGGCCGGATGAGTTTTCACAAAAAATCAGCTGGATGAGCACGCAACAAAATCAGGTTGCCGAATTGCATTTAAATCCGCCCGATTTGGGACCGATGAGCGTTGTACTGAGCATCTCCGATAACCAGGCAACCGCCCTGTTCACCTCGCCTCACAGTGCAGTGCGTGAAGCCATTGAAAATGCCATGCCTAAACTTCGCGAAAGTTTGGCCGATAGCGGTATCATGCTGGGCAATGCGACAGTCAGTGATCAGCCGCCACGCGACGGAGGATCCGCCGGCTTTATGAATCAACGCAGCCATACCCGCACGGAATCGGCCAATGCCGCGTCGGCGGAGGCGTCCCCGATAATGACGCCACTCACCGCAACACGACGTCATAATGGCATGGTTGACACCTTTGCCTGAAAGTTTCCAGCGGTTTAAGCAGGCAATTCGCTGTGCGAATGCTCGCAAAAATTTAATTTAGCGGTGGAAACCCGCGTTATTTGTGTCATTATTCGCCGCGCTTATTTTTCATCACTCAAACCTCAATAAGGAATCGCACCATGTCGAAACCAGCCAAGCCAGCCGCAGCACCCGCCGCCGGTGATCAACCGCCTAAAAGCAAAAAAATGCTCATCATCATTATCGCCGTGGTTGTGCTGCTGGCAGGCGGTGGCGCAGCATTCTTTATGATGAAAAAGGACCATCCGCCTAAAGGCGAGCATGCCGCAGCAAGTGAAGAAGCACCGGCTGACGATGGCGAAGACGAATCAAAACCAAAGGTGCCGCCAAAATTTGTTGAGATCGGCACATTTACCGCCAATCTGATGAAAGAAGGTGATGATCGCGTCATGCAAGTCGCCATCACGCTCAAGCTCAGCAAACCGGAACTGGAAGAGAAAGTAAAAGAAAGCAATCCAGAAATCCAGCACAGAGTCAATATGTTGCTGCAAAGCAAATACCCGTCTGAATTAGCCACGGTAGCTGGCAAGGAAAAACTTGCAGGCGACATCAAGTCGCAAGTTGAATATGTACTGGGCCTGCGCAAGTCCGCACCGGAAATTCATGCGACCGCCCCTGCTGCCGAAGGAGAAACGCCGCACGCGGCCACAGCCGAAACACCCAGCAAAAAAGGGGTGGCAGAGGTGCTATTTACTTCATTCATTATCCAATAGAAAAAATGAGCGAATTTCTCTCCCAGGACGAAGTTGACTCCCTGCTCAAGGGGGTGAATGGCGAAGCGGATGATGTTGCAGATCATACTGAAGCGTCTGCCGGAGAGGTTCGCCCGTACAATTTAGCTTCACAGGAACGTATCGTGCGTGGGCGTATGCCCACCATGGAAATCATCAACGAGCGTTTTGCCCGTTTGTTCCGCATCGGTCTGTTCAACCTCATTCGCCGCACCCCTGAAATTTCAGTAGGCCCGGTACGCGTTCTGAAGTTCGGTGAATTCGTGCGCAATCTGGCCGTCCCCACCAATCTGAATATCATTCAGGCCAAGCCGTTGCGCGGCAATGCCCTGTTCATTTTCGACCCGAATCTGGTATTTCTGGTGGTGGACAACATGTTTGGCGGCGATGGTCGTTTTCACACCCGGGTAGAGGGGCGCGAGTTCACCCAGACTGAACAACGCATTATCCAGAAAATGCTGGCCGTGGTATTTGAAACCTACGCAAAAGCCTGGGAAACCGTCCACCCGCTTGAATTCGAATTTGTGCGCTCGGAAATGAACCCGCAATTTGCCAATATTGCCACCCCGAACGAGGTCGTCATCGTCACTACTTTCGATATCGAACTGGGTGGTAATGGCGGCGCCTTCCATACCTGCATGCCCTACTCTACGCTGGAGCCGGTTAAGGACTTACTCTACAGCAACATACAGGGAGAACATCTTGCCGTGGATAAACGCTGGATGCAACTGCTCCACCGTCAGGTGCAATGCGCCGAAATCGAGCTGACCGCCATGCTGGGCAAAGCCAGCATCACGCTGGAAAAAGTTTTAAAAATGCATGTCGGCGATGTGATTCCTCTGGAAGTCGATGAAAATATCACGGCGGCCGTCGATGGAGTTCCGATAATGGAGTGCAAATATGGCATCTTCAACAATCAATATGCACTTAAAATAGAAAAAATGCTCAACACCAACGAAGGAGAAAACAATGCCTGATGAAACTGCCATCACCGCCGACGATTGGGGAGCCGCCATGTCAGAGCAGGCAACCGCTGAAGCAACAGCGGGTGCAGATGACTGGGCAGCCGCGATGGCCGAACAGGAAACACCTCCGCCGGCCAGCAAGGCGCATGTTTTCGAAAAATTCGGTGCAGCCGGCGCGGGCAGTACACCCAATGATCTTGACATGATTCTGGACATTCCGGTGCAACTGACCGTTGAACTGGGGCGCACCAAAATGCCGATCAAGAATCTGCTGCAACTGGCGCAAGGTTCGGTGGTCGAACTGGCCGGTATGGCCGGTGAACCGCTGGATGTGATGATTAACGGATTCCTGATTGCTCAGGGAGAAGTCGTGGTGGTCAACGACAAACTTGGCATACGCCTGACCGATATCACCACGCCATCCGAACGCCTGCGCCGTATTAATCGCTAACTCGCATGAAACACGCCTTCTCCCTCCCGTTCTCGATATCTGCCATGCTGTCCGGTACCGCAATGGCAGCTGAGATCGCACGGCCCTATACCGCGCCTGTTTCCAACACGGGCAGCTTGCTGCAAATCACCTTCAGCCTGCTGTTGGTACTGGCCGTCATCGTTGCGGTTGCGTGGCTGCTCAAACGCATGAATATCGCACAACAAGGAACAGGCAACCTGCTCCGGGTCATCGGCAGTATTGCAATCGGTCAGCGTGAGCGCGTGGTGCTGGTTGAAGTGAAGGATACCTGGCTGGTGCTCGGGGTCGGTCCGGGACAGATACGCACTTTACACACGCTGGAAAAACCGGAAAGCTATCAACCCGATTCACATACCAACACAGGCTCTGACAACAAATTTGCAACACTGTTGACCACCATGCTCAAACCGCGCGCTGCCAACGGAAAAAGCGATGCTGCGTAGTCTTTTATTGTTTATTGCCTTGCTAGTCGCAAGTCACGGCGCGTGGGCTGAAATTGCCGTACCGGCCATCACCAGCAAAGCTGCGGCAGGGGGTGGACAGAGCTACAGTCTGAGCCTGCAAACCCTGCTGATACTCACCTCTTTGAGTTTTCTGCCGGCCATCCTGCTGATGATGACCGGTTTTACCCGCATTATCATCGTGCTGAGCATGCTGCGTTCAGCATTAGGCACCCCGTCGTCGCCTCCAAATCAGGTGCTGATCGGCTTATCCCTGTTCCTGACCTTCTTCGTGATGTCTCCGGTGTTCGACAAAATTTACACGGAGGCCTACCTGCCGTACAGCGAGAGCAAACTCGATTTGCAGCAAGCCGTCGAAAAAGGTACGGTACCGCTCAAAGCCTTCATGTTGCGCCAGACCCGCCAGACCGACCTTGCGCTGTTCGTTAAAATTTCCAATAGCGAGCCGCTGCAAAGCGCAGATGACGTTCCGCTGCGCCTGCTGGTTCCGGCTTATGTGACCAGCGAATTGAAGACAGCCTTCCAGATTGGCTTCGTGGTCTATATTCCTTTTCTGATCATCGACATGGTGGTTGCCAGCGTACTGATGTCGATGGGAATGATGATGTTATCCCCCTCTATCATCTCGCTGCCATTCAAAATCATGCTGTTTGTTTTGGCCGACGGCTGGAACCTGCTCATCGGTTCACTCGCACAAAGCTTTTATACATAATCGTTATTAATCAATAACTTACAAAATGACACCCGAATCAGTCATGACACTGGGCCAGCAGGCCATCGAATTGACCCTGATGCTGTCCGCTCCGCTGTTGCTCAGTGCACTGGCGATCGGCCTGGTGGTGAGCATTTTCCAGGCCGCAACCCAGATCAACGAACAGACCCTGTCGTTTATTCCAAAGTTATTGGGCGTTTTTATTGTGCTGGTGATCGCGGGACCGTGGATGGTCACCATGATGGTTGATTTCATCCGGCGTCTGTACGGCAACATCCCCTGGATGGTCGGGTAAAAATGGGGAAGGGGGAAGGGAGAAGAGGGAAGGGACTGATTCCTCCACACAAGCTAAGCCGTTCAAAGGCTGATTCGTGATTAACATCAGCAGCGCGCAACTGGATATCTGGCTCGCCACACTGATGTTCCCGATGGTTCGCCTGCTCGCCCTGATTTCCAGTTCACCCATATTCGGCAATAAACAAGTACCCAAGCGCGTCAAAATCGGGCTGGCTACACTGCTTGCCATTGTCATCGCGCCGACGCTGGACCCCATGCCTGCCGTAGCTCTCAGTTCGCCGCAAGGCTTGCTGATCATCGTTCAGCAAATCATCATCGGCACCGCGATGGGTTTTACCATGCGTCTGATTTTTACTGCGGTGGAAATGGCAGGAGAATTTTCCGGGCTGCAAATGGGCCTGGGATTTGCCAGTTTCTATGACCCGTCAAATTCGTCCTACTCGCCTGTCATTGCACAATGGCTCGGCATCATTGCCTCACTCGCATTTTTAGCGATGAACGGGCACCTGATCATGATTTCCCTCGTGGCAGAAAGCTTCCACACGCTGCCGGTGGGCGAAATGATGGCAAGTAAAAGTTTTTATGCGGCGGCACTCTGGGGTGCGAGCATCTTTGCCTATGCACTGCAAATTTCACTGCCGCTGCTGGCCGCCTTGCTGATCACCAATCTGGCGCTCGGCATTTTGACGCGCGCAGCCCAACAACTCAACCTGTTTGCGATCGGATTCCCGCTCACGCTGTCGGTCGGATTCTTCGTGCTAAGCTTTTCCATGCCGTATTTCAGCCCGATCATGGACAGACTTACCACCGAAGCGCTGGCTACCGCCCTCAAACTGGTAAAACTGCCCGAAACACTAAATATTAAACCGTAGTTTATTGCCTGCTGTTTTTCTTGTCCGGCAGCGTGATGTTCAATTCCAACACGTCATACTGATCGTGCTTCTCCAGTTGAACCTTGAACGAATCACGGTCGATATGGATGTACTTCGCAATCACCGCCATCAATTCCTCCTGTAGTGCAGGCAGATAATCAGGCGTCGCCGTACCTCTCCCGGCACGCTCATGCGCCAGAATGATTTGCAGGCGCTCCTTGGCAACGACAGCGGATTTCTTTTCATTGCCGCGCAGGTAGTCGATCAGACCAGCAATCATGGACATCTCAGTGACCTCCCAACAGTCGTTTGAAGAATCCGGCTTTTTCATTGATAAAGCGCATCGGCAACTCCTCGCCCATGAAGCGTCCCACCACGTCCCGATAGGCTTCTGCGACATCGCTCTTATCCAGATGGATCGCAGGCGTTCCGGAGTTCGATGCCTGCAATACCGATTCTGATTCAGGAATCACACCCAGCAGCGGAATACGCAATATTTCCTGAATATCGACGACCGACAACATGGCGCCCGTATTCACTCGTTTTGGGTCATAACGCGTGACCAGCAAGTGTTCCTTAACCGGCTCCAATCCCTCAACCGCACGTTTGGATTTGGCGGCGAGTATCCCCAGGATGCGATCAGAATCACGCACCGACGATACTTCAGGATTGGTCACGATCAGCGCTTCATCGGCGAAATACATCGCAGTAAAGGCACCGGATTCGATACCTGCGGGCGAATCGCAGACGATGAAGTCAAACGTCTCTTTCAACTCGTTCAGAATACGTTCGACACCCTCAAGATTAAGCGCATCCTTGTCCCGTGTTTGTGAGGCCGGCAGGATATACAGGTTATCGCAGTTCTTGTCCTTGATCAGCGCCTGTTTAAGCGAGACTTCGCCATTGATCACATTGATGATGTCATACACCACACGCCGCTCGCAGCCCATGATCAGATCAAGATTACGCAAGCCCACATCGAAATCGATCACGACTGTTCTATTACCGCGCATCGCCAGACCACTTGAAAAGCTGGCGCTGGTCGTCGTTTTACCCACGCCGCCTTTACCTGAAGTAACAACAATAACTTTAGCCACGTTTCATTTCCCGAACAGTTAATCGTAATTGCGCATTTTACCTGTAACTGGCATGAAAAAGTTGCCAACTCACAATGGGCACTCCATGCCAGCCCCCTTTCCAACCTTCCCCCGCAGATAAATCCTTGCAAGGGAAGGAGCAAACGTATCGCTACGTGAATTTTACGTTATCGCGTCAATATCAAAAACAGAACGTCAGCCATTGAGGGGTTCAATTACCAGACGCGAGCCATCCAGATGCACTCTGGCCGGTTTTGCGCGCACATTTTCCGGGATCCCCTCTTCGAACAGCTTGAAACACCCGGCAATCGACAGCAATTCCGCCTCCATGCTGTTCACGAAAATACGGGCTGCTTCATTGCCGCGCGCCCCGGCGATCGCTTTACCTCGCATCGGTGCATAGACATGAATATCGCCATCCGCAATCAGCTCAGCCCCCGCATTGACAATCGCCAACACCACCAGATTGGCACCTTCCGCGTAGATGCGCTGACCGGTACGGACAGGTTTATCTATCACCAGCGTGGGTCTGGCAGGCGGTGCGGCAACTTCCTTGTCAGCAGGCTCAACCACTTCGGCGGAAAAACCCGGCAACTCGGATTGCTCGTGTATTTCTGCCACAGGTTCTGCATCCCTTTTGGATACACCTCTGACCGGTGCATCGGAGAACAACCCAAGTCCTGCCTGTATCGCATCCTCACGCTGCTCCGCAGAACCGCCGAGCACACCGGCAGCACACATCCCGTGCCCCGACATGAATGAAACCAGATCCGAGAAGCTCAGACACAAGCCTGACTCGGCAATCCCTGAGAGTTCCAGCACAATCGGGGTACTGGCAAAAAAGTCCGGCGTTTGAGCCAGACGTACCGTCAACGCTTGTTTGAGCTGAGTCAGATCAGTGGTGAGAATATGGAGTTGCAGTACAGAAATGTTGCCGGTTTTAATTTTAAATGCAGGTTCTTCGCGCGTCATGTTGGCTGTTTTCAAAAGATTTAGACCGGATTGCTGCAAAATGGTCTGAGAAACGAATTTTAACCCAGAACGCAGGCAGTGACGTGCTTGAAAGTCACGGCGCGATATCGCGCCGCAGCTTCTCAAAGATTACATGTAGGTAAACATGGACAGATTGGCAACCTGAACGAAAGATTTCTGTGCGGCCTGCAAGATGGTCTGCTGCATCGTCAAATTACTGATAGCCAGTGTAACATTGGTATCCTGTAAGGTGGACAAGGTCTGCTGTAATTGCAAACCGGTACTGGCACTCGTTGCCTGCAGAGCGTTAATCTCGTTGATACGCAAGCCTAATGAAGTTTGCGTATTCAGCACATTATTGAGCGCATTATCAATATTGCCAAGGCCTGAATTAAGACTATTGGTCAGAGAGGCACCCGTCACAGGTGAATTTAAGGCTGTGACCAGATTTGAAATGGTGGTAAATACGCTTTGATTGGTACTTGGGGCCACCGAAAAACTGTCGCCAGCCGCTGGTGTACCTTGTATGCTGAGCTGCATGCCATCAAAGGAAATGGCTTGCCCGCTCACATACGGCTGTGCAGTCTGACCCGCTACCGCCACGCCGGTTGTGGTATTAAGGACAGAATAGGACGTCCCCCCCGCACCAAAACTAATACTGTAATTCTGCCCCGTCAATGCAGCCGGATTGGCAACAGTCCCGGCCGCGATCGTCCCGCTGCCGGTATTCGCAGTGTCAGCCTGAGCAACAAACGTACCATTGCCATTTTTAATGCGCATAAACACATCCGCCCCGCTGTCATTCACCGCAATTTGTCGCCCTCCGGCAACTTGCATGGTGCTCTGACCGTTATCGCCAAAATAACTCACACCGGCCGGTGTAGACACAAACGGCGTTGTTTGCGACTGAAATCCGGAAAACATATAACTCCCGGTTGAATCCGTGCTATTGGCCAAGCCCATCAACTGCTGCAGCTGCCCACTCAACGCAGTCGCCAACGTTGCACGGTCGCTGGCATTGAGCGAACCATTCCCGGCAGACAAAGCAGTCGTTCTGACATTCTGAAGCAGGCTGGTGACCCCTTGCAAAGTACTTTCCTCAAGTGAAACCGAGTTAAGCGCAGCGGTACCACTGGCGGATTGCTGGGTATTGATGGCGGTCGATTGCGTGACCTCCATCGCTTGTGTGTACGCGACCGGATTGACCGATGCGTTGGTCAGTTGCATACCACTGGCAACCTGTTGTTGCGTTTGCGCAAGCTGTGTTTGCTGCTGATTCAGCAAGGTCACATTATTGGCGAATATAGTATTTGAACTGATACGCATTTCACACCTACCTTAATGTCAGTAATGCATCAAACATGGTATTGGCAATCTGCATTGCCTTCGCCGATGCCTGATAGGCACGTTGATATTGCAATAAATTGGCCGCTTCCTGATCCAGATTAACACCTGAAACAGACTGTTGAGCCGCAACGGTTTGAGCCACCATATTGGTTTGCGCAGCGCTTGTGGTCGTCAATTCACTGGTTTTAGCACCGATTGCACCGACCATCTGGCCGAATTGCCCCTGAAAAGTGGTTGTGCCATTGGACATCAAATTCCGGCTTTGCAACCCGGCCATCAACAAAGCATTGCGACTGTCTCCCGTTCCGGTGGTATTGGGGGCGACATTAAACACATCACCCGCAACCGGTTTGCCGGTAACTTGCATCGTCCAGCCGTTGTAACTGATGTTTTGCCCGGCCACATAAGGCACCGTACCCACCACCGCCGGCGTTGCACCCGAGACGGTATACGAGGTCGGGGGGTTATTGAACATGATGGTAAAAGGCTGCACAGCGAATGCGCCGCCACTGATACTGCCCGCGCCCGCATTGGTAGCGCCAGGCGTAACAACCATCGCACCGGCATTACTGCCTTGAGCAACGTTGAAGGTATCTCCGGTTGCAGGCACACCTGCAATCGACGTCGTCCATCCGTTATAGCTGACCGTGCTGCTCCCGCCCACCGCTGGCGGAATAAGACCTGATCCCAACGTGACAGCGACAGGAGGCGTACCGGTCATCTCAACCACGTTGTAAGCCGTAGGGCTGGTAAAGCTGATACTGACCGGGCTTAGATTATACGAACCGTTGCTGACCGTTGCAGCACCGCTATTTGCCCCAACGCTGAACACATCACCGGCTGCCGGTGCCGGCGCCCCACTCATCTGCATGGTCCAACCGTTATAACTGATATTCGGCGCGGTATAGGCTTGCACTCCTGCCACGGCCGGTACGGCGCCCGTCACGGTATAGGTAGCGGCGCCTGTAAACGTGATGACAACCGGGTTCTTCAGACTCGTATTGGTCGGGGTATTGACCGTGATACCGGCAATTTTGCCGGTCAGATTGCTGGGCGTCGTACTCGTAAAACCGACACCCGTTGCCGCCAGAGAGGTCATTGTTGCGCCTGCACCAGCTTTCATCGTTTCATTCAAAACGATGGCCGTACCATCAGCTTTAGTGATTTGTGCATTGCCCCCGGCAAAAGTACCTGTCAACGAATAACCCGGATTTGCTGCCGCGAACGCCGTCCAGGCCGTATCCAGTTGTGCGGGCGTAATCAGATTTCCAGCGGTACCCGCCGGAAGCGTATTTGTAAAAAGCGTTTTACCATCCACGGTAAAGGTGTCTGTTGACGCCGCCGTCCCCAGATTATTGACCGTAGAAGTCGTTAGCACACCCAGGGAAGCGGTCATGGTTCCATTTTTTGCATTGATGGATGCCACACTGTTATACGGCAAGGCCGAAGCCACCTTGGTCGGATCCGTGGTGGTCATGGCAAGCGATCCTGCCGCACTGATCGTGGGGCGAATCAGGAAACTGTCACCTGTGGTCATACCGGCGGAGGCCGTCACCGTCAGTCCATCCACAACCTGACTAAGTGGTACGGTTGAACCCAGCTGCGTCACCTTATTGTCCGACAATCGTGTCAGCGTGTAACTTGAGCCGTTGTACTTAAGCTGGTAATCGCTGGCCGTCATGGCAGATACATTGGCAATCGTGGCTGATACAACGCCAGTTCCGGCATTGGCCGCGCCCGCACTCACCAACGGCCCTGCAACGCTCATCAGCGCGGCTCCCGGTGCGCCGTTCATATCCTGCCCCATCTGGTTCTGCTGATTGATGTTGCTTGCGAAACCCAACGCCACCAGCCCCAGTGCATTCTGTGCCGGTTGTAAACTTTGCGCATTGAATGCGATATAAGCGCCCAAACTCCCGCTTTGCAGGCTCGTTTGCTGAATGGCGGTCGTTTTTCCATTATTCAAATAGGCAACGTTCACATTGCTGGGATTGGCGGGATCTTGCACCACCTGCAATGCCATGGATTGATTCCCCACTACCAAAGCCTGCCCGCTGCCGATAAAAACGCTCATCGTCCCATCCGGCTGCAGCTGAGTCGTCGCACCTATCTGCTGATTCAACTGAGTCACCAATTGATCGCGTTGATCCAGCAGACTATTGGGCGGCTGCCCGTTGTTCAATGCATTCGCACTGGCGATACTGGAATTGAGCGTTGCTATTTGAGTAGCATAGGTATTGATTTGTTGAACACTGTTGGTAATTTGCCCGTTCAGAGCGGTAGAAATACTGGTAAGGCCCTGACTCATGGACTGAAAACTATTCACAGCCGTTTGAGCAGTACTCAAAACAGTTTGACTGGCAGGTACGGAACCTGGCGTGTTAGCCAGACCATTCACCGCATTAAATACCCCTTGCATCGCGGTTGAAACGCCGGAAGTCGTATTAGATACCAGATTGTCAACCTGCGTCGCAGAGGACAAATAAGTATTCAGATAACTGGACTGACTTTGCTGTTGCTGCACCTGGACAGTCAAAAACTGATCATAAACCCGTACCACCGAGGAAACACTGACACCTTGACCTACGAAACCCGAACCTGTGGCAACCGGATTTCCCTGCGCACTCAACGTCACCTGCTGCCGTGTATAACCCGGCGTACTGGCATTGGCGATATTGTTCTGCGTGGTATTCATTTCATACATCGCGGCGTTCAGTCCGCTGAGCGATGCACTAAATATATTATTGCTTGCCATGATTCTTCCCTTCTCAGCCACCCGACCGATACATTGGAATTATCGGCGCCAACTAAAAAACCTTTAGAGCGATTAATCTAAAAACCGGCACTATCCGCAATAATTATAAAAATAATCAATATATTCAATACAATAGCGAATTTAAAATAATCGCCGGACTGATGAACTTCAGAGATTAAACGAAGTTTAAATTTGTCTCGTTAACTTGCGAGTATTTGCCTTGCGATCCTGTCTAACCCAGATTCATTTGTTTCATCACGCTAACCAGTTTTTCCGCATATTTCGGGTCAGTCGCATAACCGGATTTTTGCAATGCCTGCGCCATGCCGGCGGGACTATTGCTCTGTTGCATCACGTTTGCATAGCGTGGATTGCTGCTCAGCATGCCGGCATAATCATTGAAAGCTTCCGTGTAAGATGAATAAGCACGGAATTTTTCAGTCTGTTTGCTTGCCACGCCATCCTTGTATTCGGTCGTCACAACCTCAGCCACTTTGCCGTGCCAGCCGCTACCTGCCTTGATGCCGAACAGGTTATGACTGCTGCTGCCGTCCGGCAGATTAATGGTGCGTTTTCCCCAACCGCTCTCCAATGCCGCCTGTCCCAATATCAGCTGCGGCGGCACACCGGAAGCCTGGCTTGCCTGCAATGCATGAGGCAACATCTTGTTTACAAAATCCTGCTGGGTCGTTGCATTAAATGCAGAAGGCACTGCCTGATAACCTGAAACCGAAGACTGGAAACTGGAAACAGGATTTTGAGAACGGGAAACGGGTACTGATGACCCGGGAACGGATGGCTGAGAACCAGAAACCGGCGTCTTAGGTGCCGCCAGACCGGTACGACCCAATTGTTTGACCAGCATATCGGCAAGACCGATACCCTTTCCTGACATGCTCTGCGACAATTGGCTGTCCAGCATCCCGGTAAACATTCTGGTTTGCTCATTGTCCATCGCCCCGTCCTGCGGCGTCGCTTCACGCATGCTTTTCAGCATCATATTCATGAAAACCGACTCGAATTGCTGCGCAGCGGCTTTAAGCGCCTGATCAGGAGATTGTTTGGCCTGCAAACGCAATTTCCCCAGCGACTGGGTATCAATCGCAAGACTGGCTGCAGTATTCAACTGATCGGCCACTTAGATTACCTCCAACTCGGCATGCAACGCCCCGGAAGATTTCATTGCCTGCAATATCGCCAGCAAATCCTGCGGTGTCGCGCCGATCGCATTCAGCGCCTTGACCACTTCGCTCAAAGACACGCCTTTTGGCAACTCCACCAGACCGCCCTTGTCACTCTTGACGTCGATCGTGGTCTTGTCTGTCACAACTGTTTTCCCTTTGGAAAGCGCATTGGGCTGACTTACCGTGCTGTCGGTATTGATGACCACCGTCAGATTACCATGCGCCACTGCACAGGCATCCAGTGTCACCGCCTGATTCATCACGACCGATCCGGTACGTGCATTGATGATCACTTTGGCCACACCTTGTGCCAGACTGATTTCAAGGTTCTCAATTCTGGAAATAAAAGCGACCAGAGCGCCCCCCTGTGGTGCGCGAACTTCGATCACCCGGCCGTCCTGCGCCACTGCGATGTCGGGCGCAATCTGAGCGTTGATGGCAGCCACCACCCGTGTTGCAGTCGTAAAATCGTTGTCATTCAATTCCAGATGGATATATTCGCCCTGCCCCAGCACGGTTGGGACGGCACGTTCGACGGTCGCACCCGCAGGTACTCGTCCGACATCCAGATGATTCACCTGCACCGAAGCGCCCCCTGAGGACGCACCGACACCGCCGACCAGCAGATTACCCTGCGCCATTGCATAAACCTGACCATCCGCACCTTTCAAAGGCGTCATCAACAACGTCCCGCCGCGCAGACTTTTGGCATTTCCCATCGAAGAGGCCGTGACATCGATCTTCTGACCTGGCTTTGAAAATGGCGGCAGCGAGGCCGTCACCATCACAGCGGCAACGTTCTTGAGTTGCAAACTGGTGCCTTGCGGCATATTCACACCCATTTGCGACAACATGCTGATGATGCTCTGTACCGTAAACGGAGTTTGCGTGGTCTGATCGCCGCTGCCATCCAGCCCCACCACCAGACCATAACCCAGCAGTTGGTTATCCCGCACGCCCTGAATGCTTGCCACATCCTTGATACGATCAGCAAAAGCCGTGAGCGGCAGCAGCAACAGTAATACTGCACAAAATCGTTTCATTATTTAACCCTTCATTCAGAAACAGGAGCTTTCATTCAAAAACAACGAGCGTATAGCGCGACTATGTTTTGTGGGAAGCCCCTTGCGGGTTTAGCTCCGTTGTTTCGTGGGATAAACAGAATCTTAGGCTTGGTTCTTTCAAGCCTAAGATAATGTTTAGTAGTTTCATCAATGCCCTTGCGGCATTAATCTTAGAACGGCAACACCGACATGAAGAATCGCCCCAGAAATCCCAGTGACTGCGCATCATTGATTACCTGACTCATTGCACCCGCGTTCTTGTATTCAAGATGCGCATCGGCGACCCTCGTCGATTGCACCACATTCAAGTTGGAAATATCCGTAGGATTGACCACGCCGGAAAAACGAATGAATTCATTGCTGTTCGTCAGCGCCACCTGTTTTTCACCGCTCACCAGCAGATTACCATTGGCCAGCACTTCAATGACCGTCACAGAAATCGTTCCCGTCAGCGTCTCGCTGGCCGCGCCTGAGCCTGAGGTTGCGGACTTGTTGCTGCTGCTGCCGGTCATGGAAATCGGTTTGAGCAGCACCTTGGCCAATGCCCCGACAGCCACGTTTGGCGTGGAGTCGGCGACACTGTTCGAACTGGCAGAACCGCCCGTAGTACTGCGGCTGCCCGTGGTACTTTCCACGACATTGATGGTTAAAATATCACCCACATTGCGCGCACGTTTATCCTCGAACAAAGGACGTTCATTGACACCGGCATGAAAAATAGCCCCGTCGGAAGGTACAACCGCAACCCGGCTTACGGGTTGTGCCGTCATCGGCTGATGAATGCTGGTTGACGGTGTAGTGCTACAGCCCGCCAAAAAAAGACAAAAAACTGAAAACCGGAAACTGAAAACTTTCATGATTACATTTGCGTCAATTTTTGCAGCATCTGATCCGACGTCGTGATGGATTTGGAATTGATCTCGTAGGCGCGTTGCGTCTGTATCATGTTCACCATTTCTTCGACCACATTCACATTGGAGGTTTCCACATAATTCTGGCTCAACGTACCGCTGCCATTGGAGCCCGGCACATTGGTGCTGGGTGTACCGGAAGAAGCCGTTTCCTGATACAGGTTCTGGCCCTGGCTTTGCAAACCGGCCGGATTGATGAAGGTCGCCAGCTGCATACTACCGACCTGAACGGGCGCCGCCACCCCGGGCTGAGTGACCGATACCACACCGTCCTGACCGATGGTCACCGTGATGGCATTGGCAGGCAAGGTTATCGCAGGCTGAACAGGGAATCCGCTCGATGTCACCATCTGTCCCTGCGCATTCTGTTGAAATGATCCGTCACGCGTATAACCGGTCGTGCCATCCGGCATCAACACCTGAAAGAATCCGCTACCGTTAATCGCCACATCCAGCTGGTTGCCGGTCTGTTGCAAATTACCCTGGGTATGAATACGTTCTGCCGCCACCGGACGCACCCCGGTACCAATCTGCAAACCGGAAGGTATCTGGGTTTGCTGAGAAGACTGAGCACCGGGCTGGCGGATCGTCTGATACAGCAAATCCTCAAACACCGCACGCGAACGTTTGAAACCATTGGTGCTCACGTTGGCCAGATTATTGGCGATCGTATCCATCTGGGTTTGCTGTGCATCCAGACCGGTTTTGGAAATCCACAAAGAACGTATCATGTTTTTACCCCTTCATTATCCTGCTATATTCATTATCGAACTGGCCTGTTTCGCGTCATTATCTGCGGTTGTCAGCATTTTCATCTGCATGTCGAATTTTCTCGCCAGCGATATCATGTTCACCATCATTTCTACTGTATTTACATTACTGCCTTCCAGATTGCCGGCCACAACTTCCGTATTTGCATCTGCCGGCGCCACCGAACCGTCTTTCATACGAAACAAACCGTCACCGCTACGTTCCACTTGATCTGCGGGTGGATTAACCACTTTAAGACGCCCTATTACGGTAATCGAGTTTGGCTGAGAACCCTCCGGAATCGTCGATATCGTGCCGTCTTTGGCAAAGGTGATTTGCGTACTCGGCGGAATGGTAACCGGGCCTGACTCACCCATCACATTCAACCCCGAACGGGTTTGCAACACGCCGTTCGGACTTATCTGGAAGCTGCCGTTACGGGTGTATGCCTCCTTACCGTCAGGTCCTTGCACCACCAGCCAGCCGGTACCGTTAACCGCCACATCCAGCGCCCGCCCGGTGGGCTGAAAAGCGGCCGGAGTCGAATCAAATCCCGGCGTCGAATCCACCACGAAGATGCGTGTGGGAAGACCCTCGCCCACCAATGGCACGGCGCGAAAAGTACTCAATGCCGCGCGAAACCCCGGTGTGCTGGTATTAGCCAGATTTTCAGATACCGATGCCTGCTGCTGCAGCACCTGGGATGCGCCGGTCATCGCGGTGTAAATCAGCTTGTCCATTATTACCCCCCGTAGATCGGGTTTTAACCCGATACAAATCCACACCCGTCGGAATAAATTCCGACCTACATCTGCATCACGTTATCTCAGACTCACGATTGTTTGCAACAGTTGATCTTGCGTCTTGATCGTCTGCGCATTCGCCTGATACACGCGCTGCGCGGTAATCATATTCACAAGTGCAGCAGTCAGATCCACGTTGGAATCTTCGGTTGAAGAGGATTGCAGCACGCCCAGACCGCTTGAACTGGGTGTGCCCACCAGCGGGTTACCTGAGGCTGCCGTCGGCACCCAGGTATTATTGCCAATGCTCTGCAATGCCTGCACCCCGGTAAAATTGGCCAACACAAGCTGCCCCAGCGGACGCGTTTGCCCGTTAGAGTATCGCCCGGTAATCGTACCATCTGCACCCGTACTGGTAGAGTTCAGTTGTCCCGACGCAAATCCATCCTGAGACAAGGTATTGACACCGAAGGCGCTGCCATATTGTGTCGTCGCAGCCGTTGGCGCGTTAAAATTGAAAGTCAGCGCCTGGGTCGTCGAAACCGACGTGGAGAGCGGAAATAACGCAGATGATACGACTGTACCCATCGGCGTGGTAACCGGGTTCGTCGACACTAATGCACCCAGAGAATTGAAAGTCAGCTGTGTCAGCGGCGTCGTTGCCGCAGTAACGGCAGCCCCTGCAGCTGTCGCCACGGTGGTTGCCGGTGCCCAGGTAAGGTAACCGCACCAGTTACAAGATTAACGGCGGTAAGTGTGAGCGCACCAGGATTGCCCGCGATCGTAATATTTGTACCTACCGCCAGACCCGCAGCAGAAGCCAGGGTTGCCCCGGTCGCGCCAATAACAGTAGCTAATGGCACAGTGCTTGCGGGCGTAGCCGGCACGGTGACACCATCCACCGTCAGATAAGTATTCCAGTTAGCAGAGGGCGCATTGGTCGTAATGGCCGCACCTGCCGCTGTTGCCGTCGTGGTAGCCGGCGTGAAAGTCACCGTTCCTGCAGGCGCAACGCCGGGGGTAATCCCGGAAATCGTGACCGCCAAGGCGGCACCTGCCACACCCGCACCCGGGATAGTCCCAACCGACAAACCTGCAACAGAAGCCAGCGCTGCCGTTGTGGCTGCTGCCGGAATAATGGCTGGCGCAGTGGTGGGCGCAACCGGTTGCCGTTGAAAATACATCGTACCGATATGGCTCGCACCCAGGCTATCATAGACAGACATGGAAGTTGAGTTGGTGTACGAGGTAGGGTCGGTCGGGCTAAATACGGCAGTTGCCGGCACGGGGGCAGCTGAATTCATATTCAGGCCGGCCGTCACCAGCGCTGAAGCCTTGGGCGGCAAGTTGGCCGGATTGATTTGCAGCGGCACAACGGCACCGGCGAGCAGCACGCCGGCCGCATTTGGCATATAGCCGTTGATCTTGGCGCCCTGAGCGTTAACCATAAAACCATTTTTATCCAGCTGAAACTGGCCGTTGCGACTATAAACCGTCGCGCCAGCCGGTGTCGTCATCTGAAAAAACCCTTGGCCGTTGATCGCCGTATCCAGCGGATTGGTTGTGGCGGTGATATTTCCCTGTGTAAACTGCTGCGCAATATTCGAGACACTGACACCCGTACCGATCTGCCCTGCACCTCCGCCAGACATGGAAGCGGCAAACATGTCGGCAAATTGCGCCTGCGACTGCTTGAAACCTACGGTATTGGCATTTGCCACGTTATTGCCGATGGCGCCCAGATTTGCACTTGCGGCATTCAGTCCGCTCAGACCTTGTTCAAAACTCATGATCTTCTCCAGCCTTTATAGAATTTGTTGAACTTGAGTCAGCGCGATGTTTTGCAACGACCCGACACTCAAGGTTAATCCCTTTGCACCTTGAGTCACGCTGTTGACCGTACCATATTGCAGATTACTCGCCGCCACCGCATTCCCGGCTAAAGTCGCGTTGACTGTGAAGGTATAACTACCCGTCGGCATAGCGGCGCCGCTACTGTTCGTCCCATCCCACTGCCATTTGGTAATACCGGCCGGTTGCGCGCCCAGACTCAATGTATTCACCAGCGCACCGGTACTGTCGTAAATCGAAACTGTCGAACTATCCGATGGCGTTGGCAATGAGAACCCGCCCAGACCGGTACTGCCGGAAACCAGATCCACGCCACTCCCCGCCACCAGTACACCGTGACCTATCATGGTGGTCGCCTGCACCGTCTGATTCGGTGTCATGCTCGCACTCAGCGCCTGCAGCGTGGTGTTCAACTGGTTAATTCCACTCACCGTATTGATCTGCGCCATTTGTGAAGTCATCTGGGCGTTATCCATCGGATTAAGCGGATCCTGATTCTTCAACTGCGTGACCAGCAACGTCATAAACTGATTCTGTGTTGCATTGGCGGCAGTTGTCGCAGTTGCAGCGGTCGTTGAAGCACCACCGTTCAGGGCCGCATACACCGCACTGGCACTTGTAGCCTGGATAGGGTTAACCATGATATTTCCTCTCAGTCTGGATTCAGGATGCTGGATTCAGGATTCTTACTGACCGATCGTCAGCGTTTTTAACAACAGGGTTTTAGACGTATTCAGCACGTCTACGTTATTCTGATAAGAACGGGACGCCGAAATCATGTTCACCATCTCGTCCACCACATTCACATTGGGCATCGCAACATAGCCCTTATCGTCTGCCATCGGATGGCTGGGGTTGTAAACCATTTTCATCGGCGCAGTGCTTTCGGCAACAGCCACCACCTTTACGCCTTGCGATCCACCCATCGGCGTAGCGGAGAACACCACTTCCTTAGCGCGATACGGCTTGCCGTCCGCCCCGGCTGTGCTGTCGGCATTTGCCAGATTACTGGCAACCACGTTCAGTCGTTGCGACTGCGCTGCCATACCTGAACCCGCCACATTAAAAATATTGAACAGAGACACAGAATTCTCCTTATTTCGTTAGCCTTGCAACGCAGCCAGCATATCCTTCAATTCATCGCTGGTAAATTTAACGCTGGCCTCGTAGCGCAGTGCATTATCGGCAAACTGTGCGCGCTCCACATCCATATTCACCGTATTGCCATCGGCACTCGGCTGATCCGGCCTGCGATACTGCACAGGGGCACCCATAATCTGACTACCGGTATTTCCTTCCAGATGCATGGCTGAACTCGTCGCCATCGGCAATTTCACAGAAGATCCGGCAACCGCATTTTGCAACGCGCTGGCGAAATCGATATCGCGGGCCTTGTAGCCCGGCGTATCGGCATTGGCAATATTGGCAGCGAGCAATTCCTGACGCGCGCCACGCAGACTCAAAGCACTCTGATGAAAACGCAACGCTTCGTCCAGTTTATTGATCATCACGCCCCCTGTTTGCCAGTTACAACTTGCATGAATGACATGCTACTCCGGCATATACAATAACTATCCGGCGATTAACGGGAACTTTCCCCCTCAATTCCCGGCTATTCAACGCTTCCCTTATCGCGCCGCGACACGCACAATGAGACCTATGAAAAATCTTCTTCTGATCAGCTTTTTTTTGCTTCACTGCACGCTCGCCGACGCGGTCACCGCCACACCACAGGATCACGCAGCGCTGAGAACGGCGGTCGCCACCTTTGTAGAGCAACAAACTGCCGGATTACCCGGCAAAGTCGCCTTCAATGTGAATGAAATCGATAAACGCATCGTGTTGCGCGCATGCAGCAAGATCGAGCCATTTCTGCCAGCGGGTAGCCAGATGATCGGCAATGCCTCCATCGGTGTACGCTGTGCGGAGGAAAAAGGCTGGAGTATTTTCATTCCGGTACAAATCAGAATCACCCGCGACCTGTTGATCAGCGCAAGACCGCTGTCGCACGGACAGATTTTGCATACAGAAGATCTGGCCATACAGACCACTGAAACCACACAGAATGCCGGGTTAACGGATGCCCGGCAAATCATTGGCAAGGTACTGCGCTACAGCGTTTCGGCCGGCTATATCATGCGTGCAGACATGCTGCGCGAGCCTTACAGTGTCAAACAGGGACAGTCCGTGCGATTGAGCGTACAAGGTGGCGGCTTTAGCCTCAGCAGCTCAGGCGTGGCGCTGAATAATGCCAGCGAAGGAGAAACCGTCCAGATTCGCACCCTGTCGGGGCGCCTGGTCAGCGGCATTGCCGGAGAGGAAGGCGTGGTTCAAATCACCCCCTGAGAGTTCTGTTTACCAATCATGCTGCCGATTACCGCCATCGCCTTATCGGTTGCACCCTGATGTGCGGCGACGAACTGCATTCCATTTTTTCGCATCTCAGTCAACGCACAGGTATCAGCCAGCAATGTTTGCGCGGTATGAAACAGTTCGGTCGCATCGTTCACTCGCACCGCAGCACCGGCTTCAACAGCCAACCGCGTCGCATCGGCAAAGTTGTAAGTGTGCGGACCGATCAACACCGGCGTGCCGACCGCACAGGCTTCGATCAGGTTCTGGCCGCCGAATGGCAGCAGACTGCCGCCGATGAAAGTAATATCGGTCGCTGCATAATACGCGAACATCTCGCCCATGCTGTCGCCCAGCACGACTTGTATTTCAGCCGCCACTTCCCTGTTCTCGCTCCTGCGCTGATAGCGCAAGCCGCGTTTAGCCAGCATATCGGCGATTTCGTCAAAGCGCTGTGGATGACGCGGCACGATGACCAGCAAAGCGCCTTGCAAACAACCCGAAGCCACAAACGCATCCAGCAACAAGGTTTCCTCGCCCTCGCGGGTGCTGGCCGCGAGAAACACGTTGCGCACCGTACCGAATTGCCGGCGCAAGGATGATCCCATTTCCAGCATGGCTTGCGGCGGCTCGATATCGAATTTCAGGTTACCCATCACGGAAACATGTTGTGCGCCCAGTTGCATCAGCCGCGCCGCATCGTCCTGAGTTTGCGCCGCAATGGCATCGAGTTGCTGCAAGGCGCTGCGAGTGAGTTGCGATGCGCGCGCATAGCCTCTGGCTGATTTTTCCGACAAACGCGCATTGAGCAGCAGCATTGGAACGCCCGCTGCACGACCGTCATGGATCAGGTTGAACCAAACCTCAGTCTCCATCAGAATGCCGAGATCAGGCTTGAAATGACGCATAAAGCGCTGCACCGCAAGCGGATAGTCGTAAGGCAAATACACGCGCAATACGCCCTCCCCGTACAACTGACAGCTGGTGGCGCGCCCGGTCGGCGTGGTGTGCGTCAGCAGGATTTGATGATCAGGATAGGTGGCGCGCAGTTTGGCAACCAGACTCACGGTGGCGCGCGTTTCGCCGACCGACACCGCATGCAGCCAAATCACAGGCTTATCGCTACGCACCAAATAAAAGCCGAAGCGCTCGCCCAGATACTGCAAGTATTCGGGCTGACGACGCGCGCGTAGCGCCAGCCGCAGAAAAACAAAGGGCAGTAACAGCCACAGCGCTAAGGTGTAAAAAAATCTCACCAGTGCTTCGCCACTGAAGAATCGGCGCAGGGCACCTGGATTATTTCACGGTCTTCCAGACGTATCGCCGTCAGCGGCCCACCCCATAAACAGCCGGTATCCAGCGCGATGGCGTTTGGCTTGACCATCAGGCCCAACGCCGACCAGTGACCGAATATCACGGTCGCCCCACGACTGGCACGATCGGAAATATCAAACCATGGGTGATAGCCTCGCGGGATCTTCTCCTGTTCCGCCTTGAAGTCAAACTCCATCTCGCCGCTGTCGGTGCAGATGCGCATCCGGGTCAGCGCATTGGCAATCACGCGCAAACGTTTCAATCCGGTCAGCCCGTCATCCCAGGCATCGGGTTTATTGCCGTACATATTCGAAATAAATTCAATATAATCATCACCTTGCAAAACAATCTCGACTTCACGTGCAAGCATCGTCGCCTGTTCCACCGTCCAGCCCGGCAACAGCCCGGCATGCACCAGCACATATTCGCCTTCGACGTGCAGCAGGCGCTGATGGCGCAGCCAGATCAGCAACTCCTCGCGATCCGGCGCGTTCAGAATTTCATCCAGCGTATCGCCGCGATGCAATCGCCCCGTACCGTTAGCGACCGCCAGCAAGTGCAGGTCGTGATTGCCGAGCACGGTGATTGCGGACTCGCCCAGCGACTTGACCAAACGCAACACCTGCAATGAATCCGCGCCGCGATTGACCAGATCGCCCACCAGCCACAGCTTGTCCGAGGCTGGATCAAAGCGTATTTTTTCCAGCAACTGTACCAGTTCCGTGTGACAGCCTTGAATATCTCCTACCGCATAAATCGCCATCGCGCTTTCCCAGCTCAATATCCTGATAAAATAGCGTACCAGATTTTGCATAAGATTTGATGCATTCGTGCATCGGCGCACTGTTTAATTTCCACATACAGCCTGTTTTTTCAGATTGGCTTTCGAAAATAGAGGATTGTTATGGACAATGAGCGCAACCGGCGCATGCTAAGATTCTTGGGTGTCGGACTGCTCAATACCGCGTTTGGTTACGGTATTTATGCAGGTCTTGTTTTTATTGAACTGCCGTACCTGATCGCGCTGTTTTTGGCGACGGTTGCTGGCGTTATCTTTAATTACTTCACCATTGGCGGAATGGTTTTCAAGGCGCGCAGCGGCTGGCGGGTGTTTGGGCGGTTTATCGCCGCCTATGTCATCGTTTATATCGTCAATGCGGCGCTGCTGGGCATCATGACGAATCTTTTTCACCTTGGCCCGTACCTCGGGCAAATTGTATGTATTCCGCCCAACGTCATGACGGGCTGGATTTTGATGAATTATTGGGTCTACAAAAATGGTTAATGATGTCAAAAAACTGATCAGCATCGTGACCCCGTGTTACAACGAAGAAGACAACATCGACGAACTGTGCCTGCGCATCAAAAACGTGATGGAATTACAACCATATGATTATGAACATATTTTCATAGACAACTGCTCAACCGATCAGACAGTGCGCAAAATCAAGGAAAAAGCGGCTATCGACAAACGCATCAAACTGATCGTCAATGCGCGCAATTTCGGACACATCCGCTCGCCGTTCCATGCCATTCTGCAATCCCATGGCGATGCATGCGTATTGATTGCCTCGGACCTGCAGGACCCGCCGGAAATGATCGCCGAATTTATCCACAAATGGGAACAGGGATACAAGACGGTTCTTGCCGTCAAGCCGGAAAGCGAAGAATCCTCAATCATGTTCTTCTTGAGGAAAGCCTATTACCGCCTAGTCACCCGAATTTCCGAGGTACCGCTGATCCAGAATGCAACGGGGGCAGGCCTGTTTGACAGGGTGATTATCGACATTCTGCGCAAGATCAATGACCCGTATCCCTATTTCAGAGGGCTGCTGTGTGAAATCGGTTTTCCTGTCGCGGTGGTGCCTTTCAAGCAGCCGCGCAGGCAGCGCGGCATCACCAAAAACAATTTCTACACCTTGTACGACATCGGGATGTTGGGCATTACCAACCACTCCAAGGTGCCGTTGCGTCTGATGGCGATGAGCGGCTTCGTGTTGTCAATTCTGAGCCTGATCGTCGCCCTGTGTTTCTTCGTTGCCAAGTTGCTGTTCTGGAACTCATTCCAGCTCGGCACTGCGCCCATCCTGATCGGCATTTTCTTCTTCGGCGCAGTGCAGACGTTCTTCATCGGCATGTTGGGCGAATATATCGGCTCTATCCACACGCAGGTGCGCAACATGCCGCTGGTCGTCGAAATGGAACGGGTGAATTTTGAACCTCCTGAACTTGAAAAACCGGACAGTCAATGAACCGCACCGTATTGCTTTTATGGCTTGCCGCCCTCAGCTTTATCCCCGCGCTGGGATTTTACCTGGTGGGCGAAGAAGGCAGTTACACCATCATCTCGATGGAAATGTGGCATAGCCGCGACTGGCTGATACAAACCATCTACGGAAACAATCTGCAACGCCCGCCGTTGATCACCTGGCTGACAATCCCCATTGCCACGCTGATCGGCTGGTCGCATATTCTGATTGCCATCCGGCTGATCACTGTCGCCGCCACCTTAGGCATGGCGGGCTGGCTGTACTGGCTGGCGCGCAAACTGTTTGACGACAAGGCGTTCGCACTGTTTGCAGCCCTGACCTGTTTATCTCTTGCGGACTTATTGCTGTATCGCGGCTGGCTGTCTTACACCGACCCGCTGTTTGG
>JAPLQK010000093.1 GCA_026399735.1 Pseudomonadota bacterium
CGGCGCAGCACTGGGCGACGCTGAAGTAGCTGCAACCCGCGCGCACATCGGCTGGAATTATCCTCCGTTCGAAATCCCGACCCATGTGTATGAAGCATGGGATGCACGCACCAAAGGCGAAGGTCTGGAAAAGCTGTGGAACAACAAGTTCGCCGAGTACAGCGCAGTATACCCTGCTGAAGCAGCAGAATTCACTCGCCGCACCAAGAGTGAACTGCCGGCAGGTTGGGCAGCGCATGCAGCAGCTGCAATCGAGGCGACCAACGCCAAGGGCGAAACCATTGCAACCCGCAAGGCTTCACAAAATGCGATCAATGCGCTGGCACCTGCGTTGCCTGAGTTTTTGGGCGGCTCGGCCGATCTGACCGGCTCCAACCTGACCAACTGGACAGGCTGCAAGCATGTACACGGCAAGACCACCGGCAACTACATCAGCTACGGCGTGCGCGAATTCGGCATGTCGCACATCATGAACGGTATGGCGTTGCATGGCGGCTTGCTGCCATTCGGCGGCACTTTCCTGATGTTCTCGGAATATGCCCGCAATGCACTGCGTATGGCAGCGCTGATGAAACAACGCGTGATTTTTGTTTACACCCATGACTCTATCGGTCTGGGCGAAGACGGTCCGACTCACCAGCCTGTTGAGCAAACTGCGACCTTGCGTCACATCCCCAACATGGAAACATGGCGTCCGTGCGACACCGTAGAATCCATCGTTTGCTGGGTTGCTGCAGTTGAACGCAGCGATGGTCCTTCAAGTCTGATTTTCAGTCGTCAGAATTTGCAGTTCCAGAAGCGCGATGCAGCGCAAATCGCCAACATCCGCAAGGGTGCTTATGTGTTGTCAGAAGCCGCCGGCGGCAAGCCGCAAGCTGTGATTATCGCGACCGGCTCGGAAGTGACTCTGGCGCTGGATGCACAAAAGGCACTGGCAGCTGAAGGCGTGAATGTTCGTGTGGTGTCGATGCCTTCGACTAACGTGTTTGACAAGCAGGATCAGGCTTATAAGGACAGCGTATTGCCTCGCGGCGTGAACCGCGTTGCAGTTGAAGCCGGCGTGACCGGTGGATGGTACAAGTATGTGGGTCTGGAAGGCGCAGTAGTGGGTATGGATTGCTTCGGCGAATCAGCCCCAGCTCCGGAGTTGTTCAAGCACTTCGGCTTTACTGTTGAAAATGTCGTTAAAACCGTTAAGGGTGTTCTGTAGTTTAACGGCATTTCAGTGAGGTACCACGTTGTTCAACGTGGTACCGAACTAAAACGTAACATCGACAAAGGTTTTAGCTTAATTCAAGGACGAAACTACGTTTCTGTGAGGCATTGCGTGAGCAGCGCCGAAACTAAAACGTTGGCTGTTAAGGGTGTTCTGTAACTCGACGATAGTGATGGCAAGCGCTGACCTGTGGTCAGCGTGTGTCCATACAATTCTGCAAGACGATTTTAAATAACTAAAACAGGAGAGAAGACATGGCAATTAAAGTTGGTATCAATGGATTTGGTCGTATTGGTCGTATGGTATTCCGTGCCGCAACCAAGGATTTTCCTGAAATCGAAGTGGTTGCAATCAATGACTTGCTGGAGCCGGACTATCTGGCTTATATGTTGAAATATGACTCAGTACATGGCCGTTTCAATGGCGATGTAGGCGTTAACGGCAGCAATCTGGTCGTCAATGGCAAAGAGATTCGCCTGACAGCCGAGCGCGATCCTGCAAATCTGAAGTGGAGTGACGTTGGCGTTGACATCGTTATCGAATGCACCGGTTTCTTCCTTGACCAGGAAACCTGCCAGAAGCACATTGCAGCTGGCGCGAAGAAAGTTGTTATGTCTGCTCCTTGCAAAGACACCACACCGATGTTCGTTTACGGCGTAAATCACGAAACTTACAAGGGTGAGGCGATCGTTTCAGCGGCTTCATGCACAACCAACGCATTGGCGCCTGTCGCTAAAGTGTTGAATGACAACTGGGGTATCAAGCGCGGCCTGATGACGACCGTGCATGCTGCAACGGCTACTCAGAAAACCGTTGACGGTCCTTCCATGAAGGATTGGCGCGGTGGTCGCGGTATCCTGGAAAACATCATTCCTTCCTCGACGGGTGCTGCCAAGGCTGTGGGCGTCGTATTGCCTGAGTTGAAGGGCAAGCTGACAGGTATGGCTTTCCGTGTACCGACTTCTGACGTTTCTGTCGTTGATTTGACGGTTGAACTGAACAAGGAAGCGACTTACGCAGAAATCGTTGCTGCAATGAAGGCGGCTTCTGAGAATGGTCCGTTGAAGGGTGTGCTGGGTTTCACCACAGAAAAAGTGGTTTCCACTGATTTCCGTGGCTACACCTGCCCGTCCGTGTTCGATGCTGAAGCCGGTATCGCACTCGACCCTACCTTCGTCAAGGTTGTCGCATGGTATGACAACGAATACGGTTATACCTGCAACCTGATGCGTATGGTACGTCACATCGCGTAATACGTTCGAAAAAGGGCTGGCCGGGTGCCAGCCCTTTTGCCTTTATAGTTCTGAGCAAAGGAAAAAACATGTCCGTAATTAAAATGACCGATCTGGATCTTAAGGGGAAACGTGTCCTGATCCGTTCTGATCTGAATGTGCCTGTCAAAGACGGCAAGGTCACATCCGATGCCCGTATCACTGCTTCCATGTCCACCATCAATGCCGCGATCAAAGCCGGCGCACGCGTGATGGTCACATCTCATTTGGGCCGCCCGGTAGAGGGAGAATATTCAGAAGAAAATTCGCTCAAGCCGGTTGCTGACACCATTGCCAACAAGCTTGGAAAACCGGTTCGTCTGATCAAAGACTGGATCGATGGCGGTTTTGACGTCGCAGAAGGTGAACTGGTATTGCTGGAAAACTGTCGCTTCAACAAGGGCGAGAAGAAAAGCACCGACGAACTGGCGAAAAAATACGCAGCGCTGTGCGATGTGTTTGTGATGGACGCATTTGGTACGGCTCACCGCGCTGAAGCTTCAACTCACGGCGTGGCGAAATTCGCACCTGTCGCGGCTGCCGGAATTTTGCTGACCGCAGAGCTGGAAGCTTTGACCAAGGCGCTGTTGTCTCCTGCACGCCCGATGGTTGCCATCGTCGGCGGTTCGAAAGTTTCAACCAAACTGACCGTGCTGGAATCATTATCCGAAAAATGCGAGCAGCTGGTGGTCGGCGGCGGTATTGCCAACACCTTCCTGAAAGCGACCGGTCACCCGGTTGGCAAGTCACTGTGCGAGAATGATCTGGTGCCAGTGGCACAAGCCCTGATCGCGAAGATGACGGCACGCGGTGCGATTATTCCTATCGCGACTGATGTTGTGGTGGGTACCGCTGCTCCTTTCATTCCGGGCAATGAAAACACCCCGGCGATCCTGAAGTCAGCAAACGATGTGTCCGATGAAGATATGATTTTCGATATCGGTCCAAAGTCTGCGCAGGAAATCGTCGACATCATCATGAATGCCGGAACCGTAGTCTGGAACGGCCCGGTCGGCGTATTTGAGTTCGACCAGTTCGGTGAAGGCACCAAGGCAATTGCCAATGCGATTGCCAATACAAAAGCGTTTACGCTGGCGGGTGGTGGCGACACGATTGCGGCGATTCAGAAGTACGACATTTTTGATAAAGTATCCTACATCTCCACCGCAGGCGGTGCGTTCCTGGAATTCCTCGAAGGCAAAACATTGCCGGCTGTTGCAATTCTGGAAGAACGCGCTAAAAAATAATCATTTAGGAATCACATGCTTCGTAGAACCAAAATAGTTGCAACGTTGGGGCCCGCCTCCAACGACCAAAAAGTCCTTGAGCAAATGATCCGTGCCGGAGTCGATCTGGTGCGCATGAATTTCTCACATGGTACCGCTGCAGATCACGTGAAGCGTGCTGCGGTGGTACGTGCAGCAGCGATAGCCGTTGGGCGCACCGTCGGTATACTGGCCGATCTGCAAGGACCGAAAATCCGCGTGGGCAAATTCGAGAACGACAAAATCGTGCTGGACAAGGGCGATATATTTGTTCTCGATGCTGAACTCGAAGGTCTGGGTAACCAGCAATGCGTGGGCCTCGATTACAAGGAATTGCCTAACGATGTCAGCACGGGCTCGGTATTGTTGCTCAATGACGGCATGCTGGAATTCGATGTAGTCGAAGTTCAGGGCGCGAAGGTTATTTGCAAGGTTGTGCGCGGCGGTGTGTTATCCAACAACAAGGGTATCAATCGCAAGGGCGGCGGTTTGACGGCACCTGCGCTGACTGAAAAGGACATGGAGGACATCAAGACGGCGGCACTGATCAAGGCCGACTATCTGGCGATCTCTTTCCCGCGCAGCGGCGATGACATGCGTTTTGCACGCAAGTTGATGCACGAGGCGGGCGGTCAGAGTCTGTTGATGGCCAAGATCGAACGCGCAGAGGCGATCCCGGCGCTGGCTGACATTATCGAGGCGTCCGATGCCATCATGGTGGCGCGCGGCGATTTGAGCGTGGAAGTGGGCGATGCAGCGGTACCTGGTTTGCAAAAGCGCATGATCAAGATGGCACGTGCCAAGAATCGCCTGGTAATCACCGCAACGCAGATGATGGAATCCATGATCACCAATCCGATCCCGACGCGTGCGGAAGTATCGGACGTGGCCAATGCGGTACTGGATGGCACCGATGCGGTAATGTTGTCTGCGGAAACTGCTGTCGGCGATTATCCTGTGGAAACGATCGAGGCGATGGCGCGCATCTGTTTGAATGCCGAACGTCAATTTGAAGACCATGCGATAGATCAGCGTGCGGTGACGCATAAATTTACGCGCATCGACCAGTCCATCGCGATGTCGGCGCTGTTTGCCGCCTCACACTTCAAGGTCAAAGCGATTGTTGCGCTGACGCAATCCGGTTCGACGGCTTTGTGGATGTCACGTGTCAATGCAGGGGTGCCGATTTTTGCCTTGACGCCAGTTCAGGCAACCTTGACCAAAGTGACCTTGTTTAGCGGTGTGCATCCTGTGTTGTTCCCAAGTCGTGATGTAAAAAATACGGCACAGGAACTGATTGATGCCGAACAAAAACTGCTGGAGATGGGTTGTGTTCAGGATGGCGATCTGGTGGTAGTTACCGTAGGCGAATCTGTCGGACAGTCGGGTCATACCAACACCATGAAGATCGTGCGTATCGGCGATCATCACAAGAATAGTCTTTAAGCCGCACTGCCTTAGGGCAGAAAGTTTGTAATTTAAATAATCAGGAGATAAAAATGGCATTAGTATCATTGCGTCAACTTCTCGATCACGCAGCTGAACACAGCTACGGTCTGCCGGCATTCAACGTCAACAACCTGGAACAGGTCAAGGCGATCATGGAAGCGGCTGATGAAACCAATAGCCCGGTCATTATGCAAGGCTCCGCCGGCGCGCGTAAATATGCGGGCGAACCGTTCCTGCGTCACTTGATCGAAGCAGCAGTTGAAATGTACCCGCATATTCCTGTTGTCATGCACCAGGATCACGGCGCATCCGAAGCGGTTTGTATCAACGCGATTCGCTCCGGCTTCTCCAGCGTGATGATGGACGGTTCTTTGATGACAGACGGTAAGACACCGGCTTCCTTCGAATACAACGTCAACATCTCCCGTCGTGTGGCTGAAATGTCCCACGCAGTTGGCGTGTCTGTAGAAGGCGAACTGGGTTGTCTGGGTTCACTGGAATCCGGCGAAGGCGAAAAGGAAGACGGCCACGGCGCTGAAGGCGTTCTGAGCCACGACCAGTTGCTGACCGATCCTGAAGAAGCCGCTGAATTCGTGCGT
>JAPLQK010000098.1 GCA_026399735.1 Pseudomonadota bacterium
CCGATACCGATCACTACCGCACTCGGGCCATACATATCGCCCTGCGCCTCAATCAGCACGCCACCCAGCTTGCCATGCGGCGCGAGTATGTCATTCGGCCACTTCAACCCGACTCCCGCCGCACCGAAGCGGTTCAGGGCACGGATAACAGCCACACCGACAGCAAGACTCAAACCGGACAGCGCGTTCAGGCCGCAGTTAAATCGCCACAACACGGAGAAAGTCAGCGCATTCCCCAGACCTGAGTGCCAGGTACGGCCGATGCGCCCTCGTCCGGCCGTTTGCAATTCGACCGCCAGCACACTGCCGCTGACCGCCCCCTGAGTGGCACGCCGCAGCAATTCGGTATTACTGGAAGTGGCTTGCTGCAAAATTTCGATGTGAAAAACCGTTGCAAAATCTGCCAGATGGCGGCTGATCTCATCGGCGTCAAGACATGGCCAGGCTTTCGCCAGACGGTAACCTCGTCCGCGTATGCGTTGCAGCACCACGCCGTGGTCAGCGACATCCTTAAGTGCGCTGAACACCGTGGCTCGCGACACACCCAACTGCAGCCCCAGCGCCTCACCCGAGTGAAAATCGCCATCGCTGAGCAGCCGCAGCAATTGCCAGGTACGCGAATTCATTCAATAACTCCAGTCTTCATGCCCCAGCACGGAGCGATTCAGTTCTTCCCGGTGCAGCCGCCACTGCGGCATAAATCTGCTCATCAGCTCGGCGAAGCGGTCATTGTGATGCCTTTCCAGCAAATGCACCATCTCATGCACGATAATGTACTCAAGGCACTGGGCAGATTTCTTGGCAAGTTCCAGATTCAGCCAGATGCGTCCTGCCGCGATATTGCACGTTCCCCACTTGGTTTTCATCTGTCTGATCTGCCAATCCGCGACCTTCACGCCGATAACGGGTTCCCAGTGTGCCACCAGTGGCGGAATCAGCGCCTTGAGTTGCTGGCGATACCATTCCAGCAACACCTTCTCGCGCTGCTCCCGGTCACTGCCTTCCCGCACGTACAGGTCGAGGGCGGATTTATTTCGGATGGCGACACGCGCTGTGTCAGTCTGATAAATCACGTTCAGGCGATAACGGCTGCCTTGGAAATAATGGCTCTCGCCGGAAACATACTCACGCGCCGACTGTCGCGCCTGACTGGTGAACTTGCTCTTCTGCTTCTTTATCCACGACAGTTTGGAAATGACCGCCAGTCGCACCGCTTCATCACTGACCAGCAGCGGAGCCGCGACCCGCACCCTGCCCAGCGGCGGATAGACAGCCAGATGCAGGTTTTTGATGTCCTTGCGAACCACATCCACCGCCAGACCGCTCACCTTGATTTGATGGGTTTCAATACTCACTTTGGTTCTTTACCAAGTCAAACACGGTATCAAGCAGCGCGTCATCCAACGTTAAACTCGCATCGAGATTCGTTCGCCCCCTCGCCCGCAAAGAGGGAGAGGGTTGAGGAGAGGGAACGGGCATGGCGTGTTCCGTCATCAAGTTTGGCCTCTTTTCCATGTCCGTCAGCACCTGCTTCAC
>JAPLQK010000103.1 GCA_026399735.1 Pseudomonadota bacterium
GAGTGCAATAAATTGCTGCTAATGGCACCTGATGAGCGCCGCGTGATGGATGTTTTAAGGCGCAAGGCAGAAGCGCAAATTTGCCTTGATGACTATACTCAGGTGCTGGAAACCTTCGCGCGGGCAGCCTCTGTCCGGAGCGATACGCCGTGGGTCATGCTGGGCATGGCACGTGCACATTGTGCGCTGGGTGATTTATCAAAAGCCTCTGAAATTGCAGGCGAACTGATTGAGAAGAATAGAAATTATGTTGCCGCATATGAGTTGCTGGCAAAAGTCCGGCTCGAAAACGAAGATGAAGAAGGCGCATTTGATTTGTTGACTCGCTCGTCTGTGATTTTGCCCAGCGCGAAGCGGTTCCGTTCTGTGGCTCAGGCGGCTTTTCTCTTAGGTCGAATGGATGAGGCCAAATCGAATGCTGAAACGGCGATCCAGATGTCGAGCGGATCCATGGTTGAGCGCTCGGGTGATTACCTGTCTCTTGCGCAAACGCTGGTGGATATGGGCGATCCTAAAGCGGCGATCCAAACGCTGGAGAAGGATGCCCGCAGGCACGGTGAGGTAGGGATTTTCGGGGTGGCGAAGGACGCGATTCTGGCGCAAGCTTATTTTGATACGGGTGACCGGGAAAAATCGAAGAAATTGCTGGATCGCTCGACTTCCTTGCTTGCTGATCGCAAGAACAGTTTTGTGATTGCGGCGTTGGGGAAAGCCGCACTTAAAGTCGGAGATGTGATTTTTGGTTTAAAGCTGTTAACTCAGGCGATTCAACTCAGCGGTGGAGATGAGAAACGCATCGCCCGCCATGTCAAAAAATCCATGACGGACACAGGCCATCAGGACAGAATCGAAGATGTGATCGACGGCGGACGAAAACGCATTTTACTGCTGCTTGATGAGGCCACTAAATTGATGCGTACCGCCTATTTCACCGAGGCGTACCAAAAGGTGATGGAGGCGCTCAACATACAGGCGGAGAATATTGAGGCGTTAATGACGGCGGCTCAGCTTCATTTGTTGTGGTTAAAACATGAAGGGCTGGATGAGGCGGTGAAGGCGCGTGCCAGATTGTATCTTTCGACACTGGACAAGTTGCTTCCAAACAACCCGAAAGTAATGAATTTTTACCGATTTTTCAATGAAATTGTGAGTAAATAAATGCATAGTACCCTGTCAGCGCTGGTTGTTCACGACATCAAAAATACACTGGCATTGCTCGAAATCGATCTTGAACAATTAAATCATCGCAAAGAAGTGCCTCCCGAGGGGCGGCGTGCCTATCGCCGCTGTGTTGAGCTGAAAAGCAGGCTGATCAATTTTCTGACACTCTACAAACATGATCAGTCGGGTCTGAATCCGTTGCCGGTTGAAATTGATCTGCCTGATTTTATTGAAGACCTGATTCAAAACAGTCAGTCCGTCATGATGGCGGAAAGTCATCATGGTCACCCGGTTACAGTTCGCGCGGCGTTCGATCGTATGAAGTCTGATGGTGCCGGAGTAGGCGTTTTCGATGAAAATCTGGTCGAGCTGTCCATGGAGTCGGCACTCAATAATGCGGTTCGCTACGCCCGTCACACAGTGGATGTCTGGTTTGAGCAGGAAGCTGACAAACTGGTTTTTAAAGTGCTGGATGATGGTGTCGGGGTCGGTATGGAGGATGAACTGATGCAGCGTAAAATTGCTGAAAAATCCTCGTCGACCGGATTGGGGCTGGCGCTATGCAAGGCGGTTGCACAAGCGCATGGATCAGGCTCGGTGCTGCTCGAAAGTGCGGCGGGCGGGGGGACGCTGTTCACGATGACGTTGAGTCATGTCGGGTGACCGACGGCCGAGTTATCGTAAACCCGGCGCGGCGCGGAGTGTCTTGTGCTGTCAACGGCGAGCCAGGTCTTAACCGGTACTCCAGGCGCGCGGTCTCATCATGCCTGAAATCTTGCAAGCCTGTTTTACATAGCCATAGGGAAACAGCTCGAATAAATAGCTTTTGGCGGCCTTTTTGTCCATCTGTGTTGAACCTGCGAGAAAATCCACCACGTGACGGACATCGGGAGCGACCTGATGTTCCCGCCAGTATTCACGCATAAAATACAGGATCGGCCAATAGTCATCAGTCAGTTCCAGATTCTCTTCCGTAGCCAGTTCGCGCGCGGTTTCATCATTCCACACGCCGGGATCGATAAGGTAACCTTCGCTGTCCCGTTCCGCCTGTATGTTCATATTTGTGCTCCTGTATCTCGTCTGTGAGTAATAGTACCGTCACGGGTAAATATAAATCAAACGATATTAACTTACAGGCTCGAAAGTCATGATGCATACGCAACTGATAATTCGCTAAAAATTGCATCTGAGCATTGTTTTGTGAACGGTTGTTTTCGCGGCCTGCATTTTTTGCTGTTTACACAGGTCGCATCAGATATATAATCCGCGCCCGATATGAAAGGTAGCGTATGCAAAGAATCATGCTGAAAGCCAAGTTGCACCGGGTGCATGTCACGCACTCAGAGTTGCATTACGAAGGCTCGTGCGCGATCGATGACGATTTACTGGAGGCGGCCGATATCAGGGAATATCAGCAGATCGATATTTACAATGTCACTAACGGTGAGCGATTTACAACTTATGCGATACGCGCGCAGCGCGGTTCTGGCCTGATTTCCGTGAACGGTGCGGCGGCGCACAAGGCGAATCCGGGAGATATCCTGATCATCGCCACCTATGCCATGTACTTTGAAGCTGAATTGCAAACATTTCATCCGCAGCTCGTTTACGTGAATGAGCGCAACGAAATCGTTGATAAACGCGACAAGATTCCCGTTCAGGCTGTCTGATGCGGCTGTCCGGTGAAAAACCGGATAAATCCTCCGTAAGCGCCGGATTGTTTGATGCGATTACGTAACTATTTGATTTGTAATGATTTAATTTTGTGTCGCCCGGTTTGGCATGTCGTGAGCCGAATGTATCGGTATATTTACAGGCACTTTTGTTGGATTGTTACATTGACCAGAAGGCCTTTCGCAGGTACGATTGCAATACTTTAAAAGCTCACTGGGTTGATTACGATGCGTCGCAAACTGGTAGTCGGAAATTGGAAAATGTATGGTCGTCTGGCAAGTAATCAGACGTTACTTCAAGGTGTGCTGAACGGTGTTCGGGAATTGCGTGATGCGGATTATGCCGTTTGCGTCCCTTATCCCTATCTGGCGCAAGTTCAATCCGTGCTGCAAGGTAGCAATGTCGCCTGGGGTGCTCAGAACTTAAGTCCTCAGGAAGAGGGCGCATTCACTGGTGCGGTAGCGCCCGGTATGCTGGTTGATTTCGGATGCAGTTATGTGATTATCGGTCATTCCGAACGTCGCGGACTGTTTCATGAAAGCAACGAGATCGCTGCTGCCAAATTCGAGGCGACGCAAAAGGCCGGGATGAAGCCGATTTTCTGCGTGGGTGAAACGCTGGCGGAACGTGAATCAGGTATTACCGAACAGGTTGTGGCAACGCAGTTGGATGCGGTGCTGGTACGTTTTGGTGCAAAGGCGCTGAAAAATGCGGTGATCGCTTACGAGCCAGTATGGGCGATCGGTACGGGCAAGACGGCGAGTCCTGATCAGGCGCAAGCCGTTCATGCCTTCATTCGTCAGCGCGTAGCGGGACATGACGCTGAAGTGGCGCAAGGCTTGTGTATCCTTTATGGCGGCAGCGTGAAAGCCGCAAATGCGGTGGAGTTGTTCGGCATGCCGGATATCGACGGCGGTCTGATCGGTGGTGCATCATTGGTGGCTGATGATTTCGTGGCAATTTGCAAGGCAGCACAATAATTTTTAAGAAGTCTGGAGCAGTGTGTGGAAACAATCGTTTGGGTATTTCATTTGGTAACAGCAGTCGCGTTATGTGGTCTGGTGTTGGTGCAGCATGGTAAAGGCGCTGATATGGGCGCAGCGTTCGGTACCGGTTCGGCAGGAAGTCTGTTCGGTTCCGGCGGTTCTGCAAACTTTCTGAGTCGCAGTACGGCTGTTGCGGCGGCAATCTTTTTTGTCACCAGTCTGACGCTGACTTATCTTTATTCACATCCCGCAGAGCAGCAGGGCGTGATGGATAGAGTGAATGCAGAGGCAGTAAAGGCAATCGCACCCGCTCCGGTGGATAATTCAAAATCGAAGGAAATACCGAAGTAACAGTAATGCGGTTGTGGTGGAATTGGTAGACACGCAAGCTTGAGGTGCTTGTGCCCGTAAGGGCGTGGGAGTTCGAGTCTCCCCATCCGCACCA
>JAPLQK010000019.1 GCA_026399735.1 Pseudomonadota bacterium
GGCCCCTGATACACGATCCATGTTTCGCCGGGTTTGTTCTGCGAACACATCAGGGTGTTATCGGTTGTATTTTGCCACTTATACCACGGCGCCCCTGACGCGAATGCCGCGCCGCAAATTAACGACAGCATGATCAGCGCAGTCAATCTTGATTTCATCGTCATGTCCTTTTTGTGCGGGTCATCGCAGCCCGGGTCACCGGGCCGCGTTGATACAGTTGTTCGTGACAGTCAGTGCAGGGTGTCAACCCCAGTCGCCGCCGCCGTTGTCAGCGACGCTTGAACTGTCATCCCAGGAAGAATTGTCAGCGATGCCAAAGTCCGAGCCGCCCATGTTGTTAGAGTTTCCCCATGCGTCTGCAACAGGAGGCGTACTGTTGGCCGCATTATGCCCGCCATCCATGAAGTGATGAGCCAGCGCTTCTCCTGCCACCATACCAACACCTACAGCTGCGCCGGTAGCTAACCCGCCCATAATCCCGCCGGCCATTCCGCCACCGCCCGAACCCACAGGCCCCGCGCCGTAGGATCCCCCAGGCCCCATGCCACCGCCGTAGGGAGACGCTGGCATGGGCGAATTTTGCATGCCCGGCTGATAGTTGCCCGGAAAGTTAGCCTGGTTACGCGAGTTCATTGCGCGTATCACCAGAACGATCACCGCGATTGCGCCAACCCCGAGCAACAGCATTCCCCAGGGGAAACTGTTGACAGGCTCGGCCCGATAGGCAGAAGACTGGCTGGCAGGGTGGCTGGCGGCAATCCGGTTTTTCAAGTCTTGCACCGCTTGAGGATTGGCGAATGACAAATCCGGCTTCAAATGTTGAGCGTTATTCAGTTCTTCATTGGCTCTGCCCATTTGGCCTTGTTTGGCCAACAATTCAGCTTCCACAAAGTGCGCCTTGGCGCTGTTCGGGTGTGCCTTAAGAACGATATCCATCATCCTTTGAGCTTCGTCCAGTTTGCCTGCGTGGGCTGTTTGATAGACTTGATCCAGCGTTGGCATTTCATCCGCCAATGCAATGCCATTCGAAAAGCCGGTGGCAGCCAACAAGACAAAACCGTAAATTAAGTTTTTAAACATTTAGATCCTCCATTAAATTCCTGCCATATATGCGGACAGTCTGCTGATATACAAGAGCGAAGTTAAAACTTGCCGCCTGATCAACGCTTCTCAGATCGATTCTGTCCGCGATAGTTCAATTGTGTGGACAGGATGGGGTAAATACGCGCCGACTTATACGCAGTTGCATATAAGCCGGCGGTGACAGGCTGTGAGTGAATTACGCCAGCGCTTTTGCAATGCGCATCAATGCTTCTTGCAGATTGCTCATCGAAGTGGCGAATGACAGGCGGATGTAACCTTCGCTGCCGAACGCCGAACCCGGCACGACTGCGACACCGGCTTCCGCCAGCAGGTATTCGGACAGCGCGATGTCGGTGGTGTCCGCAATGATGCCCTTTTGATGCAGCGTGGTGATCGCAACTCTGGCATCCGGGAAGGCATAGAACGCGCCGCCGGCCATGATGCAGGAGAGGCCGGGAATCTTGTTCAGCTCATTCACCACGAATACGTGGCGTTCGCGAAAGGCCTTGACCATCGGCGCAATGCAGCCCTGATCGCCGTTCAGCGCGGCTTCCGCAGCGACTTGTGAAATCGAAGTCGGGTTGGAGGTGCTTTGCGACTGCACGTTTTCCATCGCGGTGATGATATTTTCAGGACCTGCCGCATAGCCGATGCGCCAGCCGGTCATCGCGTAGGCCTTGGATACGCCATTCAGCACCATGGTGCGCGGATACAGGTCCGGGCAGGCATCCAGAATGTTGACGAACTTTTCATCGGTCAGCGCGACATGTTCGTACATGTCGTCAGTGGCGATCAGGATGTCAGGATGATGGCGCAGCACTTCCCCCAGCGCTTTGAGGTCTTCCAGCGTATACACCGCGCCGGATGGATTGCTCGGGCTGTTGATCACGAGCATTTTTGTTCTCGGGGTAATCGCGGCGGTCAGTTGTTCCGGTGTCAGTTTGAAGCCTTGCGCGATGTCCGCATGCACGATGACAGGTTTGCCTTCCGCGATGATCACGATGTCGGGATACGACACCCAGTAAGGTGCAGGAATGATCACCTCGTCGCCCGGATCGATCACGGCCAGCGCCAGATTGAAGAAACTCTGCTTGCCGCCGCAGGAGACCAGAATCTGCTTAGGCGTGTAAGTGAGCCCGTTATCGCGCTTCAATTTGGCGATAATGGCGGCTTTAAGCGAAGGTGTGCCACCCACCGCCGTGTATTTGGTGAAACCTGCATTGATGGCCGCAATCGCAGCATCCTTGATGTGTTGCGGTGTGTCGAAATCAGGTTCTCCGGTGCCAAGTCCGATAATGTCACGGCCTTCTGCCTTCAGTTTTGCGGCGCGTGCTGTAACGGCAAGAGTGGGGGAGGGTTTAATGGCCTGGACGCGTTTCGAGAGGGACACGATATTTCCTTGGGATGTGGGTAGAGCTTGGAATTATACACTCGCCAGTTGAAATACGGATTGCGGGCGATGCGACGCGGCTTGCCGTACAATGCCGCCCATGGACACTCAACACCCCTTTAGCTTACTCACCCCCGATGCCGTGCTGGATGCGCTGGACAGTATCGGGCTGCGCGGCGATGGCCGATTACTGGCGCTGAACAGTTACGAGAATCGCGTTTATCAGGCCGGTATGGAGGATGAGCCGCAGTTGGTCGTCAAATTTTATCGCCCTGCACGCTGGAGTGATGCGGCGATTCTGGAAGAACACGATTTTGTCGCGACGCTGGTGGAGCGCGAAATTCCGGTGGTGGCAGCGAGGGTGATCAACGGAAAAACATTGCATGAATTCAAAGGGTTTCGTTTCTCCGTGTTCAGCAAACACGGCGGTCGTGCGCCGGAACTGGATCGCACTGATACGCTGGAATGGATGGGGCGTTTCATCGGACGCATTCATGCGGCAGGTTCTTTGGCGCCGTATCGGCATCGCCCGGAGCTTAATATTCAGAGCTTCGGCGTGGAACCGGTCGAGTATCTTTTAGCGCACGATTTCATACCGTTTGAGCTGGTTGAGGTCTATCGCGGCGTAGCGGCGCTCGCGCTGGACGGGGTGCGGCGCTGTTTCGACCGGGCAGGTTCGGTCAAGACGCTGCGCCTGCACGGCGATTGCCATGTCGGCAACGTGCTGTGGACAGACAAAGGGCCGCACTTCGTGGATTTCGACGACAGCCGCATGGGGCCGGCAATACAGGATCTGTGGATGTTGCTGTCAGGAGAACGCGCAGAACAAACCAGGCAATTCGGCGACTTGCTATCGGGTTACGAGGCCTTTTACGACTTCGATCCGCGCGAGTTGCATTTGACGGAAGCGCTGCGCACGTTGCGGCTGATACATTATTCGGCATGGATCGCCAGGCGTTGGGATGATGCGGCGTTCCCGGCAGCTTTCCCGTGGTTCAACACTCAGCGTTACTGGCAGGACCGGATTCTGGAATTGCGCGAACAGATCGCGCTGATGGATGAACCCCCGCTGTATTGCTAAACCATTTTTTTGCTTGCATCGCTTATTGGAAAGATAAAAATGACTGACGAAACCATCATCGCCGCAACCCGGGACTGGCTGGAAAAAGCCGTTATCGGCCTCAATCTGTGCCCGTTTGCCAAGGCGGTACACGTCAAGAAACAGATTCGCTATGTGGTAAGCGGCGCCACGACTGAGGATGCCTTGCTGGAAGAATTGATGACCGAACTGCGTCATTTGCAGGACACCGACCCCGAATTGCTCGACACCACGCTGTTGATCCATCCTTATGTTTTGACTGAATTTTTAGACTATAACGATTTTCTGGATGCGGTGGATATCGCCACCGCCGAGCCCGAGTTCAACGACGCGTTTCAGGTTGCCAGCTTGCACCCGCAATATCAGTTTGCCGGCACTGAAGTGGACGACATCGAAAATTACAGTAACCGCGCGCCCTATCCGACGCTGCATCTGCTGCGCGAAGCCAGTGTGGACAGAGCGGTGGACGCTTTCCCCGATGCGGACCGGATTCCTGATGCCAATATCGAGATGTTGAAAAAGCTGGGACACGAAGGCTGGGATGCGCTGGGATTGATCAAATAATCTTGTTCAGGCGCGCACTCCGATATTTATTTTCCGGGGTGTGCATCCGATACCTCACGGTGGAATTTATAGGTGTTTTTCCCGCTTTGCTTTGCCAGGTACATTGCGCCATCCGCCTGCGCGACGAGTTGTTCAAGCGATTGTGCGTCATCGGGGAACAGGGAAATGCCGATGCTGCCGCCTATGTGACAAATTTTTCCATTTAGATCAAATAGTTCTGATAGCGTGGCGATGATCTTGCCGGCGACCAGCGCAGACCCTTCTTCCGAGCCTGGGTTGTTCAATACAAAGGTGAATTCGTCTCCGCCCACCCGTGCCACCGTGTCCGATGCACGTATGGTCTTTTTCAGTCGCTTTGCCACTTCCTGCAACAACAGGTCGCCTGCATCGTGCCCCAGCGTGTCGTTGATCTTCTTGAATCCGTCCAGATCGAGAAAAAACACGGCCACTTTGTAGTTGTTGCGTTTAGCCAGAGACAGGGAAAGTTCAAGGCTGTTGAGGAATAGCGCGCGGTTCGGCAGGTCCGTCAGAAAATCGTAGTGAGCCAGATGCGCTATCTTCTGTTCGGCAAGTTTGCGTTCGGTGATGTCCCGTGCGATGCCGACAAAGTAATTTTGCCCGCCCAGTACCATTTTCGACAGCGATAATTCCATCGGGAACGGCTCGCCATTTTTGCGGATGGCCAGCATTTCGCGTCCGCGTATGCACAATGCCTTGCCCTGTTCGCTATGTAAGTACTGATGAATATAGGCATCATGTTCGGTCTGATCCTGCGCTGACAGCAGTACTTTTACATTTTTACCCAGGATATCCTGCTGCGAATAACCAAATATTTGTTCTGCTGCGGGGTTGAAACCCTGAATTTCACCGGATTCGTTGATGGTAATGATGCCGTCCATCACGTTCTGGATAACGGCCTGCAACTGCCCCTGGCTTTTTTCGAGTTCTCCCTTGGTCTGTTTCAGGTTCATGACCATCTGCCAGAACAACTTAACCTCAGGGCCGCTCGCTACCCGCTTATCACCAAAAACCTGCATCACTTGTGCTGCGATGGAATCGTCGTGCGACAAGTTGTACACGATGCAGTCCGGATAGTCACGGCAGGCCCGTATCGCCTCTGCCGGATCAGTATAGGCCGCAATCCCGTTTTCTTTTGCCAGTCGCATTCCGGGCGCATCGGCATTGATATCCGCGATGGCGATCACCTTGACCAGATTATCCTCCAGGAACATTTCAAGCAGCGCATTCCCACCCCGTCCACCGCCGATAATCAGGACCGGATGTCCCTGGATTCTTTGTGTTGTCATGTCTGCTCCTAGGTGTTGGGTGGATTCAGGGGACGATTATTGCATAGTCGCGACGCGTCGTTAGGCCTTGTTGGCGGAGATCTGTTGAAACAGCTCCAGACGGCGGCGATTGATTTTGCCTTTTGCGACGGCGTCCAGCAGCGCGCAGCCGGGTTCATGCAAATGATGGCAGTCGCGGAAACGGCATTTCCCCAGGTATTGTGCAAACTCGATGAAGCCTTGTTCTATTTCGCCCAGTGTCAGATGATGCAGGCCGAAGGCCTGTACGCCGGGACAATCGATCAGGCTGCTGTCCTTGTCCAGTTTGTACAGTTTGGCGTGGGTGGTGGTGTGCTTGCCGGAATCCAGCACCGTCGAAATTTCGCGTGTGGCAGCTTGCGCATCCGGCAGCAGCGCGTTGATCAGCGTGGATTTCCCCATGCCAGACTGACCGACCAGCACGCTGGTGTGCCCTTGTAAAAAAGGGCGCAGCGCGGATACATCCTCTACTGCGGAGAGCTCCAGCACGTTGTAACCGATGGCGCGATACGGGACGAGTTGTGCTCTTGCGGCGGCGGCAGGTACGGGTAAATCGCATTTGTTCAGTACGATCAGTACCGACAGGTTCTGGTCAAACGCGGCGATCAGGCAGCGTGTCACCACTTCATCGCTGAAGGACGGTTCGGCCGCGACGACGATGATGATCTGGCTGACGTTGGCTGCGATCAGTTTTGAACGGTAGGCATCGGAGCGGTGTAACAGGGAAGTGCGAGGTTCTGTGCGCTCGATGACGCCCTGATTGTCACCGCTGCGTTTGACTTCAACGCGATCCCCGCACACCACATCGCTTTTCTTGCCGCGTGTCAGACAAGGCAGCAGGCTGCCATCATTAAGTCGCACCAGATACTGGCGGCCGAAGGCGGCCACGATGCGCCCGTGCAATATCCCGTTCAAAACAGCGCGCCCTGCCCGTAGCCTGAGGTAGTCATGCTTTGTTATTTGAACTTGTAGTATTTGTTGAGATAGGCGCCCATATGCTGTTCTTCCTGCGCGCTCAGCGTGACGCCGATATTGGCGCTGCACATTTTGAATTGTGCAAACATCTCGGCCGGGTTGTGCACCTTGCGGTTGGTGCGGGTGAATATCGCATTGCCGCCATCGCCTACCATTTGTTCGTGGCAGCTGTTGCATTTGTATTTGTCGAACAGCGCTTTTCCGGTTTGCGCGTTGCCGCCCGGGAAGGGATCGGCCTGTGCGCTGATGGATGCGCATAATGCAATGATAGTAAACAGTAATTTCATGTAAATCTCCTTATTGTGCCTGCAGGTGGGCGATGCGCACCGCAGCGGGCGGGTGCGAGTCGTAGAATTTGGAATACAACGGGTCTGGCGTCAGCGTCGCGGCATTGTCCTGATACAGTTTGACCAGTGCGTTCACTAAATCGCTGGCGGCAGTCTGCTTTGCCGCATAAGCGTCCGCTTCGAACTCGTGTTTGCGGGAATAAGCCGACATGATCGGGCTTAAAAGGAAACTGAATACCGGCATTACCAGAAAGAACAGCAGCAGCGCCAGCGCGGTGGATTGTGTGTTGACGCCCAGTCCCAGATAGAACCAGCCGGTTTTCATCAGCATGGACAGCAGCCACAAAAAGCCCAGGCTCAACGCGAAGGTGGAGACGATGCGTTTGATTACATGATGATGCTTAAAGTGACCGAGTTCATGCGCCAGGACTGCCTCGATTTCGTCAACGTTCAGGCGTGCCAGCAGCGTGTCGAAAAACACGATGCGTTTGGTTTTGCCGAAGCCGGTGAAATAGGCGTTGCCGTGCGCGCTGCGACGGCTGCCGTCCATTACAAACAGGCCGCTGGCGGTAAAGCCGCAACGCGCCAACAAGGCTTCGATGCGCGCTTTCATCGCCTCATCCTGCAGCGGGCTGAACTTGTTGAACAGCGGTGCGATAAAAGTAGGATAAATGAATAAAATCAACAGGTTAAAAACAACCCATGCCGCCCAGACATACAGCCACCAGTAGTCTCCCATGCGAGCCATCAGCCACAATACGCCGAACAGCAGCGGCAGGCCCAGAATGGCACCGACCAGCAGCCCCTTGATCGCATCGGTCAGATACAGTTTGAGGGTCATGTTGTTGAAACCGAAACGCGCTTCGATACGGAAGGTGCGGTACAAGTTAAACGGGACTTCCAGCAAGGATGAGAGCATCAGCACAGCGACCATGGTTGCCATGCCCTGCGCCAGCGTTGAGTCGAACCAGCCCCGACAGAGGTTGTTAATCAGTTGAATTCCGCCGCCCACGGTGAAAACCAGCAACAGCGCGGCATCGAACTGAATGCCCAGCATGGCAAACCGCGTCTTGGCGGTGGTGTAATCGGCGGCTTTTTGATGATCTGTGAGCTGAATCTGTTCTCGGAATGCGTCGGGAACAGCGGCGCGATGTGCGGCAATATGCGCCAGGTGGCGGCGCGCCAGCCATAGTTTAGCCAGCGTGGTGAATGCGAGTGTCGCGATGAAAATGATCGAAAATTGCGTAGCGGTCATAAGGTTTTATGTTTCTGTAGTAAGGCTAAGTGCGGTTGTGACACAATACGCGCCTTACCGTTCAATTGAAGCGCACGAATTATGGCACAAAATCAAAACTACCTTGTCTGGATAGATCTGGAAATGACCGGGCTGAATCCGGATACGGATCGCATCATTGAAGTCGCCATTGTTGTGACCGATAATAATCTGGAAACGATAGCCGAAGCGCCGGTATTGGTGGTGCATCAGCCGGATATTATCATGGACGGCATGGATAACTGGAATAAGTCCACCCACGGCAAGTCCGGCCTGATTGAGAAGGTCAGACTCTCAACGCTTGATGAAGCGGCTGTCGAAGCGCAAATGGTCGCGTTTCTGAAGGAATACGTGCCGCCCCGCACTTCACCGATGTGCGGCAATTCGATCTGCCAGGACAGGCGCTTCATGGCGCGCTGGATGCCGGCGTTCGAAGACTACTTTCATTACCGCAATCTGGATGTCAGTACACTCAAGGAACTGGCGAAACGCTGGAAGCCTGATATGGCAAAGGGCGTGAAAAAACACGGCAAACACGAAGCGCTGGCCGATATTTACGAATCCATCGAAGAACTGAAACATTATCGCGAACATTTCATCAAGCTTTGACAGCGTGGAAGATATTCGCGACACCCAATTCTGTTGCAGGATGCGTGTGCTTTGCCAGCGCTGGAATGAGCTGGACGTGCAGAAAAAACTGCATATCCTGATTCAGGGTTCACTTATTATCCTGTTCGTGATTTCAACGCACTGGGTAATCGGGCGTTTCGAGGGGCAGATCATTCGTCATGCTGAGCAACGCGCAAATCAAATTGCAGACGGGCTGATTAACGGCATGAACATGCTGATGTTGACCGGAACTATTTCGAACCCGGACAACCGCACTTTGCTGCTGGATAAAATGCGCAAATCCGACGGGATACGGGAATTGCGTATCGTGCGAGGGCCGTCGGTGATTGCACAGTTCGGGCCCGGATTGCCTGAAGAACAGGCGCAGGACGAAATGGATCGCACGGTGCTCGCTACGGGTAAATCAGCTTTCATGCGTGTAGACGTGCCAGGTAGCCCGCCGGTATTGCGTGTGGTTGTACCTTTCATCGCGCTTCAGAATTTTCGCGGCACGAATTGTTTATCTTGTCATCATGCTGTCGGGGGCAGCGTCAATGGCTTGGCCAGTGTCAGTATCGATTTGAGTCAGGATATGGCGAACCTGGACGAAATCAAGCGGAAATTATGGATAGGACATATCGTTGTCCAGATATTCCTGTCGTGGCTGATCTGGCTGTTTGTGCGCAATCTGATTGAGCGCAATATTGCGCATCCCGTCAAAAAATTACAGCTCACAATGTCAGAGATTCAGCGCAGCAACGATTTGACAAAACGTGCCGATGTGGACGAACAGAATCCTGATATCGGCGAAATGGCGCGTACCTTCAACGCGTTGCTGTGCAGCCTGGAACGGGCTAATGAACGCCTGGAACTGTTCGGGAAAATGTTTGAGAACAGCAATGAAGCGATTGCCATTACCGATGCCGACAGGCGCATTCTCACTGTTAATCCCGCGTTTGAGCAGATCACACAATACAGTGCCGCCGAGGTTGTGGGGCAGGATCCGAAGTTGCTCAGTTCCGGCAAACAGACAACGGATTTTTACCGGCTGATGTGGGCAACGATTGAGGTGTCAGGGCAATGGTCAGGGGAGATATGGAACCAGCGCAAGAACGGTGAGATTTATCCTGAGTGGCTGTCCATTGGCGTAATCAAGAATGTTCGGGGGCAGGTGATCAATTACATTGCTTTGTTTTCTGATATCACCAAGCGCAAAGAGACTGAGCAGCGCATTGAATTCCTGGCACACTACGATGTGCTGACAAAGTTACCCAATCGTGCCTTGTTTGCCGACCGTCTGGCACACGCCTTAAAGATGGCTCATCGTGGCAATTCAAAAGTGGGCCTGATGTTTCTGGATCTGGATAAGTTCAAGTTGATCAACGATACGCTCGGGCATCTGGCCGGCGACCAGTTGTTGCAATCCGTTGCACTGCGCTTGCAAAACTGTGTGCGTGAATCGGATATGGTTTGTCGGCAGGGCGGGGACGAATTCATGATTTTGCTGGAGGATATACATTCTGCGGAGGATGTGGAAATGGTTGCGCAAAAGATCATGGCCGAAATGTCCATTGCGCATCAATTGGGCGAGGAGACGCGGATCGTCAGCTTCAGTATTGGAGCTGCAATTTACCCTGATGATGCAACAGATGATGAAGGTTTGAAGCAATGTGCTGATCAGGCCATGTATCAGGCCAAGGAAAGTGGCAGGAATAATTTCAAGTTATACCGGTAATTCTGAACGGTGCGGCATCCGGGCAGGCGTATAATTTCAATTCAACCTTAGTAAATACGAGGAGATTGTGATGTATAAACGCATTCTGGTTCCGATTGATGGCAGCGCCACGTCCGACAGGGCATTGCAGGAGGCCATCAAGTTAATTGATGCTCAGCCCGTGCAGTTGCGTCTGTTGCATGTGGTCGATGATCTGCAATTTCTCGATACTGAGGGCTACGTAGACTATGCGGAGCTGCGCGAATTGACCCGGAAAATAGGTGAGCGTTCACTGGCGAAGGCCCGCGAAGTTGCGCAGCAGGCCGATATTACGGTAGAAACGTCATTGCTTGAAGCTAACGGTGAGCGCATCGCGAAGGTGATCGACGCAGAGGCCAACAGTTGGTCAGCGGATCTGATTGTGATCGGCACGCATGGCCGTTCAGGATTTAATCACCTGCTGTTCGGCAGCGTCGCTGAAGGCGTGGTGCGCGGTGCAACAATTCCGGTGCTGCTGGTGCGCAGCGAATAACAGCAAAGTATAGTATAATTGTCGGCTTTTTAAAGTCGAGATATACGATAAAGATACGATGCTTGATACGACCATCATATTTCCCTGGAACTCAAATTTCGAAACCGGCATCGCCGTGGTCGACGAGCAGCATCAGAAGCTGGTCGATCTTCTGAACCAGCTGGCCAGCCATCTGGCTTATGGCGCCGATACGCCGGAGCTGAATCGTGTTTTTGATGAGTTGGCAGACTATGCTGTGTATCACTTCAAGACCGAAGAGGCTATCTGGCGCAAGTCGTTGCCTGACGATGAGATGTCGCTGGAGCACGAACAGACTCATCGGGATTTTGTCGACGAGGTTATTAAACTCAAGGGAGGGCAACATACTTTCTCTGGCGATAAAATGGTCGATGAAATCGTCTCATTCCTGACACACTGGCTGGCCTTTCATATTCTTGAGGCGGACAAGCACATGGCGAGTGTCGTGCTCTCGTTGCAACAGGGCCATAGCCTGAAAGTTGCCAAGGAAAAGGCGCGCACGGTGATGAGTAGTGCGACGCACGTGCTGATTGAAACGGTGCTGACCATGTACGACACCATGTCGTCCCGCACGTTGCAATTGATGCGTGAAATCGCCGAGCGCGAGCAGGCTGAGGAGCGATTGCGCCTGTCCAGAAACGTCATCGACAGCACACTTGAGGCCGTATTTATCACCGATGCCACTGGCCGACTCATCGACACCAATCCTGCCTTCTGTCAGGATGTGCAGCGTGAGCATGAGCAGATCATCGGGATGGACATCAGGCAGATCAAGCCGGCATTGTTCAGCCAGGAAAAGATGGATGAAATCTGGCAGGAAGCTGCCGATAGTGGCCATTGGGCGGGGGAGTTGCTCGGACGCAATGAGCAGGGTGCAGCGGAGTCGGTTTGGCTGGCGCTGTCCTCCGTTAAGGATAAGCTGGGTGTGGTTACCCACTACGTAGGGCTGTTGTCTTCCATTTCGCAGTTGCTTCATCGCCAGCACAGTCTGGAAGAAGCGGCGCATCATGATGCTCTGACCGGATTGCCGAACCGCCGCTTGCTGTATGACAGACTAAATCAGGCGATTCTGCGCAGCAATCGCAACGGCTTGTGCCTTGCGGTGTGTTATCTCGATCTGGATGGTTTCAAACAGGTGAATGACACGCTGGGACATGAAGCGGGCGATGAAGTGTTGCGCAGTGTTGCCAAACGTCTGAATAAATTGTTACGCGGTGAAGACACCGTCGCGCGTCTGGGCGGAGACGAATTTGTGTTGCTGCTGGGTGATCTGGATCAGGGGGTAGATGCCGGTTTGTTGCTGAACAGGTTGTTGCAGGACATCGCTCAGCCGATACCGGTTGAGGATACGTCGGTGCTGGTAACCGCCAGTATCGGTGTGACGTTCTATTCTTCGGAGCATAAAACCCCTGAACAGTTGCTGAAATATGCTGACGAGGCGATGTACATCGCCAAGAAAAATGGCAAGTCGCGTTACCATTTTTACAGTTAACCTCAGTAGTGCCGGTATAACAGCCCCCTGCAAACCTGCTTCAAGTCATCCCCGCTCGATTACGCGAATAAAACCTTTTGGCACTTTGTTGATGGCGTGTTACGGTAATGCGCCAGGCGGTCAATCAGTATTAGTGTCCCAGGCGCACACGCAATTGCGTCCCTGCGCTTTGGCACACAACAATGCGTGATCGGCCCGTTCGATCGCGTCGGAAATTGATTCATTAATGCCTATTTGCGTCACACCAAACGAGGCGCTCACGCTAATTGTCCTGCCTTCAGCTATTTCGATCTGATGAGCGGATAAATTTTCTCGGATACGGTTTAAAAATTGCTCTGCCTCATTCAGTTTGGTATCCGGGAGGCAAAGCAAAAACTCTTCTCCTCCATACCGGAATGTGATGTCATAAGCTCTCAATTGTTTCATCAAGAATCCGGCCACTGCGCTTAATACTTTGTCGCCCGCAGGATGTCCGTATTGATCATTCACCTGCTTGAAATGATCCAGATCGACAATACTCAGAGAACAGGAACAAGAGCCGCGACGGACTCGCTCAGCTTCTTCGCGCAATCTGGATTCCATGGTGTGTCTGTTCCAGGCGCCCGTCAAATGATCGACCGTACAGATTTGCTGCAATAGTTCGCTTTGACAGTGCCGGATGGCCAGCTTGAAATCCAGTGAGGTATCCACAAAGGTCTCATAAGCGTTTTGTCGCGACGCGCTTGCTGACTGAAGCTGAAGGGCGTTCAGTAATTTTCGGGCCGCATCGTGCATCTCCTTGTGCGGATCAGACAATTGCCTGATATTGGGCAGGCACGTCAGCAACGCTTCAGGCAACGAGCCAAACCATCGACCAAATTCGCAGGTCAAATGTGCATCCGGATTCATATAGACAAAAGTGTCTTGTTCCTGACAAATGATCATGCGGTGAAAATCTTTAAGCCACTGCTGATGCATGGCAAGCGAACGATCCAACTCCTTTATGATGGACAACGCCTCGTTGGTATCGATAGATTTACTTTGTTGCTGTTGCATAAACACTTTCAATTAAAAACTTTCATTGCCGTCATTTTATCCGATTAAGTCCGTAAGCACTGTAAAACTGGTGCCCGCAAGACACCGCTTGTAGATTCACAATGCAAGTCGTATCATGTATCAGCATTATCTAATATATGAAAGGCAAGACATGGACATCGAACAGGAGCAGGCGCTCGGCGAGCTGGCTTATGAGAAAGCACTCAAATACGAGCTTGATTATGGTTGTTGCCCGCAGTGCGTTTTGGCGACAGTACAGGAAACAGTCGGGATCATCGATGATCAGACGATCAAGGCCAGTCACGGTCTTTCAGGTGGCGGCGGTCTTATGGGCGAGGGCATCTGTGGAGCGCTGACCGGCGGACTCATGGCCCTGAGCGCAAAATACGGTCGCGACCGGGATAAGCTGGACAAGGGACGTTACATCAATAACTTCAAGAAAGCGAAGGAGCTGACCGAACGTTTCCGCGAGGAATTCGGCGGAGTCACTTGTCAGCAGCTTCAGCAGCAGTTCACGGGGCGCACTTACGACATGTGGAATGCGGCGGAATACAAGGCGTTCGACGAAGCGCGCGGTCAGCAGTGCGCGCGGGCAACCGGGACGGTAACGCAGTGGGTTATTAAAATGCTTTAGAATCAATAAGTTGCAATTATATGGCGGTTTCCCGGCGCAGTTTAAGATGGCCTGAATTCATTAAACAGCGGGAAAAATTTGCGGTCTTCCCGGAGCATGTGCTGAGCGACCACTTCATCCGCCAGGAAATTGACCAGCTCGCCTATGGTGACACCCCCGGCGGCGGCATCACTGCGAAGTTGAAGCGCATGATCGACTAACACCTTGTGGGCGCGCACATGTTCATCAAAACCTGCGTAGTGATGCCGGGCCAGTATGGCCTCCTCATCATTGAAATGTTGCACCACATGGGCGAGCAGTTTTTCCAGCGCCGAATCAAATCGCTGCGGATACTCTTTTCGCACAAAGGCTGTCTCAATCAGCGTATTGGCAAGTTCAAACAATTTCCGGTGCGCCTGATCGATGACGGGTTCGCCGCAATCATAGGATTCATGCCAGTTCAGGTGCAGTGCCATGGCATCCTGATCAATGGCGGATGCTACGCTGCTGATTTTTGAATCGAAGAAACGAATCAAATTCCGTCCATCTGCTTTCGCCTGATACATCGCAATATCCGCCCATTTGAAAATATCTTCCATACCGGCTTTGTGATTAAATAAAACCACGCCGATACTCGAAGTGCAACGATGCTCGACGGCACTTTCTGCTTGTCCTTCCTGCCGGATCGTCAAAATATAAGGTTCAGCCAGCAAGACGCGGATTTTTTCCGCAATAATGCCGGCCTGCAAGGTTGATTCTGCTTTATCCACATCCAGACGGCTTAGCATCACCACAAATTCATCGCCACCAAAACGCGATACCGTATCAATTTCACGTACACAACGGCTGATACGGTGCGCCACTTCGATCAGCAGTAAATCACCCACACCATGGCCATGCTGGTCATTTAACGGCTTGAAGTTATCCAGATCAAGGAACATCAGCGCACCATAATGACCGTTGCGACGACTGGCAGCCATCGTTTGCCCTAGCCGGTCGTTTAGCAGGCGGCGATTGGGGAGCAGCGTCAATGTGTCATAAAAAGCCAGGCTGCGAATTTGCTCTTCTGCCGCACGGCGATCGGAGATGTCCCGGTTGCCGGCACGCTGTCCGAGATAGTGCCCGGCAGCATCATAGACTGGCCGACACACATGGGATATCCAGCGAATTTCGCCACTTTTTGTACGTATGCGAAAATCGATCGGTTCCGATACGCCTTGCTCGGATACATGATGGATATGTCCGACATACAGAGGTAAATCATCAGGATGAACAACCTGTGTCAGCAAACTCGGATCAGCATAAAATTCGTCTGGCGTGTACCCGCTGATCTGCTCACAGGCGGGCGATATATAGCGGAAAGTATTGTCCGGCAATATCCAATATTCCCAGTCCGAGGTGAAATCCGCTACCGTGCGGTAGCGTAGTTCGCTTTCCTTCAACGCATCTTCCAGTTGTTTACGTTCGGTGATATCAATACCAAAAGTAACGAGACCAGTAATTTTATTATCCTCGCGTAGCTCGCTGTTTTGCCAGACGATATAACGCTCTTCTCCAGATTTAGTCAGTATCAGATTCTCGAAGTGTTTGAGCAGTTCACCTGCTGGCAATCCTTCAAACATCTTCCACACCGCTGGATAGCGATCCCTGGGGACGATTATTTCGAACCAGTTTCGGCCTTTCAGTTCCAGCATGGAGTAGCCGGTAATCATTTCTGCTGCAGGATTGATCAGCTTAACATTTCCGTTGACATCCAATTCGACAACCATGGCATTGGCAGTATTGATAAGATTTTCGGCATAGTCTTTGGTCGATTTCAGAAGGATTTCTGCTTGTTTGCGCTCAGTGACATCGATGAAAGTAGCGATGGCACCCTGCATGATATTATCGATCAGAATCGGTTGCGACCAGTACTCCACCGGGATGGCAACGCCCTTTTTAGTCCAGAACACTTCATCAGAAACATGTATTTCCTGATTCCGGCGATAGGCCTGGTACATTTTACATTCCAACGCCGGATAGCAACTGCCATCCGGATGTGAGTGATGAATGAGGGTATGTATATGTCGGCCTATGACTTCATCGATATTTTCATACCCGAGAATCCGCAAAAATGCCCGGTTCACAAAGGTACAGTTGCCATTGATATCGACACCATAAGCGCCCTCCGCCATCGAGTTCAGCAGCGAGTACATTTGCTGATGGGATTTCTGCAAAGCAATTTCAGTCTGAATACGCGTGGCGATGTCGCTAAAGGTGGCCACATAATTCGTGACGAAGCCATTTTTATCTTTCACTGCGGTGATGATGAGATGTTCAGGATATTCATCACCGCCACGGCGTCGATTCCAGAGATCGCCTTCCCAGGTACCGCTTTTATCAAGACAGCGCCACATCGTCGCAAAAAATTCAGCATCGTATCTGCCTGAACTAAGCATGCGGGGCGTTTGCCCTATCGCTTCCTCGGCGGTATAACCGGTAATGGCGGTGAAGGCCTGATTCACGCGAAGTATTACGTTGCTGGCATTGGTTACGATGATTCCTTCGTCAGATTCAAAGGCGCATGCCGCGATACGAAGCCGGGTGTTCATCTTTTGCGATTCACGCAGAAAAATCACGACTGCCGAGACGGCAACGATCAGCATACTGCCGGTGGTCGCGAGCATGAAGAAAAGCCAATACTTTTCAGTGCCAAAACGCACAAGGTCGTTCAGCGAGCTGTGCACGTAAATGGTAATGGCATTCTCTGCCAGTATTTTGGAGGCAAACACCACAGGCGGAAATTTGTCCTCAATCAGCACGACCGAAGGGATACTCCCCCATGGGGTGAGTTTCAACGGCTCAAGTTTGCTGCGTTTATAAAGCAGCGTTTTGTCCTTCACTGATAAATTGGCAACCGGTGCATTGGGCATGTATCGCAACTCATATTGCTTGTCAGGGGCCATGACGATGACCCCGTTGGCATCCGCAATACATACATTTTCCTGTTTTGTCCAGAAGGCAAGTTTACTGACATCCCGCTTGACGACCACGGCGCCGAGGAAGTGACCTGATTCAAAAACAGGGCTGGAGTAGTACAGTCCAGGCACATTGGTTGCCCGTCCTACTGCATATTGATAGCCTTGCTGTCCTGCCCGTGCCTGCTGGAAGTACTTGCGATCAGCCAGATTCAATCCGACGATGCTGACAGATTCGTTGGCATTGCCGGAAGCGATGCAATCCCCCGCTGCATTGACGACCCATATAAGATCGGCACCCAGATTCGTGCTCGCAAAATTCAGTGAATTGTTCAAATCCTGAAGCGCCTTGGTATGAGACCATCGCTGCTTGCGCTGCTGATAAGTCAGCGCAGAAGGTGCAACATTTGCACCGAAGCCGCGCAATACCTTGATGGTGTCCGCATCGTGAGCAAGCACCTGCGAAGCCCCCTTGAGCAGCTTCAGGCTTTCGGTGATGTTGCTGGTAATGTTTTCTACTTCCTGAGCGGTATGCTGCGATTCATGCTGAAACAGTTCATCGGCAAGATGGTTGTAGTAATAATCCGCGCTCAGCCAGGAAACAACGATCCACCCGATTAACAGCAGGCTTGGTAACTTGTAAAATCGTGCAATAGAAAATTCACTGTGCTTTCTGCAGTAGGTTGCGATCAGGGTGATGACGATAATCAAACTGCTCGCAACCAGTACAATCGAAGCGAGGAACGCGGGCGTTATTCCGGATGAATCAACCGCAGCGTCACCATCGCGTACGAGGTATGCCGCTGCCATGGCTGAGTGCATGCCGGAGACGGCCAGGCCCATTACGACCGCACTGATAATCGTTACATTGGTATTCCTGCGAGTTTGTAACGATTTCAGTCTGAATTTGATCCACAGGGCGAGGGTCGCCAGAATGATGGCAGCCAGGATAGGCAGCAGGAACAGCTTGATGTCGTAGCGGATCAGCCCATTGAGATTCATCGCCGCCATTCCGGAATAGTGTATCGCCCATGTGCCGAAACCAAAGCATATTCCACCACCTGCAATCCCCATTCGCCTTGCTTTTGCGATCGCGACAGTCGGAATGTGTTGAGCCGCCAACAGGGATGCGTAAGACGCCAATATCGCAATGAAAATCGACAGGCTGATAAGTGCTGCGTCATAGCTCCCCGTGTAAAGGACACTGCTTTTGGGGGGAGAAATAACCAGATGAAGAAAATCAAGCATCGCAATCACCTGAGCCTGAGCATCATCCGGTGATGATGCGGGTCGCTGCTCTGCTTTATTGCAAGTGGGAAACTCATGGCATATCCGTCATTGATACGCTCATTCTATACCCATTCACGGCAATAAAAACCCGTATGAATTATCGGGTATTGGGACGTGGTTCAATCTTCAATCGGGTAAGGCAAAACGTGGCGGGATGGCGTTGCATCACCCGCCGGACAGGCGGCAAGTTGCGGATGCAACCGTTATTTGCCGCCCGCAGCCTGCGCGCGCAGCCGGCCTTGTTCCAGTTCGGCCGCATCAGGTTCAATCAGCCAGCCTTGCAGATTGTCCATTACCAGATCGGTCAGTGCGTGCATCCAGTCATTTCTGTCATTCAGGCAGGGAATGTAGTGGTATTCGCCGCCGCCCGCATGCTGAAAGTCTTCGCGTCCTTCCATCGCGATTTCTTCCAGCGTTTCCAGGCAGTCGGCGACAAAGCCAGGGCAGACAACATCCACGCGACGCGTTTTCTGCTTGCCTAATTCGAGTAAGGTGGCGGTGGTGTAGGGCTTGATCCACTCCGCTTTGCCAAAACGCGACTGGAAACTGACCGCGTATTGTCCGGTTGCGAGGCCCAGCGCTTCAGCCAGCAGGCGTCCTGTCTTGTGGCATTCGCAGTGGTAGGGATCGCCCTTTTCCAGCGTGTATTGCGGTACGCCGTGAAAACTCATCACCAGCTTTTCCGGGCGGCCATGCTTTGCCCAGTAATCGTTGATGTTCGCCGCCAGCGACTTGATGTAGCCGGTATGGTCGTGGAAATTGCGGATGGTACGAATAGCGGGCATATTGCGCATCCGTTTCATTGCATCGAATACCTGGTCAAACACAGGGGCGGTCGCGCTGGCGGCATACTGCGGGTACATCGGCACGATCAGAATGCGCTGGCAGTTCTGTTGCTTGAGTCTGCGCAACGCATCGGCAATGGACGGATTGCCGTAGCTCATCGCGAAATCCACAACCACGGGCGCACGGGTGCGCTCGCCCAGAAAACCTTTAAGCAGGATCGCCTGTTTTTCGGTGTAGACGCGCAGCGGCGAGCCTACTGGCAACCAGATGCTGGCGTATTTTTCGGCGGATTTCTTCGGGCGCAGGTTGAGGATGATGCCGTTGAGTATCAGCCACCAGATCGCCCTGGGGATTTCCACTACACGCGGATCGCCCAGAAACTGTTTCAGGTAAGGGCGAACGGCTTGTGCGGTGGGTGCCTCCGGCGTACCCAGATTGACCAGCAGAATGCCGGTCTGTTCAGGTGTTCCATGCCGGTATTCGGGTTCAGTCTGGTAGGTCATATTTGATATTAAATCTTAAAATGCTGTCCACGAAAAACACGAAATGGGTTATGCAGGCAATCCGCGTAGCCGATGCTCGAAAATTTACGAAAATAACTAAATTAATCAATTTGTTATATTGATCTGACGATTTGTCCACCAGATGATGAGAAATCGTAGTATGTATTTTGATTTTTTCGTGCTTTTTGTGTCTTTCGTGGAAAAATGTTTTCAGGTTTGTTTTAGCTTACAGCTTTTTCTCGGCCTTCTTGATGCCGGCATTGATATCTGCACGGCGGCCGGCATCCGCATCTTCACGACCCGGGCGGGCAGGGGCATTTAATGCCTTCTTGAAATATTCGATCGCCCTGGCGTATTCGCCTTCTTCGAGCAGGAAGTCGGCATAGAAATAGTTCTGGTCGATGCCGTTCGGGCTGATTTTCAATGAACGTTCCAGATACTCACGCGCTTTCTTATGGTCGCCGAAAGAACCGAAGCTGGGTACTTTGTAATACAGGCTGCCCAAGGACGTCAGCGCGGAGCCGTCCAGCGCATTCGGGTCGATCTTTTCCGCCGCCAGCAGCAAGTCGCGCGCAGCCTTGGCCGTGCCGCCTGCTGAAAAGATACTTTGGTATTTAGCCAGCGTGCTGGTGATAATGCCTTCCCAAATCAGCGGTTCGGCGCGGCCCGGATTGGCGGCAGTTACCTGATGCGCTTCATCGACAATCTTTTTTAATGCATCTTCCCGGTTTTTTTCGGGTATCTGATAGTTTGCATTTGCCCATTCGTGTTGCAATTGAGCGATGGAGATATCCAGCGGTGTGGCGGCGCAGGCGGTGTTAATGCTGAAGGCAAGAGCGCAAAGGCAGGCGAATTTTTTCATGATGAACTCCGGTAGATTATTTTTTAAGTTGGGCGTATTTGCGGGCGATGCGGGTGTTTTTCAACAGGCCGCCGTCCACCAGACGCGGGAACATGCCGTTCAATCGGGCGAAGAAGGATTCCGGCTGGCCGATGAAATACTCCTTGGCGCCCCTCTCGATCGCCAGCACGATCTGTTCGGCGACATAGTCCGGTTCGTCCATGTTGGTCTTGGTTTCAATCAACATTTGCGTGGTCAGTTCGTCATTCAGTGCGGTTTTGGCAGCACGCGGCGAAACGTAACAAACGCCTACTGCACTGTCCGCCAGTTCGCGGCGTAACGCTTCTGAAAATCCGCGCATCGCGAATTTGCTGCTGCAATAAGTCGCAAAATGCGCAAAGCCGATCGAGCCGAACGCAGAGCCGATGTTGACGATGCATCCGCTGTTCTGTGCCAATAAATGAGGCAGTGCGGCTCTCACCAGCAGCATCGGTGCAATCACATTGATGTTGATGACTTGCGCGATGCGCTCGGGCGTCTGGCGATCATACAGCGTGAAGTCCATGATGCCGGCATTGTTGATCACGATGTCCAGTCCTCCCAGCGCCTGTATTGCGGAATCTACCACCTGTGTTGCAGCGCCCTCAGAGGTTAAGTCAAGCGCGATGGCGACCGCTTTCCCGCCGTTAGTATTGATTTCATTGCAAATTTCGGCAAGACGCGGCGCGTTGCGTTCCACCAGCGCCAGATGCGCGCCTTTGGAGGCTAACAACAAAGCCAGTCGATAGCCGATACCGCCGCCCGCGCCGGTCAAAATAATGCGTTTGTTGGACAGATTCATACTGTTTTACCGGTTAAGAATCGCTCGCCCAGATCGCGGAAGATGTCGCCATACAACTTGTAGAACATGCGTGCACAATGGATCAGGCAGGCCTGATCGGCAGGATCGGTGACCTGATTGATCAGCGACTCATAAAAATCGACATGGCTGATGTCCAGCGAGCCGTGCGAAGTCAGGTAGGAAAAGGCATCCGGCCCCAGGCCCAGACTTTGCTGGATGGCCAGGCCTGCATGGGTTGCAAGGGCTACGCTGGTGCCTTCCAGCACCAGCACCATGCCGAAGAAGCCGACCGGATTCACCCGTGCGATGGTGTCGTAAGCGTAAGCGACCATCAGTTCGGTGGCGATGCGCGGCGTGCCATTTCGCACCGCTTCCGCATCACCGCCGCAGGCCTTGATATCGCCCAGTATCCATTCCTGATGGCCGACTTCTTCCTCGATATATTCGGCCACTGCTGTTCTCAGCCATTCGTATTTTTCCGGCAGTCGCCCGCCGCATGACATCAACAGCGGGGTGGTGTGCTTGACGTGATGATAGGCCTCGGTCAGAAACGCGATATAGGCTTCAAGGCCGACCTCCCCCATTGCGGCGGCGCGAATGATAGGCAGACTCTGCAACTCGTTGCGTTCGGTTTCGGTGGCGGCCAGCAGTTTATGATAAATAGTCATATATAAGTATTTGAATATTAAGAAAAAAATTTTTCAATAGCGGTTTGGTATTGCGCCAAAATCGCCTCGCGTTTCAGGCGGCCATTGGCGGTCAGCTGACCGTTTTGCGGCAGAAACGGGGCTGTTGCGGGCAGCCAGTATTTTACCTGAGCATAGTCCGGCAGCACATGGTTTGCTTCATCGATGGCCTGATTAACCGCCGTTTCGGACGCATTGCCGCGCGGCACGATCACGGCGACGTTGTAAGGGCGCGCCTCGCCGAACACCGCCGCCTGTGCGATGGCAGGATGCAGGGTCAGTTCGCGTTCGACCCATTCCGGCGAGACATTGCGCCCGAATGAAGTGATGAAGATACTCTTCTTTCTTCCGGTAAGATGCAAAAAACCGTTGTCGTCCAGATGGCCGATGTCGCCGGTCGGCCAGAACTCAGGCACCGGTTCGCCATCGGTGTAGCCCAGCAGCGTCGCGCCTGAGACCAGGATTTCGCCGTCGCCGCTAAATTTCACTTTCGCATGGGGTAACGGTTTTCCCACACTGCCGATCAGACGATCGGATTCGGTATTGAGCGATACGACGGACGCACATTCGGACAGGCCATAGCCTTCATATACCGGGATGCCGAGCACCTGCGCGCGTTGCAGCAGGCGTTCCGAGACTGAGGCGCCGCCGATCGCGACAAATCGCAGACTGGCAGGCACAGGGTGTCCGGCTTCAATTGCGGCGACCTGCGCATGCAGTAATTGCGGCGTCAGAATCGTGGTGCTGGCCTGGCATTCGATCAGGGTGCCCAGCATTTTTTTGACATCCAGTCCGCTGGAGCCTGAAAGCCCGACGTCCGCCAGCGGCAGTAAATGGCAGGTAGCGCCCGCCAGCAACGGTACATACACCCCGGCCAGATTTTCCAGCAGCGTGGCCAGTGGCAATACGCTGACATGCCGGTCGGAAGGGGTGCCGTTGGTCGCCGTCAGCAAAGAGCCGGCCACGTTGTACAGTGCATCGGCAGACAGGCATACGCCTTTTGGATGGCCTGTCGTACCTGAGGTATAAGTCACCTTGACGGTACCCGCAGGCAATGTTTTCGCAGCAATGCCGGACAGGCGAATCTCGGTGATTTCCTGACCGCTGATATTGTGCGTGTAGCTGGCCTCAGCCTCTATCCCGGAAGCCGCAAGCGTTTCTTGATACAGATCGGGCTGGTCGGTGAGGATGCAGGTGATTCCGGCGTCGCGAATGCTGTGCGCGATTTGTTCGCCTGAGAAAAAGAACGGCAGCGGAATGATGATTTTATCCGAGGCCAGCCCTGCCAGATCGAGCACGGCCCATAACGGCGAGTTGTCGAGCGCCAGCGCTATTTTTTTAGCCGGGAAAGTGTGCAGCAGGACGCTGATTTGTGCGATGGCATTTTCAAGCTCCTGATAGCTGAGCGTATGCCGGCCGCCTACGAGCGCGTACGCATCGGGCTGTTTTTCACATTGTTTTGCAATTGCCGAAATGATGGAATGCTGCAATTTATGACTCCTTATGCCCGGCTTTCGCGGCGTCGTTCCATGCGACGTATCGCCATGACTTGTGGTTTTTGCTCATAATAATCGCCCCACTCGGACTGTTCTTCCGGTGGTAAACTTTCAATGTCCGCATCGCATAAAACTCTTGGGAAAATATTCTGTTTAATCAATGCATTGCGTACTAGTTGTATCGCGGTAAAAACCGCCCACTGTTTAGATGTGGCATGCAGCTGGTCAAAAATCGCGCTGATCAGCAACCTGGACAGACCCGTCTCGGCGACTGAGTAATTACCTATCTCGACAATATCGCTGCGAAGCACGGGCGAACCGACCCGTTCAGAGAGAATCTGTTCAACAGGTCGGTCCATATAATTTTCCAGAAATAAACGTTCTCTTCCTGCGTTGCGTATGCCGCAAGCCGCAATCAGGTGGCCGTCCAGATCACGCAGACTCATCAGGACCGGCAGGAAGAACCGGACTTTTGCACCGCAGGCCTGGAAAAAAATGTCGCGAATGAATTGTTCTACTTCGACTCTGTCTGCCGCATCACGCCCGGAAAATTGCACGGTATAAGAGGGGCTTGTTATTTGGCGCTCAGAAAGTTTTCTCATTAAGTACGAGGCTCCATTATTTATTTCAGGACAGATGGAGGTCGAAAGCGCGCTGCTGTAAATTCTACTCCGCTTTGTCATTCCTGACACACCCGGTAAGTGTGTGTCAGATGATAAAAGTTCAAATCTTTATGCATTAACCCAGATTGGATGGAACTTATTTTTAAATAGGCTCTCTCACCGTCGCTTTACCGTATATAACTTTTGAGGATTGAATGATGAAAAAAATTGCTGCTGTTGCTCTGTTGTCTGCTGTTATTGCTGCGCCTGCATTTGCTGCGGACGAAGGTTTTTATGCAGGGGTCACCCTGGGTAGCGGCAAACCAAACGTCACGCCGGTGACAGGTACCGCTTTGAACAAGACTTCCAGTTTTGTCTATGGCGGTTTGGCGGGCTATCAATACAACAGGAATCTGGCGGCTGAAGTTCAGTACGGCGGCGTTGGCAAGGTAACTGATGTGGCCGGCAATACGACCAAGGGTGATGCCTTGAGTCTGACGGCTGTTGGCCTGCTGCCACTGACGGATAGTTTTGAATTGCTGGGCAAACTGGGTGTTGCCAGCACCAAGACGACTTCATCCGCAGGTGCAACTGCGCTGGGCGCGTCGCGTACCGGCCTGACCTATGGCATTGGCGCACAATACAATGTGACGAAAAACCTCGGTCTGCGCCTGGTTTTTGATCGTTATGCCGTTGCTACGACCAATGCCGGCGTCAAGACCAATGCGAATGCAAACGTCGTGAATGTGGGTGCCGTTTACCAGTTCTGATCGAACTGTACTTCTGTAAAAAAGCCGGATTGCTTATCGCGTCCGGTTTTTTTACGTCCCTTCTCTCTTCCCCTTTTCACGCAACAACTTGGGGCGTAGCTCCTTAGTTGTGCGGGGAATGCCCTTGCGGCATCACCTTTCGGTTTGACAAACAGCCGTTTGAAAACTACATTGCACTCCTCTTTTAAGCAATTCCTTATATGCAATGAAATCTACCCTCTTGTTGATCGCACTTGCCGCCACACTCACCGCTTGCGGCAGCAAAGAAACTGCTCCGTCAATCAAGGCAGTGCAGCCCGCGCTGACACAGATTGTCGGGGCGATCGCTGCCGAAAGCGGTCAGCTTTACAGCGGTGAGGTTCGTGCCCGCCATGAGGTGGCGCTCGGATTTCGCACCGGCGGCAAGATCGTCGAACGTCTGGCGGAAGCGGGTTCGAATGTAAAGGCAGGGCAAGTGCTGGCACGGCTTGATCCGGCAGACGCCGGTTTGCAGGCGGGTGCGGCTCAGGCGCAATACCAGCTGGCCGAGAGTGAGGTGACGCGCTATCGGGAATTGCGCGGCAAGGGTTTTGTCAGCCAGTCCGCGCTGGATGCCAAAGAGGCCGCATTGCAGGCGGCAAAGGCGCAAGCGGGCCTGGCGCGCAATCAGTCGGATTACACGACCTTAAGGGCGGCGCATGACGGCGTGATTGTCGCGATTCTGGCGGAGGCGGGGCAGGTGGTGAGCGCAGGTCAGCCGGTGTTGCGCCTGGCGCAAGCGGGTGAAACCGAGGTGGCGATCGAAATACCGGAGTCGCAGTATGCCATGCGCCATGTAGGCGATGCGGCACAAATCGTGTTGCTGACGGAGGAGGGTGTGATTTTGACAGGACGCCTGCGCGAACTGTCATCAAGCGCCGATCCCGTCAGTCGCACTTATTCTGCGCGCGTGGCGTTCAGTGCGCCACAGGCGGCGCTGGGCATGACTGCGCGCGTGCGTTTCAACGTCAACGTGTCGACTGAGTTGCTGATTCCGGTCTCGGCCATTTATCAGCAGGGCCGCCAGACAGCGGTATGGATTGTGGCGGCAGATGGCAGCGTCAGTCTGCGACAGGTGCAAATCAAGGCCTACCGTGATGACGGTGCGGTTATCGCCGGCGGCTTGGCCAGAGGCGAACGCATTGTCAGTGCGGGCGTACATCGCCTGTCAGCCGGCGAAAAAATCCGGATGATCGAAAGCGCGCAATGAAAGGGCCGAACCTTTCCGCCTGGGCGCTGACGCACCAGCAAATGGTGCTTTATCTGATTATCGTGCTGACAGCGGCGGGGGTGATTTCCTATTTCAGTCTGGGACGTGCAGAAGATCCCGACTTTACCTTCAAGGTGATGGCGGTGCGCACGCTGTGGCCGGGGGCGACCGCGCTTGAGGTGGAGCATGAGCTCACCGAAAAAATAGAGAAGAAATTGCAGGAAACGCCCTGGGTGGATGCGCTGCGCTCGGCTTCCAAACCCGGCGAGTCGATGGTGTTCGTGGTGCTCAAGGACTACACGCCCAAACAGGAAGTGCCCGAAGCCTGGCGGCAGGTGCGCAAGAAGCTGGACGATATCCGCCACACCTTGCCGGCCGGCGTGCAGGGCCCGTTCCCGAACGATGAATTCGGCGATGTGCAAATCAATATTTTCGCGCTGACCGGCGATGGCGTCGATCTGGCGGACTTGCGCCGTTATGCGGACAGGATGGCGCTGGATCTGAAGCGCGTGCCGGATGTCAAACGCGTCGAACTGATCGGCGTGCAGGACGAAAAAATTTATCTGGATGCCTCCCCTGCGCGTCTGGCAAGTTTCGGCGTGACTCCGGCGCAAATAGGTTTAGCGCTGCAACAGCAAAATGCGTTATCGCCTTCCGGTTTTGTCGATACCGGCAGCGACCGCATCTGGCTGCGCGTGACCGGCGGTTTCGACAGCGTGGAACGGATACGCAATACCGATCTGCTGGTGAATGGCAAGCACCTGCGGCTGGGCGATATCGCCCGTGTGTCGCGCGGTTTGAGCGATCCGGCAAGGCCTGCGATGAGGGTGGGCGGGGTGCCGGCTATCGGGATCGGCGTGATCATGGACAAGGGCGGCAATGTCATTCATCTGGGTGAAAATCTGGATGCCGCGATGAAACAGATCAAGGCAGCTCTCCCTGCCGGTGTGGATGTGCATGTGGTCGCCAATCAGCCTGAAGTGGTCAAAGGTTCGGTGTCCCTGTTTCAGGATTCGCTGGCGGAGGCGATTCTGATCGTGCTGGCGGTGTCGTTTCTGAGTCTGGGCTGGCGCACCGGCACGGTGGTGGCGCTGTCCATTCCGCTGGTGCTGGCGATCACCTTTTTCATGATGAAGGTGTTCGGTATCGACTTGCAGCGAATTTCGCTGGGCGCGCTGGTGATTGCGCTGGGGCTGCTGGTGGACGATGCGATCATCGCCGTGGAAATGATGGTGGTAAAAATGGAGCAGGGCTGGGATAGATTCCAGGCGGCGACTTTCGCCTATACCTCGACGGCGTTTCCGATGTTGACCGGTACGCTGATCACCGCCGCCGCCTTTACGCCGGTGGGATTCTCCAAATCTGCCGCCAGCGAATACACTTTTTCGATTTTTGCCGTGGTCAGTATTGCGTTGCTGGTCTCCTGGCTGGTCGCGGTGGTGTTTACGCCCTATCTGGGCTACAAACTGCTCGATCCTGCCAAACTCATTGCAAATGCCCAGAAACATGGCGAAGATATTTACGATACGCCGTTTTACCGTCGTTTCCGCGCGCTGCTGATATGGTGTTTGCGCAACCGCTGGAAGGTGATCGCCGGAACGCTGATGCTGTTCGTACTGTCCATTCTGGCATTTGGCAAAGGGGTTCAGAAGCAGTTTTTCCCGTCTTCCAGCCGGCTTGAGCTGATGGTGGATATCTGGCTGCCGCAAGGCGCATCGCTCAAGGCGACCGAGCATGAAACCACGCGCATCGAGGCCTTGTTGAAGGGCGATCCGGCAGTATCCACTTATTCGTGTTATGTCGGCAACAGCGCGCCGCGCTTCTTTTTGTCGCTGGATGTCAAACTGTTCAGCGATAACTACGCACAATGTGTGATTTTGACCAAGGATTTCAAGGTGCGCGAAGAACTCAAACGCCGTCTGGAACAAGTCTTCACTTCCGCCACGGGCGGCTTCAGTCATATTCATCCTCATGTGGTGAGGCTGGAAAACGGCCCGCCGGTCGGTTATCCGGTGCAGTTCCGCGTCAGCGGCGCGGATGTCGAACAGGTGCGGCTGATCGCCGATCAGGTGTCAGCCCTGATGCGCGCCAACCCGCATTTGCAGGATGTCAGTTTCGACTGGAATGAAAAAGTGAAAAGCGTGCGCGTCGAGGTCGATCAGGACAAGGCGCGTGTTTTGGGGACCTCCAGCCGTGAAATTTCGCAGGCGATGCAAGGCTGGCTGAACGGCGTGGCGCTCACCCAGTATCGCGAAGAAGATCAGCTGATCGACGTGGTGTGGCGCGGGACAGGCGATGCGCGCTCGCTGGATCGCCTCGAAGGGCTGGATATTCCCTTGGCGAATGGCCGTCATGTGCCGCTGGCTCAAGTCGCAAAACTGGTGCCGGTGCTGGAAGAAGCCGTAATCTGGCGGCGGAACCGTCTGCCTACCATGACCGTGCTGGCGGACATGTCAGACAAGACCCAACCGGCTACGGTATCCAATGAACTCAACGTGCAACTGGAAACGTTGCGCGCGAAACTGCCGGCCGGTTTTTACATCGATATGGGCGGTAGCGTCGAGGAATCCGCCAAGGGGCAGACGGCGATCATGGCGGTGATGCCGCTGATGCTGATCGGCGTGATTACGTTGCTGATGATCCAGTTGCAAAGTATCAGTCGCACCGTGATTGTATTGTTGACTGCGCCATTGGGAATGATCGGCGTGACGGCGGCATTGCTGATATTTCAGGTGCCGTTCGGTTTTGTCGCCAATCTCGGATTTATCGCGCTGGCCGGGATGATCATGCGCAATTCGGTGATTCTTGTGGATCAGATCCGTCAGGATGAAGCGGATGGCAAGACCAGCTGGGAAGCGATTGTCAGTTCTACCGTGCGTCGTTTTCGGCCCATTACGCTGACGGCTGCTGCGGCGATTTTGGCGATGATTCCGCTCACGCGTCAGGTATTCTGGGGGCCGATGGCGGTGACCATCATGGGCGGTCTGGTGGTCGCCACCATGCTCACCTGCCTGTTCCTGCCGGCACTGTATGCCGCGTGGTTTAAGGTCAGGGAGGAATGATTCAGGATGCAGGTGTGCCGTCGCACTCCTGAATCCTGCCGGCATTTGAGGGTCAGGTCTCCCATATTGCATAAAGCTGCACTTCGTGTGATTCAGTCGATGTGGTGCAGCAGTCGTTGCTCAAGACAGTCGCTATCTCCCGCCTGATACTCGCCGCAGATCATCGGGCGGTGGGCGTAGATCGTGCACAGCATGGTTTTTCGATCCAGCGCTGCGCACCAGCCGTCATCCAGCCGCGCCATGACCCATCCGCCCCATTGATCCTGTTCTGTCAACTCAGGGGGAATGTCGTCATCGCCCATCAGCATCACCTCAAGGCGGCAGCAGCAGGCACGGCAGGTGTCGCAGGTGGTGGTATTCATAGGTTCGCATTCTCGCACGCCGGTTGCGGCATGGGATAATGCCGCATGAAAAATAAACCCGCTGCAAAAGGGCGTGTCACGCCCGTCGAAAAACTGCATTCGCGTAACCCGCACCGGGGCCGCTATGACTTCAGGCAGCTTATCGAAAACAGTCCTGAACTGGCCGCCTTTGTCTCTCCCAATGCCTATGGTGACGAGTCCATCGATTTTACCGATCCCTTGGCCGTCAGGGCGCTCAACCGTGCGCTGCTGGTTCACCATTACGGCATCAAAGGCTGGGATATTCCGGCGCAATACCTTTGTCCGCCGATTCCGGGCCGTGCGGATTATCTGCATCATCTGGCCGACCTGCTGGATCAGAGCGGCGCTGTGACGCGCGGCGCACGGGTGCTCGACATTGGTACGGGCGCGAACTGCATCTATCCTCTGATCGGCCATTGTGCTTATGGCTGGCAGTTTGTCGGTACTGACATCGACAGGTGCGCGCTTGAAAATGCGCAACGTATTCTGGATGCGAATCCTGAACTAAGTGGTGCGATCGAGTTGCGCCTTCAAATATCAGGGCAGGCAATTTTCAAGGGCATCATTAAACCGGGTGAGATGTTTGATCTGGCCCTGTGCAATCCGCCTTTTCATGCCTCGCCGGCTGAGGCGCATGAAGGCACGCAACGCAAATGGAAGAATCTGGGGAAAGAGGCCGCCGGAAAACCGGTGCTGAATTTCGGCGGGCAGGGTACGGAACTGTGGTGCCGTGGCGGCGAAGCTGCGTTCGTGTGCCGCATGATAGAAGAGAGTGCGGAATTTAAAAGCAGCTGTTTGTGGTTCACCTCACTGATCTCGAAATCGGCCAGTCTGCCCGCTGTTTATCGCGCGTTGAAAAAAGTCGCGGTGCAGGACTACAGGACAATCGAGATGGCGCAAGGGCAGAAGATAAGCCGCTTTGTCGCCTGGACGTTTCATGATGTTGCACAGCGGCAAGCCTGGCGCAGCCCGCTAGTCAATATGCTTTCATAAAAATATCAATAAATTCAATGTATTGCAATATTTGTCCGGAGTACTCGGGGTATTCGCGTATTCGGGGCAGTATTCGAGGTCATATTCGGGGTATTCGGGGTCAGACTCGATTTATTTTTTCAGAATCCGTGTGCAGTTCAGCGCTCGGGGTTAGTCGATCCGTGCGTAGTATTTTTTGTCCGATGCCGCGCGCCAGTTATTTTACAGCCGCACCAGATATGATTTTCGGTGTTTCTGTCCGAGACGACCGGATTGCATTTTCACGCAAAAAATAAAGTAAATTCAATCGAGTAGTCCGGAATATCTAGGCCATCAGGCATATAGGCAGCGCAAAGAGAGCATGTTTCAATGTCGACAACGGGCCCGTTCCCGTAATAAACAAGGTAATTTTTACTTACTTATTTTAGGAGACTATCATGTCAAACCGCAGAGCGCTTTGCATCGGGATCAATGTTTTCAAGAACTATCCCGGCAGCACCTTGAACGGATGCGTCAACGATGCCAACCAGATGGCCGGTATTCTTAAGCAATATCTTGGTTTCGCACCGACAGACATCAAGGTGCTGACCGATGCTCAAGCCACCAAGCAGGCGATCATCGCCGAGCTGACCGCCATGGTTGCTGGCGCCAAGACCGGCAAGTACAGCTATCTGGTGTTCAGCTTGTCGAGTCATGGCACCCAGGTGCCTGACAAGAACGGTGATGAGGCCGATCATTATGACGAGGCTTTTTGCCCCCATGATCTGGCGGCAACGAGCGGTCAATGGGATCCGAATCACGTCATTCTCGACGACGAACTGCACGATCTTTTCGCGCAGGTGCCGGACAATGTTCTGATAGAAGTGTATCTGGATACCTGTCATTCGGGCACGGGACTCAAGGCCGCAGACCTCATGCCGGATCGCCGTCCCCGCTATATTGCGCCGCCCTCCATCGCCGCGTGCGAGAAGGTGGCGACCCTGATGGCCCGTGGTATGCGTCGCCGTGTGGTGGAAAAGGCAGCCAGTAACGTCATACTCTGGGGTGCCTGCCGGGACAACCAGACCAGCGCCGACGCCTATATCGGCGGCAGCTATCACGGCGCATTCACCTATTACTGGGTCAGGGAAACCACCGCCGCCAACAACAATATCTCGCGGAACGCGCTGCTCAAGAAGGTGAATGCGGATCTCTCAACCAATCATTATTCACAGGTTGCGCAGCTTGAGTGCCCGGCCACTCAGCGGGGCATTTCTCCAAAATAGCCGGGCAGGGCGGCAGGCGGGTCGTGTGTAGCTTTGCCCGATGCCGTACTCATGTTATTTTCCAGTCGCAGCGGACAGGATTTTCAGCGTTCCTGTCCGGGACGACCTGGCTGCTACAAAAAATCAATTAAATTCAATCATATAGACCGAATTATCTAGACCGTCAGGCATATTGACCGGTGCCGCGCAGCACGGGTAACGTGGCGGCAGTTTGTTGGTGGCATGCATGCCACCGACAAACGTCCGCCACTACTCGCAAATGGAAAATGGAGATGACATCATGCCCAGCGCTACCCAACTTGCCACCGGTCTTGGTGGCGCAATCGGTTCTGATTACGTACTGAGTCGCAATCAGCTTTGTTTTGTCGAATACAGCGGCAAGATTTCTGTGCTCGATCTCGTGCGCCCGCTTGACGTCATCGTCTTCAGCGGGATTGCCTCACTGACGGCCAATGTCAGCCTGAATTTGAGCAACGGCACATCGGCGCAGGGAGGGGAAATCGGCTGGATGCACAGCGGCGGAAAACTCGTGATGCATCCTCAGGGCAACAGTTCTTTTGCATATCTTGGCATTGTCGACTTCAACGCGATCACCCAGGCCCAATTGCAGAACCTCGTCTATACCCCAAACGATCTGCCGGGGGAAGTGCCGAATAACCTGATGGTCATCGGCGCGGTTTTCGCCGTCGTCAACAACTACCCGCAACCGGCTGCCAATTACGATTACGCCAAAGTTCAGGTCGTCAATATCTCAGGCGGCAGCATCAAGCTGCAATGGGTGACCTACCGTCTCAAACCGCGCTACAGCGTCATCGGCACCGGCTATAACCAGCCGGAGGACATCAAAGTAACTTCCGGCGGGCGCTACGCCTACGTCACCGAGCGCACCGGGAATCTGCTGCGAGTCGATCTGACGAACGCCAACCGCGCGGCGGCGCAACTTGTCGCCTCGGGCCTGAACACGCCGCATCAGATCGCGCTCGACGAAGCGCACGGCCAGGCCTATATCCCCGAGTTTACCGCCACTCCGACCGGGAATATCTGGCGCATCGACTTGTCAGGCGGCGTCAGGACGGCGATCTTTACCGGCTTGCAGGGCTGCACGGGACTTTTGATCACGAAAGATCTGGGTTACGCCTATGTCGCCGAGCAGGTGAGCGGCGCCAACCGCGTGGCGCGCATCAATCTGGCGACCGGCAAACGCGATGTGCTGATCAGCAGCCTGACCGCGCCGTTTTTCATGGAATGGGGCGATGCCAACGAGAGTCGCATTATTCTGGCTGAACGCGATCCCGCCAATCGCATCACGATGCTCGACTTGAGCGTAACGCCGGTTGCTGCCGCGACAGTGGTGTCGGGCGTAGCCAACCGGCCTTCCAGCATCGTGATGACTAAACCCGGGACTGTCATCGTTTGCAGCGATACGGTGATTACGCAGTATGAGCTGTCAGGTGCGCAATTCTCTCTTGCCGGCCCGTTATTCATGGGCATCGGTCTCGTTCCTGCCGATCACATCATCAATGCGACGCCTGCCAACGACAGCACCGATGGCTATGCCGATACCACCGATAATTCCGGCTATATTCTGCAGGTGAAGGATGCGCCCTTCGGCGGAACACTGGCGATCATGGTCAATCACGGCGCAGCGCTGCTGGCCGGTGCCACTTACTACAAACTGTTTGTCAGTCAGGTGACGCCTGCCGCCACGGCGGCGATGGAGCCGCACCAGAGTTTTGGCGATTATCTCTGGAACGCGGTGAGCAACAGCTTTGTGCCGCAGACCACAAGTCCCGATGCAGGCGGCTTCTATCCGGTGCGCTCGCCGCTGCAAATCTGGTACAACCCGCTGTTGGGTTATATGCTCGACACCAGCGTGCTGAGTAACGGTCTGTGTGTTATCGAGATTAAACTGTACAACGCGGCTCGTGTGGCAATACCGGTTGCGAGCATGCACAGTCGGCGCGTCAAAATCGACAATCAGTGGCCGGTGGCGAATATCGAGAAGATCTTGCACGATGGCGTGGAAGTGCCCGTTTGCGCCATCGTCAACAGCGGCAGCGACCAGTTTACCTTCCGCATCACCGCGACTGATCCGCAGGGCCATCTGCTCAGTTGGAATATGTCGGCGCTTTGGGGCGACAACAAATCGGCGACTGTCGGCGGCGACAGTTACAGTAACCATGTTTCTGCCACACGCCAGTGGACGGGTGTGCCGTCAGGGGTTGTGCCGACACCTGCGTGGCATGCCGCAGTTCCGGGCGATCCGACTGCTACCCGCTGCGCGCATACGTTCTATCTCGGCGTGTGGGATCGGGTGATCAACGGTTACGGTTATATCCATTATCAGAGCTGGCATAAGTCGATCACCATCTGGCTTTAGCTATCTGCTGTTGTAACCATCTGATTATTAACGATATTCATAGAAATAAAAGTATCTTAATGCAATCAATGGGTTACGTTATTGGCGAGCCGCGAATTGGCGCTGATATGCCGAAATATCTAGGCCGTCTGGCATATTGACCGGGCTTTCGTAAAGCAGATACTGTGCGGCATCAGGTGCATCGCCCCGATGCCGGACGGGGTTTTTATGTTGCCGGCCTATCTGAAGGGAGAATAAAAATGTCCTTGATTACTGATCTGAAAGCGACACTCGAAAAAAGTCAGGCCAGCTGGCGAGTGAACGAAAAACTGTTGCATCTCACCGAACCGCCCAAGTACAGGCTGGGCGGCGTTTCGGAGAAATTCGTACCGGCAGCACAAGTGCGTCCGCTTGATTTTAAAACCCTGCTGGCCGGCCCGACCAACAATCCATTTATTTTGCAGCGCAGGATCGATCAGGGATTTCTTCATGCTGCGATCAAACCGGAACTGCACACCGGTTCCATTCAGGGAATCACCGCCGGGGAAGGCGGGATAATTCCGACCGGCCCCGTCCCGTCCAGCGTCGACTGGCGGAACCGCTGGGGATGGTCGTGGATTACGACCATACGCGACCAGAACGGCTGCGAGGCCTGCTGGGTATTCGGTGCCGTGGCGCTGGTGGAAGCGATGGTGCGCATCGAGCACTGCGTCTGGCCTCAGGTGTCCGAAGGCGACGTGCACAAGGGGTTGCACGCGACCTGTTGCCAGTGCGGCAATGCGGAAAACGCGCTGGACTGGATGAAAAACAACGGCGCGGCCGATCCCGGATGTTACGCCTGGCCGGTCACGGGTTCAGGCTGCAACTCTTGCGGCGATCCTGTCGGCGGCGCACCCTACGATGCGGTGGCCTATACCCCGACTTCGGACCGTTCCGGGCGTTCGGTCAGAATCCCGGCTTATACCCATGTGGGCAGCGTCGCTGACCAGAAGATATGGCTGGATACGGTAGGGCCGCTGGTGTGCGGGATCACCGTCTGGACGGACTTCATGTATTACGGTTCTGGCGTATACCACAAGCAGGCAACGATAGGCGGCAATCCCAACAAGGTACTAGGCGGCCACGTGATGCTGGTGGTCGGTTACGACGATACATTGAGCTGCTGGATCGTGAAAAATTCATGGGGTGCCGGATTCGGCGAATCGGGCTATATCAGGATCGGTTACGGCGAAGTCGATATTGACAGCGGCGCCAAGACAGGTCTGACGGGCGTCAACCCGGATCCCTGGACCAAGCACCGCCTGCACAACGGCGGCATGCTGGAAAGCGGCAACGGCGCCACGCACCGCAATTTCGAGTTGCTGACCACCGGGCCGGGCAACAAGGTGCAGCACTGGTGGCGCGACAACAGCGTTGCGGGTTACCCGTGGCATCAAGGCGTGAATTTCGGCAATGACGCCGCAGCTTGTCCCACTTTTATCTCGACGACGTTCAACCGGAGTTTCGAATCGGTACATCTGACCACCGGGCACCGGCTTCACCACTGGTGGTTCATGCAGCCTGCCGGGCCGTGGAATGACGGCGGTGTGTTCGGCCCTGCGGATGCGGCCGGTATTCCGGGCTTCATCCAGGGCAACTACGGTGCGCCCGGCAATTTCGAAATCGTGGTGCGCACCTCGGACAGTCGGTTGACGCATTGCTGGCGAGACGGCGGCGGCTGGCATGTCGGCGTCAAATTCGGCAGCAGTGTCGCCTATAGCGGGGCGAGTCTGATCCAAAGCCATTATGGTGTGCAAGGCAATTTCGAAGTGGTATGCACCTTGTCATCGGGGAAAATGCAGCATTTCTGGCGCGACAACGATCACGGCATGGTATGGAATGCCGGCCCCCAATTCGGCAGCGGGGTCGCTAGTCCGCCTTGCATGGTCGAAGGTTCGTACGGTGCCGCCAATGAAAAATCCGTCGGCAATTTCGAACTGTGTGTCGCGGCAGGCGGTGCGGTGCAGCACTGGTGGCGCAACAATCAGGGCGACCAGTTGTGGCGGCAAAGTGCCACTTTCGGGCACAATGTATCCGCTGTGGTAAGCTTGATCGAGGGCAGTTACGGCTTCAATCTGGAAGTCGTTGTGCTGCGCACCGACAACAAGCTGCAACACTACTGGCGCGACGGCGGCGGCTGGCACGAGGGGGGTGTGATTGGAAGCATCGTCTGAAATAGAACTGCGTGCGGGGGGCGCGCATTCCCTGGTGCTCGGCAGTACGGGCAGCACCGGATACGTCTGGGAGTTCGAGATAATCGGACAACCGGACGTGATCCGCATCAGCGAAAATATTAATAATATTCAGTCAGATACAATACGACCGCAAAATTACAGCGTGGAGCACACTTATGTCATTGAGGCGCTGGGGCCGGGACGTGCCGAGGCGCACTTCGTATTCAGGCGTCCCTGGGAAAAAGACGCGCCACCTGTGCAAGTCAAATCCGTTCGGGTGAATGTGATCAAATAGTCCCTGAATCCTTCACGCAACAACTTGGTGCGAAGCACCTTGGTTGTGCGGGAAATGCCCCTTCACATGAAATAAAAGCACAAAGTGCGCCTATATTTCATGGGGAAGACCCCTGCGATCTTGCGGCATGAATCCTTCACTCAGAAACAGGAGCTTTAGCTCCGTTGTTTCGTGGGAATGCCCTTGCGGCATGAATCCTGAACCTAGAACAGCTCGATGTCGCTCTTGATCGGTTCTTTTTCGACGGTTTTGATGTAACGGGATTCTTCTTCCACAATAGTGTTGTTGTGCAGGGAACGCAGCCGTTTGACTCTTACTTTTCCGGTTGCGGGAAAATAGGCCACCATGCGAGGATAAATATCCCCCACGTCTTCAGACAGCACTTTGATTTCTTCGATCTTGAGATAGTCTCTGACAAAGATGATGTTGCGCATCCCGATATCGGTCATGTTTTGCATGATGCGCCCGCCGCCGAAAAGTTTGGCTTCCAGATTCTGGCGTTTTCCGCCGTTTTTCAGGATCACGTTGATCAGATGTTCCATCGCGAAATTGCCGTAGCGCGTCGCTGCGCTCAGGTTGGTCGATTTCCAGCTGTTCGCATCGGTGGACGCAGGCAGCATGAAATGGTTCATGCCGCCGACGCCGTTGATCCGGTCGCGGATACAGGCCGAGATACAGGAACCCAGCGTGGTATAGACGCATTCGTCGTTGAGCGTGACGTAATACTCGCCTGGCAGCAGGCGGGCCGCATAAGCCTCGTGAGTGTCGTTCCAGCTTCTCCGTACCTGCTCGAATCCAGGAAGGGCTAACGGGATACGTGGGAGTGGAGGGGTCGCCATGGTCGCTATTTTCCGAAAAATAGCTTTTCGGTTTCGATGATTTCTGCCTGTGCTTCGCGTATCACCTGTTCGATGATCTCCTCATCCAGACCGGCAATTTCCCATGCAAGCGGATCGACAGGCGTGACATCCTCTGTTTCCAGCGTATCCACTTCAGCCATCTGCGCCAGAGAGTTGGCAATATGTACCAGTGCCGCCTCGCGCGGGTAGCGTTCAGCGCGTTCTATGGAATGGTGGAAGGCGATACATTCCACCAGCAACGGGGGCAGTGTCCATAGTCTTGCCAGTTCCCCGCCGACTTCGGCGTGATCGAAGCCGATGACCTGCCGTTCAGCCTGATATACCGGCATTTCGTCCAGCTGATCCAGTACCAGCTGCAGCGACTGATGTGCTTGTTCCGGTAAGCGGTTGAAAATGATCAGTTCGCCGATGTCGTGCAGCAATCCGGCTGTAAACACCGCTTCCGGATCGCAGCGGCGCGCCTGTTTTGCCAGAATGCGTGCGATCAGCGCGCAATACAGGCTGTGGCGCCAGAAGTTGTCCATGGACACCAGATTATTGGGAAGGCCTGCAAAGGTACTCGCGACGGACATCGAAAGCGCCAGATTGCGGATCTGGCTGGTGCCGATGATCGCGACGGCTTTGTCGACGGTGTCTATGGTTGAGGAAAAGCCGTAGAACGGACTGTTGGCCACACGCAACATCCGCACGGTGAACGAAGGATCCTGACTCACGGCCTTTGCAATGTCGGCCATGGTGCTGTCAGGGGCTTCGACCAGTTGATTTATGCGGATATATACGTGCGGAAGTGTGATCAGTCCGTCTACACCCTTCAACAAGTCGGCAATGTTATTTTTCATGATGCGCAACCTTGGCACGGGGAGGCGGATTAGTCAAGCTGAGTTGATTGCGGTATGCCGCTTTGCAGCGCACGTCGGGCCATCCGGCAATTTGAATATGGCCGATCCTCGCCCTCTGCTATCATATTGGCATGCTAAATATACTCAATATGACTTATCTGCAGGGCGGTGTTCCACTGTTTAGCGGAGCGAATTTGCAGGCGTTTGCCAATCAGCGCATCGGGCTGGTGGGTAAAAACGGCTGCGGTAAATCCACCCTGTTCCGCCTGATTCGCGGGGAATTGCATCCGGAAAGCGGTGAAGTCTCGCTGCAAAGCGGCAAGACGCTGGCTTACGTCGAACAGGAAATCGCCAATTCCGACCAGAGTGCGCTGGAATTTGTGCTCGACGGCGATGAAGCGTTGCGATGCCTGGAGAAAATTCTGGCGCAGGCGACGCATGATACAGCCTGGTTTGAAGCGCAGCAGCATTTCGAGGCGATCGACGGTTACGGTGCGCCTGCGCGTGCCGCGCAACTGTTGAGTGGACTGGGTTTTGAGGCGGACAGTCTGGACCGACGGGTGGACAGTTTTTCCGGCGGCTGGCGGATGCGGCTCAATCTGGCGCGTGCGCTGATGCACCGGGCGGATTTGCTGCTGCTGGACGAGCCGACCAATCACCTTGATCTGGAGGCGATACTCTGGCTGGAGCAATATCTGGCGCGTTATCCGGGCAGCATCCTGCTGGTCTCGCATGACCGGGAGTTCCTCAATGCGACCGTCAATCGCATCGCACATGTGCACGATTGCGTGATCGACAGTTATGCCGGGGACTACGACGATTTCGAACGCGCCCGTGCCGAGAAAATTTCCCAGCAAAATCAGGCGTTTCAGACGCAACAATTGAAAATCGCACATCTGGAAGACTTTGTGCGGCGTTTCCGGGCGCAGGCCACCAAGGCCAAACAGGCGCAAAGTCGTGTCAAGGCGCTGGAGCGATTGACGCGCATCGCGGCCGTTCACGTCACCGACGGTCATTTTGAGCTGGAGATCGAAGCGCCGGAACGCAGCCCCGATCTGCTGATGCGTCTGGATAACATGGGCTTTGGTTACGGCGATAAAAAGTTATTTCAGAACATGAATATGGTGCTGCGCGCAGGTGCGCGCATTGCGTTGCTGGGGCCTAACGGTGCGGGTAAATCCACGCTGATCAAACTGCTGGTGGGCGAACTTGCGCCCACCACAGGTCGTCTGGACATCACGCCCGACATCCGCATCGGCTACTTCGCCCAGCATCAGCTGGAAAATCTCGACAGCAACGCGACCCCGCTACAGCATCTGGAGCGCATTGCACCGAAAGAAACTACGCTCAGCTTACGTACCTTTCTCGGCCGTTTCGGCCTGGCCGGCAATGCTGAAGACAGGCCTGTGGCGAGTTTTTCCGGCGGCGAAAAAAGCCGGCTGGCACTCGCGCTGCTGGCCTGGCAAAAACCCCATCTGCTGCTGCTCGATGAACCGACCAATCATCTGGATCTGGACATGCGCGATGCGCTGACGCTGGCGCTGGAGGAATATACCGGTGCGGTGGTGATCGTCTCGCATGACCGCAGTCTGATCCGCGCCGTGGCCGATGAGTTGTGGCTGGTGGCCGACGGCGAGGCCAAATTATTTGACGGGGATCTGGAAGATTACAAGCGCTGGATCGAGTCGCGCCGTCCGCGCGAAACCGTGCAGGCCAAACCTGAAAAGCTATCCCAGCCCGCAGCGCCCAAGGTGAACAAGAAGGCATTGCAATCGAAGCGCAGCAAGTTGGAAGCCGAGTTGAACAAGGTGCAGGCCGAATTGTCGGCAATCAACGCTCAGTTGGGCGATCCTGCCACCTATTCCGGTTGCAGCAGCGATTTTATTGCAATGCTGAATGCCCGGCGGGAAGTCGTGCAGGCCAAAGTGGACGAGTTGGAGGAAGCCTGGCTGGAACTGGAAATGGCGCTGGAGGAATAAGGACGCTTTCAGAGCTGGATTATAAGGAGTAATTCCATGCGCTACATGGTTGTTATTGAAAAAGGCTTATCTAGTTACGGTGCGTTTGTCCCGGATTTGCTCAGGCTGCCTGACCAGACGCTAAATACGGGCGCTCCGCCGAAAGGCCGGCGGAGCGCCCGTTAGCTCCGCGTTGGGCGTAAAAACCAAACATTGCCAAAACTGGTATGATCCGCGCATGTCTCCAACCGTATTTCGTGAAGGTGCATTTCGTTTTTTCTTCTTTTCGCGCGAAGAAATGCGGATTCACGTTCATGTCACTCACACCGACGGTGAGGCCAAGTTCTGGCTGGAGCCAAAAATTGAATTGGCCCTGAATCAGGGGTTATCTCAAAAGCAGATCAATGAGGCGCAAGCCTTGGTTCATGCCCACCACGAGGAGATTGTCCATGCCTGGCGTATCCACTTTGGAGATTGAAATTTCCTTGGTATCAAACAAGGGCTTCTGGCTGCTTCTGGACAACGAAGAGCTCTTTGTTGCATATTCTGATTTCCCCTGGTTCAGGCAAGCCACGGTTGATCAAATCACTACGATTGAGCGGCCATCCCTCAATCACCTTTACTGGCCCATGCTTGACGTTGATCTTGCAGTTGAATCCATCCGCAATCCAGCTCTATTTCCATTAATTTCCAAGCGCAATCCGTCATTCCAGCCGAAGCTCGGTTACGCTGGGTAGGTATGAAACTTTCATGCGCAACTGCGATGCGCTTGCAATTATCGATGCGGATTGAGCTGAGGTTTTAGGATTGAATAAAACCACATACGTAAGCAAGAAATGCGGGCTTTTCCCATCTGTGCTTTGTCATTGTCTGCCCGATGTGGTTTAATCGCGCCCATGAAATTTCCTTTCAAAAATGTCGCGCTCATCGGGAAACACAAATCGCTTGAAGTAGCTGCGCCTTTGCTGCGCCTGGCGGATTTTTTGGCAGACCGTGGTTTGCATGTGATGGTGGACAGCCTGAGCGCGGAGCAGTTGACAGATAATCCTTATCCTGCGATGAGCCTTGAGGAAATGGCGGTAGTGGCCGATCTGGTGATCGTGATCGGCGGCGATGGTACGATGCTGAACATTGCGCGCACCTTTTCGCCGCATCATGTGCCGTTGATCGGGGTGAATCAGGGGCGACTCGGGTTTCTCACGGATCTCACGCCGGAAAACATGTTGGAAAGCATAGACGCGATGCTGGCGGGCGAATATGTCACCGAGCGGCGACTGTTGTTGTCGGCGCGCGTATTGAGGAATGAGGCCCAGGTGTTCAGCGGCCTGTCCTTCAACGAAGTGGTGGTGCATCGCAGCCAGATCAGCAGCATGGTCGAATTCGAGGTGCGCATTGACGGCGAATATCTGTACAACCAGCGTGCCGATGGCCTGATCGTCTCCACGCCGACCGGTTCGACGGCTTATGCGATGTCGGCGGGCGGTCCTATTCTGCATCCGGGGCTGGATGTGCTGGAACTGGTGCCGATTTGCCCGCACACGTTGAGCAACCGGCCGATTGTGGTGAATGGCTCGTCTGTGTTGGAGATTTTGATGCATCACACCGATGATATTCGGGTGCGTCTGGACAGTCATACCAGTTTCGATATGCAATTGCACGACAAGATTATCGTGACCCGATATGCTGAGCACGCGCATCTGCTGCATCCGGTGGGTCACAGTTATTACCATACATTGCGTGAAAAACTTCAGTGGAATCAATCGCTTTGACGAAATTTCCCATACATAAATGCTGAAATTTTTAAGCATCCGTGACTTTGTCATTGTATCCGGGCTGGAGTTGGAATTCAGCGCCGGGTTTACTGCGCTGACGGGTGAGACGGGCGCCGGAAAATCCATACTGATCGACGCGTTACTGCTGGCGCTGGGCGAACGGGGCGACGCGACGATGGTGCGTAACGGTTGCGAGCGCGCCGAAATTACTGCGGAATTCGATGTGCGCGCGCAGCCAAAATTACAGAATTTGTTAAAAGCCGCCGAGCTGGAGGGCGATGACGGCGTGTGTCTGATGCGGCGGGTGCTCGATGCCGGAGGACGTTCGCGCGGCTTCATTAACGGGCGCAGTGCCACCTTGCAGCAGATGCGCGAAGTGGGCGAACATCTGCTCAATATTCACGGTCAGCATGCACATCAGTCCTTATTGCAACCGGATGCGCAGCGCGAACTGCTGGACGAATATGCCGGGCTGCACGTGGCCGCTTTCGGTGTTGCGACTGATTATCGCGACTGGCAAGCCAAAAAAAGCCGCCGGATCGCCTTGTCTGATAATTCGCAGGCGGTCGCCGCCGAGCGCGAGTTGCTGTCGTTTCAGCGCAGCGAACTGGAGGGGCTGGCGTTTAATGCGGCGGACTGGGAAGTATTGCAGGCCGATTACGCCCGTCTGGCGCATGCGGCGAGTTTGCTGGAAACGGCCGCGTTTGGTTTAGAGGCGCTGAGCGAGGCGGATACCGCATGCCTTACGCAAATGAATGCACTGATGGCGAAGTTGCGCGATGGCATGGTGCATGATGCCAGTCTTGGCGAGCCGTTGCGCATGCTGGAGTCAGCGCAGGCGGAATTGCAGGAAGCTGTCTACAGCTTGCGCCATTATCAGCAGCGTCTGGATGCCGATCCAGAGCAGCTTGTTGAAAAAGAACAAAAAATTCAATATGTTATGGATTTGGCGCGCAAATATCGCGTGCAGCCTGAGCATTTGAACGATGTATTGCAGCGGGTCGCGACACGCCTGGCGGAACTGGGCGGCGATACTGATCTGGCGGAACTGGTACAACAGGAACAAGCCGCGCAGCAACGTTATCTGGATAGCGCGCGGCCATTGAGCCTTGCAAGGAAACGGGCGGCAGATAAGCTGTCGCAGGAAATTACCGCTGCGATGCAGACGCTTGCGATGCAGGGCGGCAGTTTTGCCGTGGCGTTGTTGCCGCAAGCCTGTGGTAATGCGAACGGACTGGAGACGATCGAATTTCAGGTTTCCGCAAATCCCGGGGTGCCGGCACGCAGCATGGCACGCGTCGCCTCCGGTGGCGAATTGTCGCGCATCAGTCTGGCGATGCAGGTGGCGACCAGTCAGGTCGCCTCTGTGCCTACGCTGATTTTCGATGAGGTGGACAGCGGGATCGGCGGGCGCGTGGCAGAAATCGTGGGCCTTTTACTCAAGCAGCTGGGGCGTGAATATCAGGTTCTGTGCGTCACCCATCTGCCGCAAGTGGCGGCGATGGCCGACAATCAGTGGCAGGTGAGCAAGGCGGTGGAAAACGGCATTACACTGAGTCATATCGAGGTGCTGAGTGAGGCGCGGCGCATCGATGAGATCGCGCGTATGCTGGGCGGCGTTACGATCACCGATACGACCCGTAAACACGCAGCGGAGATGCTGGGCGTCTGACGGACGTGGCGGCTTGAGGTATCATAGAGCCGATTTTTGAAAAATGAGAATGGAAACCATGCGCTTTAAAATAATTCTGCTTTCCCTGTTGCTGGCGTCATGCGGCAGCATGCCATCGTCGCTTCCTGCGCCATCACCCTACAAAATGGATATCCGTCAGGGGAATTTTGTGACGGCTGAAATGCGCGACAAGATCAAGCCGGGCATGTCACGTGCGCAAGTGCGTTATGCGCTGGGTACGCCGATGATTATGGATGTGTTTCATGCCAATCGTTGGGATTATGTGTATCGCCTGGAGCATGACCGCAAACTGGTCGATCAGCAGCGCCTGACGCTGTATTTCGAAGGCGATAGTCTGGTGCGTATCGATGACAGCGCGCTGACGGTGAAGCCGGTAGCAAATGAAGTCAAGTAGCGCATGTCGCTTTGAAGGAATAAATAAATGAGCAAAATTAAAATCGCCATCGCCGGAAGCAGTGGCCGCATGGGCAAAATACTGCTCGAAAATGTAGCCAATTCCCCTGATCTGGTGTTGCATGCGGCGCTGGAGCATGCCGGTAGTGCGATGTTGGGGCAGGATGCAGGCGCGTTGTCGGGTGCGCCTTGTGGCGTGAAAATCAGTGCGGATGTTGAAGCTGCCTTGCAAGGCGCCGATGTGCTGATCGACTTTACCCGTCCGGAAGGCACGCTCCATCACCTGGAAATTTGCCGCCGTCTGGGTGTGAACATGGTGATCGGTACCACCGGTTTCAATGCGCAGCAAAAGGCGCTGTTAGGCAGCGCGGCACAGGATATCGGTATCGTGTTCGCCCCGAATATGAGCGTCGGCGTGAGTCTGGTGTTCAAGCTGCTGGAAACCGCCTCGCGCGTGTTGTCCGAAGGTTACGACATTGAAATCATCGAGGCGCATCACAGGCATAAAGTGGACGCACCTTCCGGCACGGCTTTGGGGCTGGGGGAAGTGATTGCGCGCACGCTGGGGCGCGACCTTGCTGCGTGTGCGGTGTATGGTCGCGAAGGCGTCACAGGTGAACGCGACCCGTCCACGATCGGTTTTGCGACGGTGCGCGGCGGCGATATTGTCGGCGACCATACCGTGCTGTACGCGGGTATCGGCGAGCGTATCGAAATTACCCACAAAGCCAGCAGTCGTGCCACTTTCGCATTGGGTGCGCTGCGCGCTGCGCGCTATCTGGCAGCGAATCCGGCGGGGATGTACGACATGCAGGATGTGCTGGATCTGAAGTAGGTATTTAAATCAAAATCAATGATAAAAAAATTTCTTAAACGCGTATTTCGCCGTTCGGCCAAAGCTAAAACGGTCGGCAATGCGCAGGTGATTCCATTTGCGTTGCACGGCGTTCCTCGCGAGCAGATCAGCTACGGCGCGAAGCGCGTGACCGATGGCTTGCAGGCGGCAGGTTTCAAGGCCTTTGTGGTGGGCGGTGCGGTGCGGGATCTGTTGCTGGGTAAAATCCCGAAGGATTTCGATGTGGCCACCGATGCAACACCGGAGGAGGTCAAGCGCGTATTCCGCCGTTCGCGCATCATCGGGCGGCGTTTCCGTCTGGTGCATGTGATGTTCGGTGAAGAACTGGTTGAAGTCGCTACCTTCCGCTGTTTGATCGAAACTGAAGATGCGCAAACCGATGAACATGGACGCCTGTTGCGCGACAATGAGTTCGGCGATCAGGAGCAGGATGCGGCGCGGCGCGATTTTACCGCCAACGCCTTGTTCTATGACCCGACAACGCAGGAAATTTACGATTATCACCGTGGCTATGCGGATACCCGCGATGGTGTGCTGCGCATCATCGGCGACCCGCTGGTGCGTTACCGGGAAGATCCGGTGCGTATGTTGCGTGCGGTGCGACTGTCAGCCAAACTGGTGAGAAATTCGTCATGCTGGCGCTGAAAAATACCGATGAGCGACTGGCTCAGGAGAAGTCGGTATCGCCAGCATTTTTATTTGCCGCCTTGCTCTGGCATGAAGTTCTTTCCGTGTGGAATGCGCTGGTCGCACAAGGTGAACGTCCTGTCGGTGCGATGCATACCGCGATGGACGAGGTGCTGGCACGTCAGAAGAAAAAACTGGCCATTCCTCACCGCCACGATGCGGTCATGAAGGAAATCTGGCTGTTGCAGCAGCGCTTCGATCAGCGTTCAGGGCAACGCCCGTATCGACTGCTGGAGCAGCCGCGTTTTCGGGCCGGATTTGATTTTCTGCTGCTGCGTTGCGCCAGCAATGAAGTGGATAATGAGTTGGGACTCTGGTGGGACGAGTTTCAGGATGCGTCTGAGGCGCGCCGTCAGGAAATGCTGCAACCTGAAGGTGTCGGGGCAGGTGCCAAAAAGCGTCGCCGTAAACCGCGCAAAAAACCGGCAGCTTCAGATGAACAGGCAGGACAAACAACTGATGGTCAGGTATCCGAGTGACGGTTTGCTTTATCGGTCTGGGCAGCAATCTGGGTGAGTCGGGTGAGCAGTTGCGGCGCGCGCTGGCGGATATCGGCGCCTTGCCCGGAACGCGCCTGCTGGTGCAGTCGTCACTGTATCGCAGCGCACCGGTCGGTTTTCTGGATCAGCCGGATTTCGTCAACGCGGTGGCTAAAATCGAGACAACGTTGACACCGCAAGCCTTGCTCGCTGCCTTGTTGCATATCGAACAACATTACGGACGTGAGCGGGCTTTTCACAATGCGCCGCGCACGCTGGATCTGGACGTGTTGCTGTACGACGACTTGCAGCTTCATGAACCGGGGCTTACGATTCCGCATCCGCAGATGCACCGCCGGGCATTCGTGTTGCTGCCGTTGCTGGAGATTGCGCCAGATTGCACGATCCCTGCCATCGGACAGGCTGAACTTGCGATGCAACATTGTCTGGATCAGGTGCTGGAAAAGCTGGCTGATTGATTTGTTTGTAAGTATTTGATTGTTAAATATAAATTATGCGTACAACATTAACTGCACTGAAAGCGATGCGCGGCAAGCTTGAGAAAATCGCCATGCTGACCTGCTATGACGCGAGTTTTGCGACCTTGCTCGAAGCTGCGGGGGTGGACGTGCTGCTGGTAGGCGATTCGCTCGGGATGGTGATGCAAGGGCTGGAATCCACTTTGCCCGTCACATTGGATGACATGGTTTATCACACGCGTTGTGTGGCGCGCGGCTCAGCGCAGTCCTTTATCGTCAGCGACATGCCGTTCGGCACCTCCCAGATCAGTCCGGAAAAAACTTTTGAACATGCTGTGCGCCTGATGGCGGCCGGTGCGCAGATGGTCAAGCTGGAGGGCGGCGCGGTGATGCTGGAAACAGTACGCTTCCTGACTTCGCGCGGCATTCCGGTCTGCGCGCACATCGGTCTGACGCCGCAATCGGTGCACCAATTGGGCGGCTATAAAGTGCAGGGCAGGGAGGCTGCGGTCGCGCTGCAATTGCTCGAAGATGCCGTGGCGCTCGAACAGGCGGGGGCGGGCATGGTGGTGCTCGAAGCGGTGCCCGCGAAGCTTTCGGCGGAAATTACCGCGCAACTGACCATTCCGACCATCGGCATCGGTGCGGGTGCGTCCTGTTCCGGTCAGGTGCTGGTGCTGTACGACATGCTGGACATCTATCCGGGCAAGAAGGCGCGCTTCGTGAAAAATTACATGCAGGGTGCGGACGGT
>JAPLQK010000033.1 GCA_026399735.1 Pseudomonadota bacterium
TTACATCCGAATATGGTGCGCCCGGAGCGATTCGAACGCCCGACCCCTTGGTTCGTAGCCAAGTACTCTATCCAGCTGAGCTACGGGCGCATACTTGAGATTTTAACACACAAACCTCTAAACTACCTACTGCTTTTTTAAAACTACTACTGGCGGAGAAGGAGGGATTCGAACCCTCGATTCAGGTTATCCCCGAATGCTCCCTTAGCAGGGGAGTGCCTTCGACCACTCGGCCACCTCTCCGAAGCCGCGCATTCTATGGAGAAACGGCATTCCTGTCAAATTATTTCTTATGCGTCTTCCTGATCAAGGTCGAATGCCTTGTGCAAAACACGCACGGCCAACTCCAGATATTTCTCGTCAATCACCACGGAAATTTTAATTTCAGAGGTCGATATCATTTGAATGTTGATCCCCTCCTCCGCCAGCGTGCGGAACATCTTGCTGGCAATGCCCACATGCGAGCGCATACCGACGCCCACCACCGAAACTTTCGCCGCCTTATTGTCTCCGATCACACGACGTGCGCCGATGTGTGGCAGCACCTCATTATTGAGGATGTCCATGGTCCTGGAGAATTCATTGCGATGCACGGTAAAGGAAAAATCCGTTGTGCCATCCACGCCGACGTTCTGGATGATCATATCCACGTCGATATTGGCGTCAGAGACCGGCCCCAGAATCTGATAGGCAATTCCGGGCTTGTCCGGCACACCCAACACGTTGACCTTGGCTTCATCGCGATTGAACGCAATCCCTGAAATAATGGCTTGTTCCATTTTATCTTCATCCTCAAAAGTAATCAGTGTGCCCTCGCCCTCTTCCTCGAAGCTGGACAACACGCGTAGCTTAACCTTGTATTTACCGGCGAATTCCACCGAACGAATTTGCAGCACTTTGGAACCCAGGCTCGCCATTTCCAGCATTTCCTCGAAGGTAATGCTCTTCAGGCGCCGCGCTTCGGGAACCATGCGCGGATCGGTGGTGTAAACACCGTCCACATCAGTATAAATCTGACATTCGTCCGCACGTAACGCAGCCGCGATCGCGACACCAGTGGTATCCGAGCCGCCGCGTCCCAGGGTGGTGATGTTGCCATCCTTGTCCATCCCCTGAAAACCTGCCACCACCACCACGCAGTCATTCGCCAGATCCGCACGAATGCTTTGCTCGTCTATGCTGACGATGCGCGCTTTAGTGAACGCGTCGTCGGTCAGAATCTTGACCTGCCCGCCGGTATAGCTTTTGGCCTTAACACCCAACTCCTTGAGTGCCATCGCCAGCAGTCCGATCGTCACCTGTTCTCCGGTAGAGATAATGACATCCAGTTCGCGCGGATCAGGATTTGCCTGAATTTCTTTTGCCAGCCCAATCAGACGGTTGGTTTCGCCGCTCATCGCTGAGAGCACCACCACCACCTGATGACCTTTTGCCTTGAATTTTGCGACACGCCGAGCAACATTCTTGATGCGCTCTGTGCTGCCGACCGATGTACCACCGTACTTTTGTACTATTAGCGCCACGATATATATCCGACTTAAAAAAGTACGACGATTTTAGCGCACCTGACCAAAAAAAACGAGGCCAGATGCACAGTCTGTCAGCCTCACGGCCTTTTTTAATCGCCGAGTGCTAAACTTGAGTCAACTTCAGAGACCTCAAAACACCATGACACAAATCACACCCCGCGAAATCCCGGCAACCGCACTGCAACATTTACTGGAAGCCGGATACTCGCCTGCCATGGCAAAAATATTCGCGGCGCGCGGCATCACGGATACCCGGCAACTGGAGACGACTTTTACCCATTTACTGCCTTTCGATAATCTGAAAAACGCAAAGGAAATGGCACGCCTGCTGGCAGATGCAATCGCCGCCGGGAAAAAACTGCTGGTGATTGCCGATTACGATTGCGATGGCGCGACGGCTTGTGCTGTGGCGGTGCGCGGCCTGCGCGCTTTTGGTGCAACGGTTGATTTCATCGTGCCGAACCGTTTTGAATACGGCTATGGTTTAACGCCTGAGATTGTGCAACTCGCAGCGCAACGCAAACCTGACATACTTGTAACCGTGGACAACGGCATCGCCAGCGTAGAAGGGGTCGCGGAAGCCAACCGGCTCGGCATGCAGGTCTTCGTCACCGATCATCACCTGCCGGGCGACACCTTGCCTGCTGCTGCCTGTATCGTTAATCCCAATCAGCCCGGCTGCACCTTTGCCAGCAAACACCTGGCGGGCGTGGGTGTGATGTTCTATGTGTTGCTGGCCTTGCGCGCCGAATTGCGCAACAGAGGACAGATGACGGATGAGCAGGGACGCAAATTGCTTGAATTGCTCGATCTGGTCGCCCTGGGCACGGTCGCCGATGTGGTCAGGCTGGATCAGAACAACCGCATTCTGGTGCAACAAGGTTTGCAACGCATACGCTCAGGACGTGCTTGCGCCGGTATCAACGCACTGTTGCAGGTGTCCAAAGGGGGTAAGCAGGCAAGCCGCGTAGCGGATGCTCGCAAAAAACTGCCCGGCAAGGTGACCAGTCTCGATCTGGGATTTACCGTAGGCCCGCGCCTGAATGCAGCGGGACGACTTGACGATATGTCATTAGGAATCAATAACTTACTAACAAATGACGATGCTGTTTCTATGCAGATTTCCAGCCAGCTGGACAGCCTGAATCGTGAACGGCGCAGCATCGAAACCGACATGCAGGACAGTGCGCTGGCAACACTGGAATCGGTCGACCCGCACGACGGATTCAGCCTGGTATTATTCGATGAAACCTGGCATCAGGGCGTGATCGGCATCCTGGCCTCGCGCCTGAAAGACAAGTTTCACCGGCCTGTGATTGCCTTTGCGCAATCTTCCGCTGGAGAATTGAAAGGCTCAGGGCGCTCCATCTCAGGACTGCATCTGCGCGATGCGCTGGATCTGGTCAGCAAACGCCACCCTGCATTGATCAAAAAGTTCGGCGGACATGCGATGGCCGCAGGATTGAGTATTGCCGAGGCTGATTTCACCTTGTTTGTCGACGCCTTCGAACAAGTCGCCGGCGAGTTGCTCAGCCCGAACGACCTGCTGGCGCGCATCGAAACCGACGGCCCGCTCGATTCATCCGCCATGACGCTGGATGCCGCGCGCCTGCTGGATGAACAGGTCTGGGGGCAAGGTTTCCCGGCGCCGCAATTCGACGACGATTTCGAGGTCGTGAGTCAGCGCGTGGTCGGCGAAAAACACCTGAAGCTGCGACTCGCCACGGAGGAAGGCAATGAAATCGACGCGATCCTGTTCGGACAGAATGAACCGCTGCCCGAATACATCCATGCCGTATACAGCCTGAGCATCAATGAATACAATGGCAAGCAAACCCTGCAATTGATCGTTAAGCATTGGGAGTGAGATGGAAACCGGTTTTCTGCAAATCAACGGCATCGAAGCCTTGCCGCAGTTCATCACCAGCCTTGCCATCGGTTTGCTGATCGGTCTTGAGCGCGAGCGCAACCCGTCTGCCCGCGCCGGCCTGCGCACCTTCGCGCTGGTCGCTGTATTCGGCACACTATCAGCCCTGCTCTCCACCAAACTGAACTCGCCCTGGCTGCTGATTGCAGGCCTGCTAGCCGTAGCAGCCATGATCGTCGCCTCCTACATCAACAGCCATGATGACGATCCGGGCACCACTACTGTGATCGCCTTGCTGCTCTGTTACGGATTGGGCGCGATGATCTGGTATGACATGACCAAACTTGCCGTGATGCTGGCGATCGGCATCACCGCCCTGCTCTATTTCAAGCCTGAACTGCGCGGCTTCTCGCAAAAACTCACGCGCCGCGATCTGGTCGCCGTACTGCAATTTTCCGTACTGACCTTCATCGTACTGCCCATCCTGCCCAATCAGGATTACGGCCCCTATCACGCCATCAATCCGCATCAGGCATGGCTGATGGTGGTGCTGATCTCCGGCATCAGCCTGGCAGGTTATACCGCGCTGCAAGTGGTGGGGACGCGCTACGGCGCGCCGTTGCTGGGATTTTTCGGCGGCATGGTTTCCAGCACCGCGACCACCCTGATCTATGCAAAACACGGAAAACTCAATCCGGCGATGTCCTATCTGGCCGCCTCGGTGATCGTGATTGCCAGTCTGGTCGTCATTCTGCGCCTGATGGTGGTCAGCGCCGTGGTGGCTTACGGCACGATCCCCAAGCTGATGCCGGTGCTGGCAGTCGGATTGCTGTTCGGCCTGATCGTCGCACTGTATAACTGGCGCAAGATGGACAAAGCGACCGAACTCTATCTGCCCGAAACCACCAATCCCGCTGAATTGCATTCCGCCCTCGGTTTTGGTTTGCTGTATGTCGCGGTATTGCTGGGCACAGCGGGGATGAAGGATATCGCAGGCAGCCATGGTTTATATGTCGTCGCCCTGATATCGGGCTTGACCGACGTGGACGCCATTACCCTGTCCAGCCTGCGCCTGTTCAATCTGGGCCAGCTGAACGAACACCAGACCGTCACGGCCATCGCAATCGCCTATCTGTCCAACCTCACCTTCAAATTCGGCCTGGTATTTTTCTTAGGCGGCAAAAGTCTTGCAAAACACGTCTCCGTCGGCTTCACGGCGATCGCTTGCGGGATGCTGATCGGCCTGTTTGCGTTATAATTGCAAGCTTTTCAGCAAGCACAGCTCAGGACAAACCCATGGAAGCCGAACAAATCAATTCAATCAACAATCAATTGCAGGATTTGGCTTTGCGCAGCGCAGAATTACGGAGGTATCTTTGACTACGATACCAAACAGGAACGACTGACCGAAGTTTGCGAACTCGCCGAAGATCCGGCTATCTGGCAGGATGCCAAGCGCGCGCAGGAACTGGGTCGCGAACGCAAGATGCTCGAAGGCGTGGTGCTGGGTCTTTCCAAAATCCAGCAGGATTTGTCGGATGCAGCCGAGTTGTTCGAGATGTCGCAGGAAGAAAACGACGAAGAGTCGCTGAGCAGCACCGCCAGCGACATTGAAGATATTGAACGCCGCGTTGCTGAAATGGAATTCCGCCGCATGTTCAACCACCCGATGGACCCGAACAGCTGTTTCATCGATATTCAGGCAGGTTCCGGCGGCACCGAAGCGCAGGACTGGGCTTCCATGCTGATGCGCATGTACGTGCGCTACGCCGAGCGCAAGGGCTACCAGGTGGAAATACTGGAGTTGTCCGACGGTGAAGTCGCAGGTATCAAGGGTGCATCGCTCAAGATCATCGGCGAATACGCCTTCGGTCATCTGCGCACCGAAACCGGCGTGCATCGGCTGGTCAGGAAATCGCCGTTCGATTCCGGCAACCGCCGTCACACTTCGTTTTCCAGCGTGTTCGTCTATCCTGAAGTGGATGATTCGATCGAGATCGACATCAATCCGGCCGATTTGCGCGTGGACACCTATCGCGCCTCAGGTGCCGGTGGTCAGCATATTAACAAGACCGATTCTGCGGTGCGTATCACCCACATCCCGACCAACATCGTGGTGCAATGCCAGAGCGATCGTTCGCAACACCGCAACCGGGCCGAGGCGATGGCGATGTTGAAGTCGCGCATGTACGAAGAGGAATTGCGCAAACGCAACGAAGAGAAGCAGGCGATGGAAGACGGTAAGACCGACATCGGCTGGGGACACCAGATCCGCTCCTACGTGCTGGATCAGTCGCGCATCAAGGATCTGCGCACCAATTATGAGGTCGGCAACACCCAGGGCGTACTCGACGGCGACCTGGACGACTTCATCTCGGCCAGCTTAAAGCAAGGGGTATAAGCAATGTCCGGCCACGATTCACTAGCCGAATTTCTTGCGCCGGGCATCATTCCCGAAGACGTTCCGCAGTTCTTCCCGCTGTTTGAAGCGCGTGCGCAGATAGCCGCGATGATCGCGCTGTTTCGTGGCGGCGACGAGGAAGTGCTGGTACGTCTGGTGGTATTGCGCGAAATCGGCCTGCGCGCCGATGCACCGGACTGGTCACCGCGCGAACTCGAATCACATTTCGCCTTCTTCGCCACCGCCAAACTCAACACCGTGCTGAGCCGTTTGCGCGAGCATGAGTTACTGCTGTGGAATGCCGAACAGCGCGTCTATCGCTTGTCCAGCGCGGGACGCATGATGCTGGCCGCACTCTCCAATCTATTGTCATTCAGCACCGAACAGGATGGCGAACTGGGCTTTTATGCCGCGCAAATCGCCGCTGGTTCTGCGGTCGGCAAACTCTCTCCCGAAGCACTGGCACACTTGCTGGCGCGACTGGCTGAACTGGAGAGCGAATTCGAACAGGCGATCACCTCGGGTTCGGAATTCCGTCTGCGCTCCGCTCAGAACAAACTCGAATCCGTGCAGCAGTGGATGAACAAGGCTAACGAGGTGATGAAAAATCTCGGTGCAGACGGCTTTCCAGATGACGCCAGTTGGCGGCTGGCACAGGAAATCGGCAACCGCCAGTCACGGCTGGATCGTATGTCCTCCATCTTTCAACGCGAACTCGCTGCCATCGCCCGCCAACAGGTGCACCTGTCGCAAGGCGGGTTGTCTTCATCCGAACTGGCGGGCTGGCTGAAGAATCTCACACTGGATGAATTGGCTGATTTGGCAAAAAACCAACTGGCGATCACGCCTGAAACAACCTTCTTGTTGCCGGATGTCATGCTGGACAACACCGAGGAATTCTTTGAGCGCGAACAACCAAACAAGCGCGTTTCCATCCTGCCCTCGCCTGCCGAGATCGAATACATACACGACATGCCCATCGAGCCGCCGCCGCAACTGGCCGCGCTCACCCGCATGTTGCAAGCCTTGCAGCAAAATATTTCCGTAGCCGATGCGGTAGTCGGCGGCGATTTCAGTTCGGCTTCATATCGCCTGTCCTTACTGACGTTTATTGGCGAACAGAATGTGGATCCAGACTTGGCACAGCTTGCAGCCTTGCCTCTGACGCTGCGCTGGAGCGATGAATTATCTACCGTTAATCGCAACGAAGTCGCCACTTTGAGTCACGGCGAAATCATCCTTGAACAAGGAAACACAGAATGAATAACGATCTTGCCGCGCGTCTGATTGCGCACTTGCTGGCACAACGCTATTTGCCGCGCGAGGACGCCGAAGTGCGCCGTTTGCTGATAGATAGCAGTTTCCACGACGAAGTGGAACAACGTCTTGCAACTTGCGGCCTGCGCTTGCTCGCCCAACCCTTTGCCGCTCACGTCGGCATCGCCCTGTTGCGCGAAACTGAAAGCGCCGTGTTCGAACAGAATGACACATGGCAAGCCAGCAATATCGGCCTGCCCCGTGATGCTGTGGCGCTGCTGGTGATTTTGTGGGCGCTGATTATTCTGCCCAAGCGCGAACGCCAGTTGTCCAGCGAAGCCGCCCGGCAGGAAACGCAAAGCGAGTTGTTCGAGACCGTCAAACTCACCCCGCTGGCGCACGAAGCCTCACGCGGCATCGCCGAAAATACCCTGCTGGAAGACTACGGCAAGCTGCTGGGCGGCAAGTCGCGCATCCAGCAATTCGCCCTGCCGCAATTGTCGCGACTGGGCTTTATCGAACGGCGCAACAAAATTATTCACGAAGGCCCGCTGTTGGATCTGGCGTTCGACTATGCGGATATGGCGCCTCGTATTCTGCAAGGCGCGCTAGCTGATTTGTTAAAACAGCGCGGTATACTGGCCGATGTTCAAGTTGCCGAAGGAGTTGAATAATGTTCCGCCTACTTGAACTGGAAACCGTGCATTGGGATTACTGGCAGCGTTTCAAACTGCCGCTGGATGCCTCCATCATTACCATCATCGGCCCCAACGGCTCGGGCAAGACTACCTTGCTGGATGCGTTGCGCACACTGCTGGCGCTGGATTGCTCTAAGAAGCGCGACTACAAACGCTATGCCAGGCGCAACGGCGAAGATTTTTGCTGGCTGCGCGGCGTGGTGGACAACCAGCGCGCTGTCGGCTCAAGCCGTCGTCCGTTCAGCATCCCCTATCAGAACGACAAAATCACGCTGGCCTGCCGCATCGACAAAAAAGGCGGTGACTGGGTACGCAAATATTGGGTTGCCGAGGGCGAAGTCGCACTGGAAAACATCGAACAACAGGGGCAGGAATTCGGCGTACGCGAATATCAGCGCCTGCTGCACGGCGCCGGACTATCCCCCGCCATCGCCCGCGTGCTGTCGCTGGAACAGGGGCAGACCGACAAGCTGTGCGAACTGTCGTCACGCGAATTGCTCGACCTGGTGTTTCAGGTGTTCGGCGACAAGGACGTACTGGAACGCTACCAGGAAGCGCGCCACCATCAGGAACATACCTCTCACGAACTGGATGCCGTGCAGAACCAGCTCGAAGCGCTGGGCAACAGTCTGGAGCGTCACGAACAGAAGGTAAACCGCTATCTGGAATGGCACAGGCTGAACCAGGAATCCACGCTGCTGGCGAGCGAAACGCGTCCGCGTCTTGAACATTTTCTGCTTCAAAAAGAAGCGCTTGGCGCTTCACACACGCTGCACGCCCTGCGCCGCGACTGGCATGGAAAACGTGTTGAAAAACAAAAAGTTGCGCTTGATTTGCAAGTGCAGCAACAAACGCTGGATAACGCGCAATTGCGCCGCCAGGCTGCACACGACAACGAGCAGTCGCAGCAGCGCGCGCTGAACGAGTTGAGCCGCGAGTTGGGCAATTGGGAAGCCATCGTCAAACAGCATGACCGCCTGCTGCAACAGGCCGCAGACAGTGCAGACGGCAAAGTGGCCGATGCCCGTGAACTGGTGCAACTGGAAAACGAGCGCGATGCCCGTCGTTTGCGCATCGCCGAACTGGAACAGCAGCAACGCATCCTCGACGAGACGCTGGAAAATCTCGCCGCCGGACGCCGCGCCGATCCGGCCGATGTCGCCGCCTTCAGACAGGCGCTCTCCAGCGCCGGCATCGGTCATGACCTGCTCACCGATCTGGTGGAAATCAACGATCCCGGCTGGCAGGCGGCGGTGGAAGCCGTGCTGGCGCCGTTTGCGCATATCGTATTGCTGAGCAAGGAGCGCGACGCCGAGGCCGCGATGGCGCTGGGCGAGAAGCTGCGCTACCGCCATTTCATCGTGCCGGAGCGCAGCCAGCCCGGCCTCGCGCCGCAAGGTTCGCTGCTGGAAGTGGTGCGTTTCGCAAAACCCGTACCCGACTGGTTGCTGCGATTGCTTGAACGCATCCGCCGCGTGGAAGATGCCGGTGCCGGAGCGAAGCTGCCGCGCGGCGAGGACTGGATCACCCGTCAAGGCTATCTGCGCGAGCGGCGCGGCGGGCGGCATGCCGCCCCCGAACAGGCGCGCTTTGGCAAGGGCAGACTGGAAGCCTTGCGCGAAGCGCGTGCCGCATTGGAAAAGTCGCTGGAACCCCTGCGTCAGCAACGCGACGAATTGACCAGTCGCATCCGCTCTTTGCAGGCGCAACTGGCCGGAGTGAGTGCAGGCGCGCAACTGGCCACCCGTGCCGCCGAATTCGCCGAAGCGCGTCAGCATTACGATGCACTGGTCATCAGACGTCGGGACAACAGCGTGTATCAGGCGCAACAAGACCGCGAGCAGGCCGAGGCGGCGGTCAACGCCGCGCAACTTGAGTTATACAAGCTGCAAAAGAAGCTGGAACAACTCTCCCGCGACATCGCCGAAAAACAGAACCGCGCCGCCCGCGACGAACAGGTAAAACGATTGCTGCGGCTGCGCCATGACAGGCAGATTTTGCCTGCGACCTGGCGCGAAATGAGCGCGAATCAGCAAATCGCAGAACGATGGCGTGACACTGCCAGCATCGAGCGGCGCATAGAGGAAATCAGGGAACGCTTTGCGGAAGAAACCTGGGAAACCGATGCCAGCGTGGTGGCCTTGCGCGACAAGATACGCGACGACTATGCGCGTCAGGAAGGCGACTTGGCGCACCGCCGTCGCGACAACGAAATGGCGCGCAGCCAGACCGATGCGGCGCGCGAACAATACATCACCGTGCTACGCTACACCGTCAACCGTTATGTGAAGAATCTCAAGTCGCTGGGTGAAATGGCCGGTATCCGCGTGGAGCATGAACCCGTAATGCTGGCGGGCGACGATGACACGCTGGCGCAGGCGGGGCTGGCGGTGCGCTTCGATTTCGACGAGAAGGGCTTCATGGGCATGAATGACGGCGATGCATCAGGTGGCCAGCAGGTGATGAAATCCCTGGTATTGCTGGTCGGCCTGATGATGGAAGAGTCACGTCCTGGCGGTTTTGTGTTCATAGACGAACCGTTCGCGCATCTCGACATCGTCAACATTGAGCGCGTCGCCGCTTTCCTCAAAGCCACCCGCGCACAATATCTGCTCACCACGCCAGTCACGCACAACGTCAATGTCTTCGATCCTTCCATGCTGACGCTGGTGACTTCTAAGAAACGCGCAGGTGAAACATGGGCGCCGCGTATCGTGGTGATGGTGCGTGAACGCGACTGATACGGTTCAGATTGAGTCACTTGATCGGCTATGCAAACGCCGTCGTCGCTTCAAGCCTGAAGCCGCACAAAATTTGACGCTGATCCCTTCGGAATGGCGCGAACTGCTGATCCGTTGGGTCAAGCGTGGCGGCAACAGCCGCTGGGAGACACTGCTCAAAGATGCCGGAACGACCAATCTGGTGTTAGCTCAAACCCTGCTTGAATGGCTGGTGCGCGAAGGCTGGGCCAACGTCACCGAAGAGCGCAAACATGGCGACTGGTGGCCTCAATCGCTTGAACTGCGCAATCTGCCGCAACTGCGCACCGCATTAGGACTTGGCGACAAGGATCAGGATGCGCTGCGCTGGCAAACCTTGCAGGCTCAATTGCGTACACAATGTAGTGAGTCTCTCGTCCCCGCCCTGATTGCCCTTGATGAACTTCCCGTGCATCGCGCGCTGGTGCGCTGTGATCTGATTTTTGCCCTGGAGCGCTGGAAGGAGGCGCAACGCAGCGGCACACGCCGGGATTTCGCTCTGGAAGCCCGCGACGACACCAAAGGTATCAGTGAATCCGAATGGACTTGGCTGGAGCAAACTGTTGATCTGGCGGAATTCCGCATCGAACGCCACACGCCCCTGCTGCTGATCTCTGCTCCCCTGACGCTGATGTTGCCAAACGGGCGATTCGATCTGGCGGCTTGCAGCGATTTCGCCGCGCTGACCCCCACAACCGTACACGCGATCCACTCGATTTCAGGTGCGGTTTCCTGCTGGCAACTGATCGAAAATCGTACCAGTTTCGAGCGTGTAGCTCGCAGTCGAACACCGGATATCGGCGTAATCTGGTTGCCCGGCTATCCTCCCGGCTGGTGGTGCAAAGCCGTTGCAAGGCTTATGGACTTATCCCCAGCCCCGGCACAAATCGCCTGCGACCCGGATCCAGCGGGTATTGCCATCGCATTAAAAGCCGCAGAACTCTGGCTGGAACGGAAGTTCGTCTGGTTGCCCTGGAAGATGTCAGCCTCGGATTTAGCCGCATTGCGTGTGCGCAAACCGCTGACCGAAGCTGACCGTCTCCAACTCGCTTCCATGGATAAATCAACCGCGCTCCCGGACGCTCTGGCCGGACTTGCTGCATGGATGCTGGAGCATGGCGAAAAAGGCGAACAGGAAGGATTTATATAATCGAGATTAATACACTTTTATAGCCATATGATTAATAACAATAATTTAAGTTAACCTGAACCCCACCTTCGCACTCTTGCTTGCTGGTTTACACCCGAAATGGGTAGGCCTTGACTCTAAGGGGCTGAAGCCACAACACCTGATGACTAACCCAGCCTGCTGTGCTACTGAACTGATGGGACCTACACTGTCCGCCCCAGCACCTTCAGATACACCTCGCGGTAAGCGCGGGCGCTGGTTTCCCAGGTGAAGTCCTTGGTCATGCAGTTCTTGCGCAACGCCTTCCATTTGCGCTCATCGCGGTACACCTCGATCGCGCGCTGTATCGTGGCGAACAGATTATCGGCCGTCATGCCGCTGAACACGAAACCGCTGGCCGTGCCCTCCCTGAGGGTGTCCGCGTTGCAATCGACAACCGAATCCGCAAGGCCCCCGGTATTGTGAACGATGGGCGGCGTGCCGTAACGCTGGCTGTAAAACTGGTTCAGACCGCAGGGTTCAAAGCGCGACGGCATCACGAACAGATCAATACCGGCTTCGATCTGGTGCGACAGTCCTTCGTCAAAACCGATCATCGCCGCAATTTTGCCCGGATTCTCCTGAGCCAGATCGCGTGCAATTTTCTGCATCGAGGCTTCACCGCTGCCCAGAATCACCAGCTGCACCGGCAACTCAAGCAGACGCGGGGCGATTTCCAGCAGCAAATCCAAGCCCTTCTGATGTGTCAGACGACTGACCACGCCCAGCAGCGGCACGTCTGAATTCACCTCCAGACCCATGCGGCTTTGCAGCGCCTGCTTGTTCTGTGCCTTTCCCGCCATGCGGCCAGCCGAGAAATGGTCGGACAAATACGGGTCTGTTTCAGGATTCCATTCATCAGTGTCGATGCCGTTGAGTATCCCGGTAATATCGCTACTGCGAGAGCGCAGCAAGCCTTGCAGCCCGAAGCCCAGCTCGTCGCCCTGAATTTCACGGGCGTAGTTCGGGCTCACCGTGGTGATGTGATAGGCGTAATACAGCCCCGCCTTCAGGAAAGACATATTTCCATACAACTCGATGCCATTGACATTGAAACTCTCAGGCGGCAAGTTCAACAGTTCAACCTTTTTCGGGCGGAAATTACCCTGAAAAGCCAGATTGTGGATGGTGATGATATTCGGCACCGCGCCGGTTGCCACGCTCAGATAAACGCCGGTCAGGCCAGTTTGCCAGTCATTGCCGTGCACCAGATCAGGATGCCAGGAAAGCGGCGATTCATCACTGCCCAGCACGGACGCAATTTTCGAGAGCAGGCCAAAACGGATCGGATTGTCTGTCCAGTCATGGCCTGTCACAGGATCCATATAAGGCCCGCCATCCCGCCGGTATAAAGCCGGACAATCGAGCACCAGCAACGGCACGCCACTCTTCATGATCGAAAATATTAGGCGCGATGCCGGAAAACCGGGAAAATCGGGGAAAGTGGCGACCACCTCGGCGGGCCCCATTTGTTTCATGACTTGCGGATAACCCGGGACCAGCACACGCACGTCGATATTCAGGGCACGCAATGCGGGAGGCAGTGCTCCGCTGACGTCCGCCAGTCCGCCGGTCTTGATTAACGGGGCAATTTCAGATGTTACAAATAACACTTTGATTTCAGACATTTCTTTCCCTTAGCTATTTCTCGGGTTAAAACCCGACCTACGAACCATCCTGAATCCTGAATCCTGAATCAAAGCCAGCGCATCATACCCAGTTCAAACGGATGTGTGAGCAACTCATGACAGGGATAGACCCTGATACGATATTCCAGATTGCCGCATTGTTCCGGTTGCAACTCGGTGACGAACAGGTACTCACCGGCTTCATTGATTGCTGCGGCAGGTTCAAAACGGTAATGCCGGGCGGAATTGAGCTGTTTTTTCCGGGTGTTAAAGCCAAGCAGTATTTCAACGAGCACATCGTCCGGCGTGAGACCATTAAGGTTGACGGAAACTTCAAAGCGCAGCGTTTCGCCATAATTGATCTGAGTTTTAAACAAATCGGTGCGATGCAATCCGACACCGGCCCAGGCATGGCGTACCCGGGCTTTCCAGTCCGCCACCCGTTGTGCATTTGCATACTGATTCTGACTATACAGAACATGTTGCCGGCTAGCCGGCAGATAACACTTGGCCAGATATTCACTGACCATCCGTTTGGAATTGAAGCGGGGAATGATGGTCGCCATCGAACGTTTGGCCATCTTCACCCAGTTTGGCGAGAATCCCATTTTGCCGTAAGCATAGTAGGAAGGCACGACCTGATCTTGCAGCAACTCATACAGCGTGCGGGTTTCTTCGTGGGTTCGCATTTCTTCGCTCAGCGTCTCAGAGACCGGCTTGATCGCCCAGCCATTCTTGCCGTCGTAGCTCTCCCCCCACCAACCGTCCAGCACAGACAGATTGATACAGCCATTCATCCCGGCCTTCATGCCGGACGTGCCGCTGGCCTCCAGCGGATACAGCGGATTGTTCAGCCACACGTCCACACCCGAGACCAGCTTGCGTGACAGTGCAAGATCGTAACCTTCCACAATCAAAATTTTCCCTGTGAATTCGGTCATCTTGGAAATATGGGTGATGTGGCGTATCAGATCCTGCCCGGGAATATCCGCAGGATGCGCCTTGCCGGCAAAAATGAACACCACCGGACGCTCGGGGTTATGCAATATTTCCCGCAACCAGTCCAGGTTGCTGAACAGCATGGTGGCGCGTTTGTAAGTGGCAAAGCGGCGCGCAAAGCCGACAGTCAGAATATTCGGATTTTCCGGATTGACGTATTTAAGCAGACGATCCAGATGCGCTTCTGAACCGTGATTGCGAAAATGCTGGGCACGGATGCGTTCACCCACCGTGTTCAGCATTTTTACTTTCAGGGTCTGATGCACGCTCCAGAATACATGATCCGGGATATCTTCCACCCCCTCCCACAGCTTCAGATCGTTCATGCGGGCATTCCACTCGGAACCCAGGTAACGCTCCAGCACTTCGATCCATTCGGTCGCCAGAAAGGTCGGTGCATGAACCCCGTTGGTAACATAGGTCATCGGGTTTTCGGCAGGTTCGATTTCCGGCCACATCTCGCCGCAAATTTGCGCAGACACATCGCCGTGGATGCGCGATACCCCGTTGTGAAAGCGCGAGCCGCGCAAAGCCAGCGCCGTCATATTGAAGTCCGGGCTGTTGTTGGTGCGCCCCAGCGCCATGAACTGACCATGACTAAGGTTCAGTTCAGCATAATAATGCTCAAAGTAATATCTGATCATCCCTTCGTTGAAATGGTCATGCCCGGCGGGTACCGGCGTATGCGTGGTGAAAATGGTATTCGCCGCCACTTCTTCCAGCGCCATGTCGAAATCGAAACCGTCTGCACCTGTCTTCTGCCGGATACGTTCCAGCATCATGAAGGCAGCGTGTCCTTCATTAATATGCCAGACGGTCGGTTTCAGTCCGATTTCCTGCAACGCGCGTACGCCACCGATACCCAGCACGATTTCCTGCTCGATACGCGTTGCCGTGTCGCCGCCGTACAAGCGGTGGGTAATATCACGATCATGATTACTGTTGCTGTCCAGATCTGTATCCAGCAGGTAGAGCATGATATGGCCGACGCGTGCCTGCCATATCTTGATATGGACGATGCTGCCCGGCAACTCTATCCGGGTATAGGCCTCGGAACCATCGGGGCGCAATGCGGGAGACACCGGCAGATCATCAAAGTTTGAATCGGTGTTGCTGGCAATCTGGTTTCCTTCACCGTCTATCGTCTGGTGAAAATAGCCCTGACGATAGAGCAATCCGACGCCGACAAAGGGCAGGCGCAAATCGCTCGCTGCCTTGCAGTGATCGCCCGCCAGTATCCCCAGCCCGCCTGAATAGATCGGGAAACTTTCATGCAAACCAAATTCGGCGCAGAAATAAGCGATCAGATCATCCTCGCCCAGCCAGTCAAAACCACCCGATGGCAACATGTGATCATGATAGGTGTCGTAATCCGCCAGCACGCGGTTGAAGTTACCGATAAATACCTGATCGTCAGCCGCATCCAGCAACAGTTGCTCATCCACCCTTTTCAAAAAAGCTTTCGGGCTGTGGCCGGTGGCTTTCCATAAACCGGGATGCAAGCGCGCAAACAACCGGCGTGTGGAGCGATCCCAACCATACCAGAGGTTGTTGGCCAACTCTTCCAAGCGCGCCAGACGCGCAGGTAACCTGGGACGGACTTGCAAAAAATAGGAGGTACTCTTTTTCACGATCAATTCCTCAAGGTCAAACTATCAAGAACCAAACTTACACAACATGTAAGATTATAGCTCAGCTCGGCATCGGCACTCTCGCGATCCTGTTTCAGGATGCGACAGCAAAAAAATAACCACCTGAAATCAATCAAGTGGTTATTGGTTTTAGTGCCGCATATCAAACATCCCGATTAACTTTGTTTCACGCTCTTGACGTTCCAGACATTGTCAGCGTATTCCATGATCGTGCGATCGCTGGAAAACTTGCCCATATTCGCGACATTAAGGATGGCACGGCGCGTCCATTCCTCCTTGTCCTGATACAGCAGACTGACCTTATCCTGAGTGGCGATGTAACTGGCGTAATCGGCCAGCAGCAAATAATGGTCGCCGTGATGCGTCAGATTATCAAAAATCTGACTGTAGCGTCCGGGTTCTTCCACCGAGAAGAAACCATTGCCTATCATGTCCAGCACCTGCTTCAATTCTTCGTTGCCGTAGTAATGATCCCATGCGCTGTAACCATTAGCGCGCAGATCGGCGACTTGCGGCGTGGTCAGACCGAAGATGAAGATATTGTCATCCCCTACTTCTTCCAGGATTTCAACGTTGGCGCCATCGAGCGTACCGATGGTCAATGCACCGTTCAACGCCATTTTCATATTGCCGGTACCGGAAGCTTCCGTGCCCGCTGTGGAAATCTGCTCGGACAAATCGCTGGCCGGGAACAGTTTTTCCGCTGAGGATACGTCATAATTCGGCAGGAATACGACTTTCAATAAACCATGTACCGCCGGGTCTTCATTGACAATGCTCGCCACATCATTGATCAGGCGAATGATCAGCTTGGCCAGTTTATAGCCGGGCGCTGCCTTGCCGGCAAAAATGATGGTGCGCGGCGTGATGGTATGCGCATTGCCGGTGCGAATGCGGTTGTACAGTGTAATCACATGCAACACATTCAACAGCTGACGCTTGTATTCGTGGATACGCTTGATCTGCACGTCGAACATCGAATTGACATCAACCACAATGCCGACTTTCTGTTTGATGTACTCGGCCAGACGTGCCTTGTTAGCCTGTTTTACCGCGCGGAACTGGCTGCGGAATTCGGCATCCTCGGCATGCTCGATCAGACCCTTGAGCTGGTCGAGATTGCGCACAAAACCGCTACCGATGCGCGAGGCAATCAGTTCGGACAGACCGTGATTACACTGATTCAACCAGCGACGCGGTGTGATGCCGTTGGTGACGTTGATGAATTTTTCCGGATAAATGCGGTGAAAATCGGCAAACAGCGTGGTTTGCAACAAACCGCTGTGAATCGCGGCCACACCATTGACGGTATGGCTGCCCACCACGGCCAGATGCGCCATGCGCACGCGACGGCCATTATTTTCATTGATGATGGATACGCGGTTGAGCAGGCCGGTGTCGCCGGGGAAGTGATGATTGACCAGCGCCATGAAGCGATGATTTATCTCGTAGATAATTTCCAGATGACGCGGCAACACGCGTTCGAATTTCTCCACCGCCCAGGTTTCCAGCGCCTCCGGCATCAGCGTATGGTTGGTGTAGGCGAAAATCTTTGTGACCAGACTCCATGCGTGATCCCACTTCAGACCATGCACGTCCAGCAATTGATACATCAATTCGGCCACGCCGACTGCCGGGTGAGTGTCGTTCAACTGAATGGCGACCTTCTCCGGCAACAGATCCCAATCGCTGTGCTTTTGCAGGAAGTGATACAAAATATCCTGAATGGAAGCGGAAACGAAGAAATATTCCTGTCTCAAACGCAATTCCTTACCCACCGCAGAACTGTCGTTAGGATACAAGACCTTGGACAGGCTCTCGGAAATATTCTTGTCCTGAACCGCGCTCAGGTAGTCACCCGCATTGAACGATTCGAGGTTGAACTCACGCGCAGCTTTAGCGGCCCACAGACGCAGATTGTTTACCGTATCGGTGTTGTAGCCCGGGATAGGCACGTCAAAAGCCATCGCCATCACCGTTTCAGTATCGACCCAGTGGTGTTCAGTACCGCCTTTACCATCTGAAAACTGAACGACGCGACCAAAGAATTTGACCGGATACATGCGCTCGGGGCGCTGGAACTCCCAGGGATTGCCAAAACGCAGCCAGTTGTCAGGACGTTCGACCTGTTCACCGTTCTTGATATCCTGATTAAACATGCCGTATTCATAGCGGATGCCGTAACCCTGGCCCGGCAAATCGAGTGTCGCCATGGAATCGAGGAAACAGGCCGCCAGACGACCCAAACCGCCGTTGCCTAAAGCCGCGTCGATCTCGGTTTCTTCAACCTCTTCCATATCACGCCCCAGCGCTTTCAGGCTTTCACGCAGCGGCTGCCCGATGCCCAAATTGAGCGCCGCATTTGACAGTGTGCGACCGATCAGAAATTCCAAAGAGAGGTAATAGAGGCGTTTCGGATCTTGCTCAGAACATTCCTCTGTTGTTTTCAACTGTTTTTCAATCAGGTGATCACGCACGGCATGGGCTGATGCCTCAAACCAGTCACGACCAGTCGCCGTTTTAACGGATTTTCCTTCGGTATAAACCAGATGGTTAGTCAGCATCCGTTGAAAAACAGCAGGATTGGAACGGTCAAGCTGTGCAGAATTGGGGGGTTTTGGAGAACTCATGACAAACGCCTGTATTTAAGATGAATTGGGTATGTGCGATATATTTTAAGCAGGAAAAGCAGTTTATATCGCATGCGAATGGGGGGATTATACCATCACACTGGCAAACCCGACTCTCCACCCCCGTGATGTTTGGAAATCCGGTCATTCACCCCCGGCCCGCAACGCCTGACCATATTATGCGCACGCTTTATTTAACGTCCGCCGGCCCGTCGTGGCTTGCATCCTGCGCCGCATCAATCATCTTTTGCGGCAACTGTCTGACAGGTTTGACACCCAGCTCTTTTAGCATTTCAGCCTGCCGGATGACATTGCCACGGCCTCCGGTAAATTTGCTGTAAGCGCCGTCATACGCCTTCTGCGCCTGCTGCAGTTTGGTGCCCAGACCCTCCAGATCTTCCACAAAACCCGCCAGTTTGTCGTACAGATCGGCACCGCGACTGGCGATTTCCTGCGCATTGCGACTCTGCTGTTCCTGCCGCCACAAATGCGCCACGGTGCGCACCACAAACAGCAAGGTGCTGGGACTGACCAGCAATACATTGCGCTTCCATGCATCCTGCCACAACTCACTGTCGTGCGAGAGCGCCAGCATGAAGGCAGGCTCAACCGGGATGAACATCAGTACAAAATCGAGCGATTTAAGTCCATATAACTGCTGGTAGTTTTTTCCTGACAATTCCCTGATATGGTTCTTTACCGATTCCAGATGGCGTTTTAATGCCCCATCCCGCTGCTGATCCGTATCAGAATTGGCGTACTCTTCGTAAGCGTTGAGCGACATCTTGGCATCGATGATCAGATGTTTGTCTTCGGGCAGATGAACCACCACGTCCGGCTGGGCGCGTGTACCGTCGCTGCGGGTATGACTTTCCTGCACGTCGTATTCATATCCCTTGCGCAACCCTGAAGCCTCCAGCACCCGTTCAAGGATCAGCTCGCCCCAGTTGCCCTGCGTCTTGGACTGTCCTTTCAGGGCGGAAGTCAGATTGTGCGCATCCTTTGACAATTGATTGTTCAGCGACATCAGCTGCTTGACCTGCTCGGATAAAGCCGACCGGTCCTTGCCTTCGTTCACGTAAGCTTCCTGCACCTGCCCCTGAAATTCGTTGATCTTGACTCTCAAAGGTTCGAGCAACTGACTGATATTAGTCTGATTCTGTTCGGTAAAGCGGCGGGTCTTGTCCTCCAGTATCTCATTTGCTAACACTTTGAATTGATTTGATAATTCTTCTCTCGCCCCATTCAGCACCGCGAGATTCTCGCCGGCTTTTTCGCGCTCCGCACTCAGGCTGGTCGAGAGTTCGGTTACCTGATTGCTCAGTCGCAGCTGCTCAGTATTGAGCTGATCCCGCAACGCGGCCAGATCGTCCCGCTCGCCCCCTAGCACTGCCAGCTGAGCGCTCTGACTCGCAACCGTTGACATGGCCGCCCCCGCCTTCTCGCGTAAATCGCCCAGATCCTGTTCGAGTTTCTGGATGGCGGCCCCTGCCTCAGTGCGTGCGGCAATCAGACGCCTGGCGTCTTCCTGCGCTGCATTCAAGCGCTCATTGAGACGGGCCAGTTCAATCTGAGCATCGCCACGCGCACGCGAAATCCGCTCCCGAAAAATCAGCCAGATAACCGCCGCGCCTGCCAGCAGGCCAAACAAAAAAACAGCGGACATATAGAATAGTTGGTCCATAAATATGAGTTATCTAATTATTCGGTTTCAGCAGGCCTACTTGCGATATAAACCGGCTGCCCGCAGCATTCAAATCACCTTCGCGATTCTCAGTTACACCCGCCTGCCGGGCGTAAATTTCCACCCCGACGCGATCAATATGCGCAATGAGATCTGCATTGCCAATCTGCTGGTATTGCGATAAATCCACGGTGTAAGGCAGCATCAAGTCATCAATCTGATCTTCGATTTGCATGAGTTCTGCAAACGAAATCTCATCTCCCTTGATCGTCAAGTCAATATCTGACCCCGCACGGTAGTTGCCTTTGGCACGCGAGCCATAGACCAACACAGAGCGGATGAGATTGTGCTGCGCAAAAACGCGCCTGAGTTTATCCAGCGTCACCGCAGACAAGCCAAGGGACGGCCTTGTACTCATGGCAAATATTTTTCCATTTCTGTTTGCAGCGCGACAAATAAGGGAAAGTAATACCCGATAATGACATTCACCAATTGTTCTGCCGTGTGTTCATCGTAGGTATGCGAAGAGATATTCCGGCTTTGTATCATCGCCATCCACTGTTCACCGTCAGCGATGAGTTCCACCTTGAAAGCTTCTCGTGTGGCATCTTTTGAGCCTTTGATGTTTTGGTTACCCTGATCCTGCAAATAATCCTTCAACACATTCCAGGCTAATTCATGAGTGAATTCAAAAGCTTGAATGACTCCCTGCTTTTCCAGATTTGAGAGTGCGCGCTGTTCGCTCAATTCAACCGCACTGCGCAGTTGCAGCAGGGCTTTCTGGAAATTGGCAAATCGTTGTTGCCAACGTATATCCTGATCGCTCATTGCAAGTCCCTTCTCATTATCGAAGAATGGTTAAGTTTACTGCATATTTGAAATGCAAAACGCCGCGCAGTATAGCACTGCGCGGCGTTTGACTTGCTTGTGCTACAGACGAATTACAGGCCGCGTACGTTGCGCTTGCGTTCGTTTTCTGTCAGGAAGCGTTTACGGACGCGAATCGAAACCGGTGTGATTTCAACCAGTTCGTCGTCGTCGATAAACTCGACTGCGGATTCCAGCGTCAGACGAACCGGCGGCGTCAGACGAACCGCTTCATCGGTGCCGGATGAACGCACGTTGGTCAGTTGCTTGCCCTTGATCGGGTTAACGACCAGATCATTGTCGCGGCTGTGGATGCCGATAATCATGCCTTCATACAGTTTATCGCCCGGAACCACGATCATGCGACCGCGATCTTCCAGCTTCCACAACGCGTAAGCCACCGCTTCACCCGCTTCGGAAGAAACCAGCACGCCGTTGCGACGACCTGGCATATCGGCCTTGACCGGTGCGTAGTCATCGAACACGTGCGCCATGATGCCGGTGCCACGCGTCAGCGTCATGAATTCCGACTGAAATCCGATCAAGCCGCGCGCAGGAACACGGTATTCAAGACGCACACGACCGTGACCGTCCGGTTGCATATCCTGCAGATCACCTCTGCGACGACCCAGTTCTTCCATCACTGCGCCCTGATTTGCGTCTTCCACATCTACGGTCAGCATTTCAAACGGCTCGCACTTTTCACCGTTGATTTCACGGTACACCACACGCGGTTTGCCCACGCCCATCTCAAAACCTTCACGGCGCATGGTTTCCAGCAAAATCGTCAGGTGCAATTCACCGCGACCTGACAGCAGGAACACGTCGGTGTTATCGGTTTCTTCGACGCGCAAGGCCACGTTAACCAGTAATTCCTTGGTCAGACGATCGCGAATCTGGCGACTGGTGATCATCTTGCCTTCCTGACCGCACAGCGGCGAAGTGTTCACCATCAGGTTCATGCTCAGGGTAGGTTCGTCGATCTTGGGCAGCGGCAGCGCTTCCGGTTTGCTCACATCGGCGATGGTCACACCGATACCGATTTCGTCGATACCGTTGATCAGCACGATGTCGCCCGCCATCGCCTCTTCCAGCAATACGCGTTCGATTCCGCGGAAACCCAACACCTGATTGACGCGGGCTTTTTTGGATGACTTGTCGCCATTCATGACCATCACTTCCTGGCCCGGACGGATCTTGCCGCGAGTTACGCGACCTACGCCGATACGACCGACGAAGCTGGAGTAGTCCAACGCGGAAATCTGCAACTGCAGCGGTTCTTCAGTAGCGGCAACGGTAGGTGCATGAACATGATTCAACACCACATCCAGCAGCGGGAACATATTATCTGTGACAGCTTCCAGTTCGGTCTTTGCATAACCCATCAATGCGGACGCGTACACCACCGGACAATCCAGTTGTTCGTCGGTCGCGCCCAGTTTGTCGAACAAATCAAACGTCTGATCAACCACCCAGTCAGGACGCGCGCCCGGACGATCCACTTTGTTGATCACCACGATAGGACGCAGGCCGAGGGCAAGCGCCTTTTTGGTCACGAAACGGGTTTGCGGCATCGGGCCGTCCACCGCATCGACCAGCAGCAACACGCCATCGACCATGCCCAGCACGCGCTCGACTTCACCGCCGAAGTCGGCGTGGCCCGGTGTATCGACGATATTGATATGTACGCCCTTGAACTCAACCGCGCAATTCTTCGCCAGAATCGTGATCCCGCGTTCCTTTTCCAGATCGTTGTTGTCCATCACACGTTCGGCGACGTGTTGGTGAGCTGAGAAAGAACCTGCCTGAGACAGCAGCTTATCGACCAGTGTGGTTTTGCCGTGATCGACGTGGGCGATAATGGCGATGTTGCGAAGTTGGCGTGACATGGATACAGCCTTGCTAAATGTATGGGGGGCGCATTCTACCATAACCGCCAATACATTATCGGCCAACCGAACATCGAGCCGGGTTTTCCGTTTACGGTTTTCCGTTTACGGTTTTCAGTTCGTCAGTCCGCCTGAGCGTTAAGGCCCTCTGATACTTTCAGCCAGTTCGCCAGATAGTTATCTGCCGCACGCATTTCGCCGTTAAATTGCGCGACGAGTTCAGCCGGCACAGCATTTTCCTTTACCGCGTGTTCGAGCTGCTCGCACAACAATCCCAACCTGAGCGCACCAATTGTGCGCGCAGAAGATTTCAGTTTGTGTGCCCCCGCACCCAATCCGGCCAGCCGCCCGGCAGAAAAGTCCTCATTCATCCCGGCCGCTATGGCTGCAGCACTGAGACGAAAATCGCCCAGCAGGTCACGAATTACGACCGGATTTCTGCCCACCAACGCTTCCAGCACGCGCACATCCACAGGCGCATCAGAAGGCGCCGGCAAAGTGGCCGGCAGCCATTTTTTAAGCATCGTCCTGAGTATCTCAAGCCGCAGCGGCTTGGGGAGGTAATCGTCCATGCCTGTGGTCTTGCAGTGTTCCGCCTCATCTTTCAATGCATTGGCCGTAAGCGCGATGACCGGCGTGCGGCGAAGACCCGAGCTGGCTTCCACGGCACGAATATCAGCAGTCAACTCATAGCCGTCCCTATGCGGCATGTGCAGATCCGTCAGCAGCAGCGCATAATCGCCCGTCTTCCAGAGACGCAATGCTTCCAAACCGTCATTCGCTATTTCCGATGCAAACCCGAGCAGCGCCAATTGCTGACGGATCACCTGCTGATTGGTTGCATTATCCTCGGCAAGCAGTATCAGCCTGTTTAACTTCACGGCCTCCTCGCGGGAGGGTGTGTCGAAGGATGCCGATGAAAGCCCTGTAGATTCATGTAGTTGCTCAGGTTCTGCGCGTCCTGCGGAGATGGCCACGGCCCGCAGAAGTTCCAGCCTTGAAAGCAGGTTGCCATCAATTTTCACCAGATCACGTGAAACGCGGCGGGCCCGGCGGCGATTGCCGCGACTGATCAGCAACAATTGCACGCCCGCATGATCTCCGACTGCAGCGCGCAACGCGGTCAGCGGCGGCTTTTCCCTCATCGTATCGAGCACCCACACCCATAGTGCGTCAACCGGTATTTCCACTTGCCGCGCAGCTTCAATGTCTGCCACTCGCTGCACGCTGGCACCGGCATGCTCAAGTTGAAGCGCGATGTCGTCGCTCAATCCGGTGTCAGACCCGATCACCAGACACGCCAGTCCGGCAACTTGTGAACCGGTCATTGCAATTTGAGGTCCGACGGCGAACGGCAACTGCACAGTAAAAATACTGCCTTCATCGGGTTTGCTCTTCACGCTGATCTCGCCGTCCATCAAATTTGCGAGTTGGCGCGCGATAGCCAATCCCAGTCCGGTGCCGCCAAATCGCCTTGAGGTAGAAAAATCGGCCTGTTCAAAAGGCATAAACAACCGTGCCTGAGTCGGCTCGTCCATGCCGATGCCGTTGTCACGAACCGTGAATTTCAACCAGACCCGTTCATCTTCGCGCCTTAACACACAGGCACGCACCATCACCTGACCTGTCTGATGCCCCCTGCTTGAAAATTTAATGGCATTATTGGTCAGGTTGGTCAAAATCTGGCGCAAACGCAATGCATCGCCCAGCACCACCTGCGGAATGGCCGGATCAACGAACAACGTCAGTTCCACACGCTTCTTCTCCGCGATGTGACCAAACAAGTTGCAGGATTTATCGACAACGTCCTCTATCGACAGGGGTTCCTGTTCAATATTGAGTTTACCGGCCTCGATTTTTGAAAAATCGAGTATGTCGTCGATAATGCCGAGCAGCGAGTAAGCCGAATCGTTAATCAGACTGACCATCTCGATCTGATGGCCATTTAGGCCGGTTTGCGTCAGTACATCCAGCATGCCGATCACGCCGTTCATCGGTGTACGAATCTCGTGGCTCATCGCGGCCAGAAAATCCGACTTGGCCCGATTGGCACGCTCGGCGGCCTCTTTGGCTTGTTGCAGCAAGATTTCGTCGTTCTTTTTTTCGGTAATGTCACGGGCAATCCTGGAGATACCCGCCACCCTTCCTTCATCATTGAGAATAGGAGAAATCGTGGCGGAAATATTGATCAATTTGCCATCTTTGCGCAGGCGCACGGTTTCAAAATGATGGAGTTTTTCGCCGCGCAAGATGCACGACAGGATTTCATGCTCCTCATTCAGATGTTCTGGCGGAATCATTGCCAGTACCGACTTGCCGATCACTTCTGCTGCGGCATAGCCAAAAACCCTTTCCGCAGCCGTGTTCCAGCTGGTGATCAGGCCGTCCGGCGTTTGACTGATGACCGCATCCTCGGTGGAATCGATAATGGCCTGAAACCTCTGCAATGCCAGTTCGCTTTTTGCAAGATCGGCAATGCGCTTATCCAGTTCCAGATTAAGCAACACCAGACGTGTCTGCGATACCCTGACTTCGCCCAGCTCCTGCTGATAGTTTTTACGGTAGCGATGCATGGCCTCAATCGACAGTGACATGATGACGCCATCCGCAAAAAACACCATATTGGACCAGAATCCGGTTGTAAAGCTTTCAAGCGCAAACGAATAGTAAGGCGGAATAAAAAAATAGGTCGCAAACAGCAGCCCGATGACCGTTGCAAACACACCCGCCCTGAATCCGCACGCGATTGCAGCCAGCATGACGGCGGGGAAAAAGGTCACATATTGAACGCCTGCATTAACCGGTGCGAGAGTCAAACGCACGAACAAGGCGAACACCATCAGGACTGCGGCCAGCAAGTAGTCGTAAACTGCGCTGCGTTTGCGCTCAAGGAATGCGGCAAAAACCGCCTCCACCCGCAAGCCGAGAAGTTGAATCAGACTGTTTTGCATACAAACTTCCGAAACGTTAAAAACGATGGCGTCATTGTAAAAAGGAGTGGCGACCGGGTAAGCGACTGCTCGCATGACGGCTCCCTGCTCAGCCTTTTGTCGCGCAGTATAAGCTTAAAGACACAGCCCGGCATGCACAGGCTGCCGATAGATCAGGAAATCCCTACCGGCAAGTAAAATTCTGTAGAAAATCATGATAAAATGACCCGCAGCAGGCCCTGAAACTATTGGTAAGAGGTTTTTTTGAACGAACTGCCCATCATTCTTCTCGTTGAAGACGACGACTTTGCGGCAAAAGTGACCGCAACCCTGCTGGCGTCGAAATACGTTGTGCATCACGTCGAAAATGGCCAGGAAGCCTTGAATTTTGTTGCCCATCAGACCCCTGACCTGATGTTGCTGGATGTTTCCATGCCAGGTTTGTCCGGCTATGAAGTTTGTCGTACCTTGCGCAATGATCCGGCAATCGAAAAATTCCCGATTATTTTTCTGTCCGGCCTGATCAGCGAAGAGGATAGGCTGGCCGGCTTCGAAGCGGGCGGCGACGACTATTTAAGCAAACCGGTGTCCGCCGCCGAATTGCAGCAGAAAATCAGCCTGTCGCTGAAAAATTATGCCGAACGCCGCAGCATGAAGGAGGATCTCTCCAACACTTTTGCAACGGCGATGACGGCGATGACCAGCGCTGCGGATATGGGTACCGTATTCCAGTTTTTACAGGCGAGTTTTAAGTGCACCGACTACGACGCCCTGTCTCATGAAGTGATGAAAACACTCGCGTCCTATGGCGCCCAGAGCAGCGTTCAGATTCGCGGGCAATCAGGGTGCATCTCGATTAGTTCCAACGGCCCCTGTTCACCGCTGGAAACCTCAGTGCTCGCCAATATGGCCAAACACGACCGCCTGTTCGATTTCAGCTCCTGCCTGTCATGCAGTTACGAACATATCACCATCATCATTAAAAATATTGATCGCAACGACGCTGACCGGCACGGCCGGTTGCGGGACAATCTCGCGCTGCTGGCGGAAGGCGCCAATATGCGCATCGACGCACTGGATAGCAGCGCAGCGCTTGAAAAAGAGCAACAGGCACTGACCCAACTTATAACGAATACCCGGCAGACGCTGGCAAACATCGATCAGCACCACAGGCAACAGCGTATCGACAGCAAAAGGATATTCGAAAACTTACAGGTTGACTTTGAGCGCCGCATGTTGACTATCGGTATTACGGTTTCGCAAGAAGACGAACTGTCAGAACTGATAACGAATGCCTGCAACCAGTCGCTGGCACTGTATGACCAGGGGCAATCCATTGAGGTGCATATGAAAAAGCTGCTCGAGCAGCTTGAAGTCCCGCAAATTCATCCATAACGCTTCATTTCAGCTGATACCAGCCGCGCGAGCGGTTGGCAACGAAAACCACCATCAGCATCACCGGCACCTCGATCAGCACGCCGACCACGGTGGCTAACGCCGCCCCCGACTGAAAACCGAACAGACTGATCGCGGTAGCCACGGCCAGTTCAAAAAAATTGCTGGCTCCGATCAATGCAGACGGTGCCGCGACACAATGTTCAACCCCAAGGCGGCGATTCAGCCAGTAAGCCAGACTGGCGTTAAACAACACCTGAATCAGAATCGGCACGGCGAGCATCGCGATCACCAGCGGTTGCGCGACGATGGCATTGCCCTGCAATGCAAACAGCAACACCAGCGTCAGCAACAGGGCCGCAATCGAATACGGCCCGATATGCGCCATCACGCGATTGAATGCCCCCTCGCCTCCCGCCATCAGTTGCCTGCGCAGCACTTGCGCGATGATCACCGGGATCACGATGTAAAACACCACCGAGACGAACAAGGTGGCCCAGGGCACGGCGATGCTGCTCATGCCGAGCAGCAAGGCGACCAAGGGTGCAAAGGCGAAAATCATGATGGCGTCATTAAGGGCGACCTGTGACAAGGTGAAATACGGATCGCCCCTGACCAGATTGCTCCAGACAAACACCATCGCGGTACAGGGGGCTGCCGCCAGCAGGATCAGTCCGGCGATGTAACTATCGAGTTGATCTTGCGGCAGATAACCGGCGAAGACATGACGAATGAACAACCAGCCTAAAAACGCCATCGAAAACGGTTTTACCGCCCAGTTGATAAACAACGTCACACCGATGCCGCGCAGGTGTTTTTTGACCTGATGCAGCGCGCCAAAGTCGATCTTCAGCAACATCGGGATAATCATCACCCATACCAGTACACCGACCGGAATATTCACATGTGCCACTTCCAGACTGGCGACAGCCTGAAACACGCCCGGCAAAAATTGCCCGAGCAGCACACCGGCAATGATACAAAGTACAACCCACAGCGTCAGATAGCGTTCAAACAGATTCATCGGTTTAATCCTGCATTTGTCCGATTTCAACCAGCTTCTCCTGCAAAGCCAGCTTGTCCAGTTTTTCAATCGGCAAACTGATGAACAGCCCGATGCGCCGCGCCAACTGCTCGGACGCACGTTTAAATGCGGCACGGCGCGCATCGATACCCTCAACATGCGCAGGATCAGGAATTCCCCAATGCGCGGTGGCAGGTTTGCCTGGCCAGAGCGGGCAGGCTTCTCCGGCTGCGTTGTCGCATACGGTAAAGATAAAATCAAACTCCGGCGCGCCGGGTACTGCAAATTCATCCCAGCTTTTGCTGCGCAAGCCGGCTGTGTTGTATCCCTGCTCCTGCAACAGTTCCAGTGCACCCGGATTCACTTTTCCCGCAGGTCGGCTGCCTGCGCTGTAAGCCTTGAATTTTCCCTTGCCCAGCGCATTAAATAACACTTCGCCCAGAATGCTGCGCGCCGAATTGCCGGTACATAACACCAGCACGCTGTATTGTTTTTCACTCATTTAATTTTCCATTAATATTCAATTAGTTACACTTTAAAGATGCATTATCCGGCACAGAACATCCATCCGGATTACCCGCGCAACAATTCTCGGTGAGATAAGCCAACATACCGTTCATCACCGAAAAATTCGCCGTGTAGTAAACAAAGCGCCCGTCCTGACGGCTCACAATCAGACCCGCATGGCTCAGCGTCTTGAAATGATGCGACATGTTCGCCGGAGACACGCACAACTTTTCGGCCAGTTGCCCGGCCGCCATGCCTTCCGGCCCGCACACCACCAGCAGACGAAAAATTGCCAGTCTTGTGGGCTGCGCCAAGGCAGCCAGGGCTTCAACAACGGATCCTGATTTCATTTTATATTTAAATTATTAAACAATTATTAAAATGACAGGCGCAATTTGAACAGAAAACTGCCAACCGGACAAGCGTGATTTAACTTTTACCGCTACTGACATGAAAAAATGACCATCGGGCAGAAAAATTTCAACAGAATCACGCTGAGTTGTTCAGTTTACAGCGGTTGAGTGGTAGACTTTGTCCGCAGCAACGCTCAGTCATTTATAACGATAACTCACAAAGGGATTAAAATGAACAGAAAAGAACTTATTGATGCTTTGGCCACAAAAACCGGAAGCACAAAAACTGTCGCAGAGCAAAATATTGCCGCGCTGATTGAAGTCATCGGTGAAACTTTGTCCAAAGGCGACAGCATCGCTCTGGTGGGTTTTGGCACATTTGAAGTGCGCGAACGCGCTGCACGTACCGGCCGCAATCCAAAGACAGGCGCAGAACTGAAAATTGCGGCTTCCAAGGTTCCGGCATTCAAGCCAGGCGCGACCCTCAAAGCTGCGGTCAACAAGTAATCAGTAGTTCAGGATACCAACCCTCGCTGAGGGTTGGTGCCTCGCTTCAAACGACCTTCATTATCCGTCCACGGTCATTGTCAGCGGTCATTTTTGCCAGCCTGATGGTTTGCCAGGGCTGCACCTGCCCCCACGAAAAGCGCCACTCCCAGTTCCCTTCAGAACTTCCCGGATAATTCATGCGATGTTCTCCTGCAAGACAGAGCACATCCTGAAGCGGAAATATGACTGTATTGGCCACCGAGGCTGACAATGCAGCCATCATATCCCAGGGAACATCAACCGCTTCTGTCCCCAGGTATTCGCGGGCAAACGTTTTTTCCTGATCACTGGCCGTATTCCACCAGCCTGTCAGCGTGTCATTGTCGTGCGTACCGGTATAGGCAATCGTGTTGGCGATATAGTTGTGCGGCAAAAAATAGTTGCTGCGATCTTCGGCAAACGCAAATTGCAGAATCCGCATTCCCGGCAAGTTGAACTGGTCCCGAAGCGCTGCCACATCCGGTGTGATCACACCCAGATCTTCGGCGATAACAGGCAAATCCGGAAACATTTTTTTGAGGGCTGCAAACAGTGCCGAGCCCGGCCCCGGCATCCATCTGCCGTTGATTGCGGTCGTTTCAGTTGCCGGCACTTCCCAGTACTCGGAAAATCCTCTGAAATGGTCGATGCGCACCTGATCAAAACTCGACAGTGCATACTGCAAACGCCTGATCCACCAAGCGTATCCTGTTTCCTTGTGAACGTCCCAGCGGTAGAGCGGATTACCCCATAGCTGCCCGGTTGCACTGAAATAGTCAGGAGGTACACCCGCCACCACGGCAGGACTACCCTTTTCATCCAGTTCAAACAGATCCCGATGCGCCCATACGTCGGCACTTTGGAAGGCGACAAAAATCGGCACATCCCCGATCAGTTTGACGCCACGTTCATTGGCATAAGTTTTCAGCTGTATCCACTGACGCGAAAAACACCACTGGCAGAATTTCCAGAAATCAATTTTATCGGCATTGATCGCTTCTAAAAATTGCAACGCTTGCGTATCCCTGTTGGCCAACGCCGCAGGCCATTGATTCCAGTTTCGACCCTCCTGTTGCTCGGCAATGGTCATGAAACGCGCGTAATCGTCCAGCCACTCGCATTCAATCAGACAAAATTCTTCATATTCGCGGTGCAGCCTGTCTGAGGCAAAAAAACGACGGGCCGCACGACGCAAGCGCTCCAACCTGAACGGACCTTGCAATGCAAAATCCACGCGATCATCACAAAATGCAGGATCAGGAATCAGGTCGGCAGCTTCTAACCAGCCCTGATGCGCCAGATCGTACAGATCGATCAGCAGCACATTGCCCGCGAATGCGGAACTGCTCATGTAAGGTGAATTACCGGGGCCAATTTCGCCTAACGGTAAAACCTGCCAGAAGGTTTGTCCGGCGCCAATCAGCCAGTCCACAAAAAGATACGCGTTGGCGCCCAGATCCCCCGCGCCGAACGGGCCGGGCAGTGAAGTTGGATGCAGCAAAATACCGCTGGTACGATCACTTATCATAAGCATTTGATTCTATTAACTATTTTATTTAACCCGAAACCCTTATTCCGTTGCACGGCGCATCGCGCCGTCGACTTCGGTCTCACCGGTACAACCCCGGCTGATCGGTTCGGACAGACTGAGCGGCGCGGGTAATTTCAGCAAACGATACAGTTCGGTCAAATTATGCCGGTACAGACGATCAAAGCTGGCAACCGAATTGGCAGGATTGTAGTCGCCGAACCACCAGAACCAGTCGGAGCTCTCGCAAGAGCAAAGCTGTTTATCGGCGGCCACCTGCTCAGCCTGGCTCAGGCGTCCGCTGGAGATGACCATGTCATAACCTTGCTTGGCGGCGCACAGCAAGTCCCAGGCACGATTCTTGTCTTCACAGCCGATCCAGGTTGAAAAATTACCGTACACCCAACTGCCCGCAGCAATCGTCGGCAGCATCACAGTGCGGGCGCCGTCTGCGCGCAAGGGAGCAAGTTTGATAAAGTCAGCGTAAGTCGTGGTGCGAACATTGGCATGCGCTTCGAGCTGCGCATACAACTCGTCGAGGAAATAAAAACCGTTGTAGGGGTAATATTCCCAGGCGTTCTCGCCGTCCAGAATCACACTGACGACCGGCGTCTCACCTTCAGGCGCGTATTTGGCGATGTTATCCAGCTGATCGATAAAATGAATCGCCGCATCCTTGCCGTGCCAGCGCGAATATTCGAAACCAATCAAATCGGACAAGTGGTCATCGCGGAAAAAACACTGCAAACCGTCGGCACCTTGTTCCAGACTATAGGGACGGTACAAATATTGGCTGCGTTCAGGCACTGCCAGGGCAGACTTACGGATACTGTTGACCAGAACGCCTTCGCCGCTGGCGGCCCAAGCGCAACCTTCCTCGGCAAACACTTCCAGCGTTTCCACGGAGATCGATCCCTCCGCCGGCCACATGCCGACAGGCGCTGAGCCGAACCGCGCCTTGTGACTCGCACGGGCCAGTTGTATATGCTTGGAGACGCGCAACCTGCCCTTCGGGTAATGCGGCGCTTTGGGCAGCGGCGCATCCGGCATGGCTTCTTTGGCGCTGGCAAAATCGATCAACAACGGCGCCAGCGGATGATAATGCGGCGTGGCGGAAATTTCGATCTGGCCGGATTCGGCAAGCTTGCGGTAGCGCGGGATAATGTCGCTGGTCAGTTGCCCGATCAGATCAAACAACTGCTTCCGGTCATCAAAAGTGAAGCCTTCCGCCTTGGTCATCAGACGTGCGACCAGTTCATTTTCGCGGCGCACGCTTTCCCCGCACCAGGCCAGGTGATACCAGACCAGCAAATCGCCCACATACTCTCCGGACAGATAGGCCAGTGCAGCTTCTCCGTCCGGCTGCAAAATCTGGAACAAATCCCACAAGCGCTTATACGCCGGATAAGGCGCAATCATCTTGGTATGACTGCTGCGAAAACACGCATCCAGCGCCAGCTGCCGTTCCGAATCTGATAATTCACACGAGTTTCTATGCACCAGCAGACGCAACAGCGGATCGCGCACACGGCCCGTGGCGAACTGATCGGTGTAATCCTCCAGCTGATCCAGCAGGACCGGCACGAAGTTCAGCACCACATGCACCCCCGGGTGACGTTCCAGGTGATAAGCCATATCGGTGTAATCCTTGATGGCGTGCAAATAGACCCAGGGCAATACGAAATCGCCGGTAGAATAATCGCGATAATCCGGCTGATGCATATGCCAGAGAAAAACTAAATCGAGGGGATTTTTCATAGCATGAAGCCCCGCCGTTTAGCGGCGGGGGTAAGTTGGTTTAGATTAACGGATACTGTGAACGATCTGACCTAACATTTCGGGTGTGATCAGGGTTACGCCATTTTCGCTGACATGAAAACGACGGCGATCATCTTCGATATTGACGCCGACTTCCAGTCCATCAGGAATCTTGCAGTTTTTATCCACAATCACACGCTTCAATATCACATGCCGGCCGACATCCACATTGGGCAACAACACGGAATCTTCGATGGAAGAATAACTGTTGACGCGCACATCGGAAAACAACAGCGAACGTTTTACAATTGAACCGCTGACGATACAACCGCCGGAGACCAGCGAATCAACCGCATAACCGCGACGATCTTCTTCATCGAACACGAACTTGGCCGGCGGCAATTGCTCCTGATAGGTCCAAATCGGCCACTCCTGATCATACATATTCAGATCCGGAATTACCTTGGTCATTTCCATGCTGGCTTCCCAGTAGGAATCGATGGTTCCCACATCGCGCCAGTACGGCGGCTTGCCGTCCCCGGTGCCCACGCAGCTTTGTTCAAAGCTTTGCGCAAACACGCGATATTTTTCCACCATATGCGGAATCAGATCCTTGCCGAAATCATGGGTGGAATGTGGGTTATCCGCATCCCGGATCAACTGTTCGATCAGAAACTGCGTGTTGAACACGTAGATACCCATGCTGGCCAGCGACATTTCCGGATTGCCCGGAATTGAAGGCGGATTGGCCGGTTTCTCGACGAATTCGACCACGCGAGACTCGTCATTCACGCCCATGACCCCGAACGCATACGCATCCGCGACCGGCACTTCAAGACAGGCCACCGTCATATCGGCCTTTTTTTCCACATGGTAGGCCAGCAGTTTGCCGTAATCCATCTTGTAAATATGGTCGCCCGCCAGAATCACGATAAAATCGCACTTTGACCCGCGAATGATATCCAGATTCTGAAATACCGCATCAGCCGTACCGCGATACCATTGATCTTCGCTGACGCGCTGTTGCGCAGGCAGCAAATCGAGATACTCGCCAAACTGACCATTCAGGAAGGACCAGCCGCGCTGGATATGCTGGATCAAACTGTGGGATTTATATTGCGTCGCGACGCCGATACGGCGTATTCCGGAGTTGACGCAGTTCGACAGCACGAAATCGATGATACGAAATTTTCCGCCAAAAGGAACCGCAGGCTTGGCGCGCCAGTTCGTCAACTCATGCAGACGACTGCCACGACCGCCGGCCAGCACCATTGCATAAGTATTTTTGGTTAAACGGCTGACAAAACGCGGCTCAGGATCGCCAGCTGCCACATGGTATTTCTTTGTAAGATAACCCAATTCAACATTCATCTTCCCCTCCTCCTAAGTCATATTTACCCCAATAGACCGGTTCATTATCGTTTACAATTACCGCACGGCACAAGAACTAATGAGGAAATAGAGTGAATATGTTAATCGAATCTTTGTTGCAAGCCCGCCTCCACGATCCTTTTGCTTTACTCGGTCTGCATCGCGATGGCGACGACTGGGTCATTCGCTTTTATGAACCTCATGCCACACAAATTACCCTGCAGGACGATCCATTCACCAAGGTTCATCCGGGCGGCCTGTTCGAATGGCGCGGAATAGCCGAACCCGACCTCCCCTACCGCGTTCGCGTCAGCGAAGGGGCTATGTCGCGCGATGTGTATGATCCGTACCAGTTCCCTGCCAATATTTCCGAACAGGACCTGTTTCTGTTCAGCGAAGGCCGTCTGCGCCAGGGTTACCGCATGCTGGGTTCCCATGCGGTACAGATCAACGGTGTTTGGGGTGTGCGTTTCGCCGTCTGGGCGCCCAATGCCGAGCGCGTCAGTGTGGTGGGCGAATTCAACAACTGGGACGGACGCATGTACCCGATGCGACTGCATGGTTCCTCCGGCGTTTGGGAGATTTTCATCCCCGAAATCAAGCAACACGCCTTGTATCGTTATGAAATCCGCAATCGTGAAACCGGCAACATACTGACCAAGACCGATCCCTACGCACAAGGCTTCGAGTTGCGCCCCGGCACGGCAGCCCTGGCAGCGCCGGCTCACCAGCATCAGTGGCAGGATAGCGAGTGGATGGAAAAACGCGGCAAGTGGGACTGGCTGCATGCTGCTGTCAATATCTATGAAGTTCACCCGGGTTCATGGAAACGCCATCCGGATGGCCGCTTCTACAGTTACAGCGAACTGGCCAAGGATCTTGTGCCCTATGTCAAGGGCATGGGCTATACCCACATCGAATTCATGCCCGTCACCGAACATCCGCTGGATGAATCGTGGGGCTATCAGTGCACCGGCTATTTTGCAGCTTCCAGCCGTTTTGGCTCGCCGGACGAATTGCGCGCCCTGATCGACGCCTTTCATCAGGCCGATATCGGCGTGATTCTCGACTGGGTACCCGCTCACTTCCCGCAGGACAGCTGGGCGCTGGCGCGCTTTGACGGCACCGCTTTGTTCGAACATGAAGACCCGCGCATGGGCTTTCATCAGGATTGGGGCACACATATCTTTAATTTTGGCCGCAACGAAGTCAAAACCTTTTTGTTATCAAGCGCACATTACTGGCTGTCCGAATTCCACTTCGACGGTCTGCGCGTCGATGCCGTCGCATCGATGTTGTATCTGGATTACTCACGCAAAGCCGGCGAATGGATACCGAATAAATACGGTGGCCGCGAGAATCTCGAGGCAGTCGAATTTTTGCGAGAAATGAACATCATGGTGCACGAGGAGTTTCCCGGCGCGCTGACCATGGCTGAAGAATCCACCGCATGGCCTGGCGTCTCGCGCCCCGTCTATCTGGGCGGACTCGGTTTCTCAATGAAATGGAATATGGGCTGGATGAATGACACGTTGAGCTATTTCGAAAATGATCCGGTTCACCGCAGATACCATCACAGCCAGCTGACTTTCGGACAGATCTACGCCTACAGCGAAAACTTCGTAATGCCGTTCTCGCACGATGAAGTCGTACATGGCAAGGGTTCGCTGCTATCCAAAATGCCCGGAGATGCATGGCAGAAATTTGCCAACCTGCGCCTGTTGCTGACCTATCAGATGACCAGTCCCGGCAAAAAACTCAACTTCATGGGCAACGAAATTGCGCAGGGACGCGAGTGGCAATCGAAGTGGGAACTCGAATGGTGGCAACTGGGTGAAGAATATCATCGCGGCATGCAAAATCTGACGCATGATCTGAACGAGCTGTATCGGACCCTGCCCGCGCTGCATGAACTGGACTTCGAATCGGCAGGCTTTTCCTGGATAGACTGCAACGATGCGGAAAAATCCGTGCTGTCCTATCAGCGCCGAGCCCGTGACGGTTCCAGTGCGGTCGTCACACTGAATCTGACGCCGTTGCCGCGCCAGCACTATCGCATCGGCCTGCCTGAACTTACCCAATACCGTGAAGTGCTGAACAGCGACTCCAGCTATTACGC
>JAPLQK010000067.1 GCA_026399735.1 Pseudomonadota bacterium
GAGCAACTTCACCGATCCCGGCGCATCGACTGACAGGCGTTTCGCCAGCGCAAAGGTATTGCGCTGCGCCTCCATAATGGCGTCGCTGCGCAAATTCTGCGAACCGCAAAAGATGTGAAAACCGTAGAATTCCAGCGGCAATTGCTTCATGCGTGCCAGCATCGCCGGGACGCGCTCGGCATCCACGCCGAATTGCCTGGGCCCGCCGCCCATCTTCATACCGGAGGACTTCAGCTCAAAATCGGGGTTCACCCGTACCGCCACGCGAGGACGCACCCCTAAAGCACGACCTGCTTCGGCGAGCAATTCCATTTCCCGTTCCGATTCCAGATTGACTACGATGCCTGCAGCAGCAGCCTGATGCAGCGCCTGTGCCGTTTTTCCGGGGCCGGCAAAGCTGATTTTTCCGGACGGCATTGCCGTATCCAGCACCGTCTTCATCTCGCCTGTGGATGCCACATCGAAGCCGTCCACCAGTCCCGCCATGTATTGCACCAGTGCGGGCATCGGGTTGGCCTTGATCGCGTAATGCAAGTGGATTTCTGCCGGCAGCACTGCACGCAATTGCGCCACACGTTCGGCAATCAGACGCCGGTCATAAGCGTAAAACGGCGTACTGCCAAGCTGTTCTGCAAGACGGTCGAGTGACATGCCGCCGATTTGCAGGCAATTATCCACAACCGGAAAACCGCTACGCTGAAGGGGTCCGGTACTCATCATTTTGTTTCCTCGAATAATTCAGCCAGTTCACATGCCAACAGCTTACGGTCTATCTTGCCGTTCGGGTTGCGCGGCAGTGCATCCATCCTTGCCACGATCCGTACAGGCACCATGAAAACGGGCAGTTTTTGTTTACATCCGGCCATCAGTTTTTCGCTCACGGCCTCATCCTGACCCGGCGCATAGATCACCAGCACCACCGCCTGCCCAAGCACCGGGTGAGCCACGCCGATAGCGGCCACCTCCACGACCAGGTCGGTATCGTAAATCACCTCTTCAACCTCGGTCGGACTCACCCGATAACCTGAAGTTTTAATCATTTCATCGCGTCGCCCGATGAAATACAAAAACCCTTCATCGTCCATCCTGACCGTATCGCCGGACCAGACCGCCATTTCGGGGATGGGCAGCCCGGCGGGCAATCCCGGTGCAGGCTTGAAACGCTCCGCCGTCTTATCAGCATCGTTCCAGTAACCCAATGCCACATGCACACCGCGATGCACCAGTTCACCCTCCTCGCCCGGCACACAAGGCGTGCCATCTGCCCGCACCACCATAATTTCAGCGTTCGGGATGGCCCGCCCGATTGAACCCGGACGTCTGTCCAGCTCTTCCGGCGACAGATAGGTCGAGCGAAAGGCTTCAGTCAGGCCATACATCAAATAGGGACGCGTTCCGGGCAATTTGCCACGCAAGGCGGCCAGCGTATGTGTCGGCATCGCCCCGCCCGAGTTGGTGATATAGCGCAGATGCTCATCTACACCGGCCGGCCAATCCAGTTGCGCGAGCTGCACCCAAAGTGCCGGCACGGCCGCAAGTCCGGTGATTTTCTCACGCGCAACCAAACGAGTCACATCACGGGGAAAAAGGTAATTCATCAGCACCACGCCGGCGCCCACGTAAAAAGCCGAGGTCAGCTGGTTCAGCCCGTAATCAAAACTCAGTGGCAGCACCGACAGGATGCGATCCCCCTGGCGATTCTCCAGATATTGCGAGACACTCTCGGCACCTGCAACCAGATTACGATGCGACAGCACCACGCCTTTCGGCTTGCCTGTACTACCCGAGGTATAGAGTATCGCCGCCATGTCGCTGTCTATAACGCGATGTGAAATTTGATGCGGCGCATGAAGGCGTTCAGCCCAACTAATGCAGGCGATATCCTCTGCTGAAATCGGAACCTGTTCACCAACGATGACGATCGTTTTCAAATCGGGGCAGCCCGCCAACACGGGTCGCAGCAATTCCAGACGCTCAGGCGTAGTCACCAGTATGCGCACGGCACAGTCTTTCAGTATGTGTGCAACCTGCCCGGATTTGAGCAGCGGATTGACCGGGACGAACACCCCGCCTGCTGCGGCCGCACCGAACATCGCCACCACCGTCGCGATGCGCTTGTCCATGTAAACGGCCACGCGATCACGGCGTGCCAGCCCACCATCAAAAAAAAGATTCGCAGCAAAGGTAACTTCTTCGGCAAGCGTCAGATAATCAAGCTGATTATCGCCTTCACGCAATGCGATATTCAACGGCGTTACAAGCGCACCCTGTCTGATCAACTCATGGATCAACATGCACATTCCCCTTTCTTATTGACGAGCTTCCCGCTCTTCAAGAAAATCGCCTCAAATACCCCCATACCGCCTTGACATATCTCCGCGAGAGTTCATTCATCCATCCGAGCTTCCCCCTTAAGGTGCTCAGATTGTAGGCCACAATCCCCCATCGTTCGCGCCGGTGACTCATCCAGTCCTTTTTGTACTCATCATCACCGATCAAATAATCCACTTCCTGCACCCGGTCTACGTCCAGCACATGACGCATCAGATGCGAGGTCAGTATTGTGCCGGCAGACAAATGTGAAAAGTCCTCATCATAGGCCAGCTTGTATATCGCCGCCCTGCCATGACTCACAATCCATATCTGACACGCGATCGGCTCACCATCACAGCAGGCTATCCCCAACCGTAACCAGCCCCGCGCAGCGTACATCCGGATCATCCCCTCAACAAACTCCGGTGACGACTCAGCCTGCTTCCAGCTGGCGGCATAGATCTTTTTCCATGCAATGATCGCAGCTTCCAGCCCGTCATCTCCGGTCACAATTTCCAGCTTGCCACGCTCTGTTGCGAAAAATTTCTTTTCACGCCTGCGAACGGTATTGCGAACTCTGGAAGGCAGTCCCTGAAAATAAGCCTGAAATGAACGTCCGCCAACCGGCAGATACCAGTTTCCGAAACTCATAAACCGGAAAGGCGCCAGTCCGGCCTGACGCATGGCCGATTCCAACAAATTAAATGCAGGATGTTCAGGATCCATCGCGTCGAAACGCAATACATCGAAAGGCAAATCTCTCGAAATTTCCAGCAGATAAGCTGCCAATTCATCCGGTGTCACAGTGGCATCCAGCAAGGGACGAAACAATGATGAATAGTAATTTGCAAGCCCCCTTGCCTGCCTGAACCCGGCTGCTGTTTTCTGAAAATAAAGCGGCAGTACGCCCCTGACCTCGCCATCCCGCTGCATCACATAAATCCGTGTGCTGCTTTCAGAAAACACCTTGGATACCAGCAATTGAAACCAGTCCGCCGACAGATCAAAACTATGTTGCTCTGCTGCGTAAAAAAAATCCTCACAGCCAGAGGGCAGCTCCGAAATATTGGTATATCGGTAAACTTTAAGCATACTTGCACTCAATTGTGATCATCAGCTACGTGCATCCAGCCATGCCAACACGCAAACTGCTTCCCGGCTTATCATGAACGAACACCGATTTGTTTGCCCATCATGCGTCTGAGCCATGCCCAACGATAGATATTGACGTGATACATCGAACGGGTTTCTTCAGTCAATTGCTGTTGCCAGCTCGTGACTCTCCCGTAAAACTCGATGCGTTGACATTCTCCGGTTTTCCACAGCAAGCGAAACCATTCCTGATGCAACAGCAAGCCGGGTGAATATTTACTGAAGTTCTGGTCATAGGAAGTCTTTAAGCAGTAAACCGTACCACCCTGCTGAATGCATAAATCGATTGCCACCACCACCTCATTAAAGGTCAGATAATAAATACACCCGCCGCCGCCCTTGCAAAAGGATTGCAACAAATGGACGTAAAACTCCCCCTGCGCACTATCGAACTGAACGGCTGTGCCCAATTCTCCCTTCCAGCCTGAACACTCCATACGGGCAAAATTTTCAACTGCAAAACCGACCTCTTCAGGGTCGCTAATGCAACTGACCTTGCACTTCAAGCCATCCTTTTCCAGCCGGTTGCACACATTACGCATATCCTTACGCAAGTGGCTGGGTCGTGACTTCCAGTAGGTTTCATATTCCCCGTTCAATACCAGATGCGCAGTGTCAATGTAATCGAAGGCAAACATCCTGTCTGAGTTCGACGGCCGGGGAATCAATAAAGAATCCAGTTGCGTAAGTCCCACCGCAAGTGACAATCCCGGCAAGGCATGCAGCAAATCTGTCAGCGTCTCTTCAAGATCAAGACCCGGACGCATCAACCAGAAACCAATCGGCGCCTGGGTCGGCTGGAAAGTATTCCAGATCAGATAACCATCTTTCACCAGAATACACATGGCATCCGGCTGATCCGGATTGCCCAGGATAGCCAGCATTTCCCTGCCTGACTTGAAGGATTGCAAAGAGGCGCTTAAGAAATGGCTGCTCAGCAAAGGTGAGTTAAAACCCGATGCATTCAGGGTATCCCATGTATTTGCATGCTGTTCAAACGCACTTGCCGGACAGAAAGTCCATTTCATCCATGACACCCTTCATTCATTAATCACATCTGACTTGGCAGACTTGGTTTCGTTGTATTATCGCACTGTCCCTCAAATGCTTTTCGAATTTTATGTCATCCAACACAATGAATATACTGCCTGAAGTTAAAACCCTGCTATCCGGATCGCTCCAGCTCGGCACACGAGCCGATACATTGACTGCATCATCCCAGTTGCTAGGTGCGCTTCCTGAACTGGATTCAATGGCAGTCGTCGTCATTCTCACCGCACTGGAAAATCACTTCAACTTCATCATTGACGACGATGAAGTCAGTGCAGAGATATTCGCAACACTGGGCACGCTGACCGAATTTGTAAGCAATAAGCTGAACAGCTGACAATGTGCGACTTTGAGATCGAGCCTTTCTTTCTCAATGGCGGGCACGGCGCACTATTCTGTATTCATTACTCCCCCGCCATCACACCTGCCAAAGGTAGCATCCTTTACCTGCACCCGTTTGCTGAGGAAATGCACAAATCGCGTCGCATGGCGGCCTTGCAGGCTCGCAGCTTTGCCGCTGCGGGCTACGCGGTACTGCAGGTTGATCTGACCGGTTGCGGCGACAGCTTTGGTGACTTTAGCGATGCCACATGGGGAAAATGGCTGGACGATGCACGCACAGCGCATGCATGGTTGTCCGAAACGACAGGCACTGTCCGGCTGTGGGGCCTGCGCACCGGCGCCAGTCTGGCCATCGAACTGGCAAGCACGCTACCTGAAGTTGCAGGGTTACTGCTCTGGCAACCTGTCGTCAATGGCGAACTCTATCTGAATCAGTTTTTACGCATAAAAACAGCCGGCGAAATGTTAAACAACAGCCAGTCGCCAGGCGGGACAAAAGCACTGCGCGCCAGACTGGATGCGGGAGAGAGCATAGAAGTAGGCGGCTATATGTTGAACGCCACGATGGCGCGTAATCTCATACACCTGAAGCTGGCCGGATTGCCTCCACCTTGCCCGGTCGTATGGCTGGAAATCGGTATTGAAGACAGCGATACGACCCTCACAGCCAGCCAAAGTCTCATCAACACATGGCGGTCTGCGGGCGTGAGTGTTAACACGCGCACGTTCAAAGGTGAACCTTTCTGGCTGACGCAGGAGATCACCGAATGTCATCGTCTGATTGAGGTGACGGCGCCATGAAATACACTGAGCAAGCCATCGTCTTCAACTGTTCTGACTGCAGGCTGATCGGCATCGTTACCTTGCCGGAAACCGCTGGCGAAACAGGTATCCTGATCCTGACAGGCGGGCCGCAGTATCGTGCCGGCAGCCACCGGCAGTTTACCCTGCTCGCCCGCCAGTTGGCCTGCCAAGGCTACGCCGCCATGCGTTTTGACTATCGCGGCATGGGTGACAGCGAAGGGGACGCGCGAAATTTTGAAGTTGTGAATGAGGATATTCAGGCCGCCATCGACAGTTTTCTGAAGCAGGCGCCCGGTTTGCATCGCGTCGTCATCTGGGGTTTATGCGATGCAGCTTCAGCTGCGTTGTATTACGCGCACACCGACGCACGCGTCAAAGGGTTGGTCCTGCTCAACCCGTGGGTACACACTGAAGCCGGCGCGGCTCACAGCCGCATCAGGCATTATTATCTGTCGCGGCTAATGCAACGCTCCTTCTGGATAAAGCTCCTGTCCGGCAAAATCGAATTGAACAAGTCCGCTGGCGATCTTGGCAAATCGGCACGCAGCGTTATGACAACGGCGAAAGCTTATGCACCTGCCGATCCACGCAACTCGGGTTTTATCGCCAGAATGCGGGACGGATTAAAAAACTATCAGGGCAAGGTATTGTTCATACTCAGCGGCAACGATCTGGTAGCACAGGAATTCATTACGCTGACGCAACAGGACATACGCTGGAAAAAACTTTGTCAATCCCCCACCATCACCCGTGAAACAGTAAAGCAGGCAACCCATACCTTTTCCAGCCATATCTGGCGCGATCAGGTTACAAACCTCACACTTCAATGGCTGTCCAGACAGGACCTGTGAAATTTTGCGGAGCTGACATGAAAATCCTTTATCTGTTATTTTTTGTCTTGTTCAGTCAGGCATCCTGGTCAAACGGGGAAGTCCACGACATGTCCGAGGTTGAATTACTGCCCGTCTACTGCCGAGGCACCGATCAAATCCGCATGATTACCAACGACACGAAGTCTGTTGCGGAATATGCGGCCATTTACGGAGAATCCTACAAGAACCTCCATCACTATTGCTGGGCATTAAATAGCGAAAACAAACTATCCAAAATGCGGGATGACTATGAAAAACGAAACGAAATAACTTACATACTCCATAATATTCAATATGTTCTGGATCGCGCTCCGTTGTCTTTCTCACTGATTCCGGATATCTATATAACCCGTGCCAGGATACTGTTCAAGGCAGAGCAGGATGTGGAAGCAATCGGTGTCCTTTTCAAACTCACCCAAATCAGACCTAGCTATGGTCCGGCTTATGCTCAACTGGGTGACTACTATCAGCGTATCGGTGACCGGGCCAATGCAATCAAATTCTACGAACTGGGCTTAACCAGCACCAACAAGGCAAATACCGCATTTTTCATATGGAAAATAAGGAAAATTGACAAAAACTACCAGGCTCCGCCAGTTAACGACACCCGCGAAGCGGGCCAACCGGCACAGAGCACGGGGCAGCTTGTCGAAAAAAATATCAGCGATGTCCCGCCTGACTCCTCCGAACAGGCTCCTCAGCTGACCATACCCCCCAACGAAAGCGCGGCACCAGCGGAGGAACAATCTGAAAAGCCCAATCCCTATTGCCGGTTTTGCCCATGACAGGCGACTAATCCGGAAGATCCGTTTCTAACCCGGTGGCACGATGCTTGCGGCGCGCTTCGTGGTCCGTGAGGTGAGGTGAGCACGCAGCCAGGCCGTCACTGTTGCGGTGCTCCGCATGGCAGGACGCTCAATAAACCGGAAGGTCATGAAGCAAATAAATACCAGAACAGGCGTAATACCCGTCACGACCAGCCAGTGTGAGATCGGCGTCAGCGCTCTGGATTCGGGCAAGCCGATAATGAAATTAAAAACTGCAAAGAGTGTGATCGAATGAAGCAAATAAATCCCGTATGAAAACTCCCCGAGCGTACGTGAAACCGGGTTCACTAATATTCCAAACAGACTGTTCCCCGATGCGATCAGCCAGAAAGCGACTGACAGCAAGATAAGCGGCGTAATCTCGTATGCAGAGGGGAACGCAGACACTGCCAAACCGACACAACTGAGTGAGATAAGCGAAGACATCCGCCTGACTGCAAAGCGTTGAAACCAATCCGACCTGACAAGAAAAGCCGCCGTTATCCCGCTTAAAAACGGCACCAGAATCAGAATATCCATATTTGGATACCAGACCATGCCTGCGATACTGACAAACCCCAGCGCAATGTACCTGACTGGCGGCGTAATTTTGATTATCAATGCCAGCAAGGGAAGCGAACAGTAAAAGAACCATTCATAGGGCAGCGACCACGTGATCGAGGCGACCGGAAGCGAAAGGTTTTTAATACCATTCAGGTCAGGTGCACCCAGCACTCTGAATCCAAGCCACTTTATCATTCCGTAGATTAATTTCGGAGCAGGTTCCAGCAACCGGCCTTTAGAAAAATAGGCGACCAGAAGAAAAAATAAAATTATCAGGAAGAAGTATAGCGGTACAAGACGCAGAAACCTGGAAACAAACAACCTTCCCCAGTCAACGCCGCTTATCCTTCCATTGAGCAGCTTGGAGAAGAACAAAAAACCTGTGATCATGAAAAAAAATACGACACTGCTCTGGCCAAAATGGGTATACAGATTGGAAGGTGGCAACGCCCACTTACCTGTACGCAAATAAAAATACCAGATACAGGCGTGATGCAGAAATACAAAAAATGCCAGATAACCCCGCAGACCATCGATTGAGGCAAACCTGCCCTGATCTGAGGTTACCCCGAATTTTCTGACAATAAGGGAAGCCGTGACCAATGCCACGAATAACGAGACAATTGCAGGTAAGGGACTAACAGGATCCATATCATTCGCCTCATAATATACTTGAGTATAGCCTCATCGGCAGTGCGTTCGAAGTGTGCACCTCAATCCAGACCGCATCAAGTCCGGACAGAGTACACTGAACACTCAACCTCACGGTTTGCGCAGCCGGTAAACCTTGCACTACTTCGAGACGCTGAATCACGGCAGCAAGCTACTTTCAGATGAAAGACCGGAAAATGTCAGAAATTGATAATCGTAATAAGTGGAATCCCGCACTGTATTACAAGGATAGTGAGGTTGCGCGTGAATATGATCGCGTGCGATTTTCAAGTCCGGCGGGGCGCGTATTCAACTATCTGGAGAGAAAAATCATCCGCGCATGCTTCAGTGACTTGCCGCGCAATACCGTTGTGCTCGATTTCCCCTGTGGCACAGGGCGACTGGCGGAGATACTGCTCGAATCCGGTTTGCGTGTGCATGGCGCCGATATCTCCGGTGAGATGCTTGAAGTGGCAAGAAAAAGACTGGCGCGCTTCGGTGAGCGTTTTACCAGCGAAATCGCTGATGCATTGACACGAATCGATTGTAAACCGCAGTTTGATGCCAGCCTGTGCGCAAGAGTGCTTGTGCATTTCCCCCTGGAAACGCAGATAGAGTTCATGCGTGGGGTTGCATCGATGACGCGTGAAAGAATCGTCATCAATCATTCACTCAATTCACCCTACCAGCGCTTCAGGCGACAGATAAAAAAACT
>JAPLQK010000064.1 GCA_026399735.1 Pseudomonadota bacterium
TGAATCTGTTTCTGCATGTCACCGGACGGCGTGCGGATGGCCTGCATTTGCTGCAAACGCTGTTTCGTTTTATTGATTTGAATGACACCCTGCATTTTGATTTGCGTACGGATGGCGTGGTTCATCGCGCCAATATCATTGAAGCGGTACCCGAGGAACAGGATTTATGTGTGCGCGCCGCACGATTATTGCAAAAAGAAACCGGTTGTACGCTGGGGGTGGATATTACGCTGGAGAAGCGTATCCCGATGGGCGGTGGTCTGGGGGGCGGAAGTTCGGATGCCGCGACTACCCTGATCGCGCTCAATCGCCTGTGGTCACTGGGTTTGTCGCGCGAACGTCTGATGTCTATGGGCTTGCAATTAGGTGCAGATGTGCCGGTTTTTGTATTCGGCGAGAATGCGTTTGCTGAAGGCGTGGGGGAAAAATTGCAGGCTTATTCCTTGCCGGAGGCCTGGTATGTGGTGCTTTTTCCGCCTGTTAATGTGCCGACTGCAAAAATATTTTCACATCCTGAATTGACAAGGGACTCAGTTTCGATAATAATTCGCGCCCTCTCGTTGCAGCAATGCCGAAATGACCTGCAAGCAGTCGCATGCAAACTCTATCCGGAGGTGGCGAGTTATCTCGATGAGCTGGGGAAGTACGGCAAGGCGATGATGACGGGTTCGGGAGCATGTGTTTTTGCCGAATTCGGAACTAAAAATGAAGCCGAAGCGGTTTTGCAGCAATTGCCGAAACAGATGCACGGCGTAGCAGTACAAGGTTTATTAAAGCATCCGTTGCATGATTGGGTGCTGAATTAGGTAATTGGGGAGTCGCCAAGTGGTAAGGCAACGGGTTTTGATCCCGTCATTCGTAGGTTCGATCCCTACCTCCTCAGCCACAATCAGGGCACATATGTGCCCTTTTGGTTTTTAATCTTTAAGGGGTTCACGTGTCCTACGATAGCTTGATGGTATTCACGGGTAATGCCAATCCTAAGCTTGCCGAAGCGGTGGCGCAGCATTTGGATATCACGCTGGGTCGTGCGACAGTCGCTCGCTTCTCTGATGGCGAAGTGATGGTGGAACTCCTTGAGAATGTACGCGGTAAGGATGTATTCATCCTGCAATCGTCCTGCGCGCCGACCAATGATAACTTGATGGAAATCATGGTGATGGCTGATGCACTGAAGCGTGCTTCAGCCGGGCGTATCACTGCCGCGATGCCGTATTTCGGCTACGCGCGTCAGGACAGGCGTCCGCGTTCGGCGCGGGTTGCAATTACCGCCAAGCTGGTCGCTGATATGCTCACCAGTGCCGGCGTGGATCGTTTGCTGACCATGGATCTGCACTCAGACCAGATTCAGGGCTTCTTTGATATTCCGGTGGACAACATTTACGCCAGCCCGATTTTGCTGGCTGACGTGTGGCGCCAGAATTACCCCAATCTGATCGTGGTGTCGCCCGACGTAGGCGGTGTGGTACGTGCCCGTGCGCTGGCCAAACAGCTGGATGCGGACCTTGCCATCATCGACAAGCGTCGTCCCCGCCACAACGTGGCCAAGGTGATGAATATCATCGGTGAAGTGTCCGGTCGTACCTGTCTGATCATGGATGATCTGGTGGATACCGCGAATACTTTGTGCGAAGCCGCAAAAGCCTTGAAGGAAAAGGGTGCAACCAGCGTATTGGCTTACTGTACTCATGCGGTGCTGTCAGGCCCGGCTGTAGAGCGCATCGAAAACTCGGCAATCGACGAACTGGTTGTGACCGATACCATTCCATTGTCGGAAGCTGCCAGAAATTGCAGCCGCATCCGTCAGCTGAGCACTGCAGAATTGATGGCTGAAACGATACGACGCATCAATAACGAAGAGTCAGTCAGTTCGCTGTTCACGGAATAAAGTTTTAGCGGCAGCCATGTTGGTTGCCGTTTGTTTGAATCGACTGGTCGCGGTCGGTTCTCTATTGGAGAAGTAAAAAATGACAACTACATTTAACGCAACAACACGCAAAACGCAAGGTACGGGTGCGAGCCGCCGTCTGCGTAAAGCCGGTTTCATACCAGGCGTAGTCTACGGTTCAGGCGATGCAGTGATGATCGAAATGAATCACAACGAGCTGTACTACAAGTTGCGTGCAGAATCATTCCACGCTTCCGTGCTGACCATGAATCTGGACGGGCAGGAACAGGCTGTGCAATTGCGCGCTTTTGTAAACCATCCTTTCCGTCAGCAAGTGCAGCATCTTGACTTCCAACGTGTTGATTTGAATAAGAAAATTCACATCAAGGTGCCGTTGCATTTCATCAATGCCGATATCGCACCGGGTGTTAAAACCGGCGGCGGCAAGATCAGTCACGTGATGATTGAAGCGGATGTTACCTGCCTGCCTGCTGATTTGCCGGCGCACATTGAAGTTGATCTGGCAAAGCTTGAACTGGGTCATTCAGTTCACCTGGCTGATCTGGTTCTGCCCAAGGGTGTGGAGCTGGCGGCTCACGGTTCGCATACTGCAGAAGCCGTGGTTGCAACTGTACACGTGCCACGCGGTGCGGTTGAAGCGGCTGCCGCAGTTTAAGCGGACAACAAGAAGTAACAGGGGCCGTTCTCCGAAACCCGCCATTGCTGACACCGGCATGGCGGGTTTTTTACGGATAAAAAAATGAGCCAAATACGTTTAATTGTCGGTCTGGGGAATCCGGGCCGCGAATATGAAACTACCCGCCACAATGTTGGTTTTTGGTGGGTGGATGAACTTGCACGTCGCGAAAATCTGAGTTTCAGAACCGAGGCTAAATTTCACGGACTGGCGGCACGCGGCCAGTTGAACGTCTGTGAGATTGCGCTGCTCAAGCCGCACACCTTCATGAATCTCTCCGGGCGGGCCGTGGCTGCAATGGCGCAATTCTATAAAATATTGCCGTCCGAAATTCTGGTGGTGCATGATGAACTGGATTTGCAGCCGGGTATTGCGCGCCTGAAGCTGGGCGGCAGTCACGGCGGACACAACGGACTCAAAGACATCATCGCGCAACTTGGCACGAAGGATTTTTGGCGTCTGCGCTTAGGCATCGGTCATCCTGGCGATCGCGCGCAGGTAGTTGATTATGTATTGAACGAACCGCGTCGGGAAGAGCGTGAATTGATCATCGATGCGATGCAACAATCGCTGCAGGTTGCGCCTCTGGTCGTGGAAGGCAAAACAGAAGCGGCGATGCTGAAACTGCACAGCCGGTAAAGGCAGGATCCAGAACTGAGCCTCTGCATGATTATTTCTGGACAATCATACAGCCTGCACTTAAACTCGTTACTGTATTTTAACGAGCATGGATTAACTTATGAGTTTGCTTCTTGCGGGTCTTACGGTTCTGATGATCGGCGACAGTCATTTGACCGCACCGGGTTTTCTGATTACTTCGTTGCATGATGATTTAATGCAGCAGGGTGCCAAAGTTTATACCTACGGCGCTTGCGGCACACCTTCCGGAGCATGGATGCAAAGCATACAGCCGCCCTGCGGAAGTGCATTCAGGCTGGCTGACGGACCGCTGAGGGTGCGTGCGAGTGAAGCCGGATTTACCAAGCCGTTGCCGGAACTGGTTAAGGCTTACCATCCGAATTTAATCGTGGTGGTCAATGGCGATACGATGGCGGCATATAAAAATGCAACCCTGCCCAAGCCCTGGATCAGGGATCAGATTAAAACGCTGACGGATGGCATCAAGGCGAGTGGCGCGAGTTGTATATGGGTGGGGCCCGGGTGGGGTACGGAAGGGGGCAAGTACGGCAAAAATTTTGCCAGAGTACGCGAGATGTCTGATTACCTTGCCGATATCGTTGCGCCGTGCATCTATATAAATTCGCTTAAAATGTCCAAGCCGGGTGAATGGAATACGATACCGGGCGATGGGCAACATTATACCGATGAAGGCTATCTGAGCTGGGGCAACGCGATTACCAGAGAGATTGTCTCGTCGGATATTTTACAAAAAATCAGACACTGAGGTCGAAATGAGACGCACGCTATATTTGTTGGCCGGACTTTTTCTGGTATTTATTTCCCTTTCGGCTGCAAAGGCCGCTGAGCCGCAACTCTATGAAACAGGACCATCGGAAGAGTCGTCCTATATTCGTTTTGTCAATGCGACGGAGAAATCCATCTCTGTCGTTTCATCGAAGGGATCGGCGAAAGTCGAACTGACTGCCAAAGCCCAAGGGCGCGTATCCCGTTTTTTCCCGGTTAAGTCGGGTTCCAGGTTGAGCGCAAACATTCAAAGCGATGGACATAAAACGTCGGTGGAAGTGACCGGCCGTGCGTGGGAATACATCACGGTCGCAGTCCTGCCGGACGGTGCAGCACAGATTAAAACGACACTGGTCAGGGAAACGCCGGAAGATTTTAATGCCATGCGCGCATCGCTGGCGCTGTTTAATCTGGATGCGCAGTGTGGTGCGGCACTGATGCAGGGCGGTGCGAAAAACTCGAGCATTCTTGACGACGTGAAACCATTTTCCGTGCAGCGACGTTTGATTAATCCCGTCAAGCTGAATGTGACAGTCACATGCAAAGGCCAGACTGCAAGTGCGGGTGTTGATCTGGCGCAGCTTCAGGCGGGGGAACGTTACAGCGTTTTTCTGCTGAAGGTAAAAAATGCACCGCAGGCATTTTTTGCGCGCGATGCTAACTGATGTTAAATCCAGCAGTATGATTTACGGCTTCATCGCTTGTGAGTTGTCGCATGAGAGATAATCATTGAATTAAAGCTGAGTGTCGTGTTGAATTTGTTGTTTGTGCGCGGTTTTTGTTCACTCGTAATTTCAGCCCCCGGCGATTTTTCATTATAGTGCTAACATTCTGATTTAATTTGATTTTCTCATGGAAGTGTGAGGGGCGAAATGAGTTTGCTGCTTGCTGGTCTGACTGTGCTGGTGATCGGCGATAGCCATATGACACAGGATTATCTGATATCTGCATTGCATGATGAATTGATGCAGCAGGGTGCCAGGGTTTACTCCTATGGCGCATGTGGCGCATCTGCGGGCGACTGGATGAGAACAATGCGTCCGGGCTGCGGAAGCGCGTTCAGGCTGGACAAAGGCCCCATCAGGAACCGGGTGGCCGAGGCGGGATCAACCAGACCATTGCCAGAGATGGTCAAAGAATACCACCCCGATCTGATCGTCGTGGTCAATGGCGATGATATGGCAGGCTATAAAGCGGCAATGATGCCAAAAAACTGGGCATGGAATCAGATCACGTCTCTGACCGCCGGGATTAAATCCAGCGGAGCAAGCTGTATGTGGGTGGGGCCTCCGTGGGGTGAGGAAAGCGGTGTGTTTGGCAAGACTTTTACTCGTGTAAAAGAAATGTCCGATTACCTTGCCGAGATCGTTTCACCTTGTATTTATATAAATTCCCTTAAAATGGCCAAGCCGGGCGAATGGAAAACACATGACGGCGTGCATTTAACGGCTGCAGGCTATCAGGTTTGGGGCAGTCTGATTACCAAAGAGATTGTCTCTGCCGATATTTTGAAGAAAATTAAATAAAGCCGGCTTTAAAAATGATGGCTAGTGATAGTTCAGGTTATAGCTGTATTTACCCGGCGCGGATGTGTTCAGGATCACCGCTGTGCTGTAATCATCCATTGGCACTGTCAGGGCTGAAGGCATTCCGGCCTTCGTGGCCACGATTCGGGGAGCCGCACCTCTGACCGGGTTTGAAATCACAATTGAGGCATTCCGACTCAGGCCGGGCTTTGCGATGGTGATATTCAGTTGCAGCGTGTCTGCCGTGAAATTGAATTTAATCAGCGAGCGTTCTCTCCACCATGCCGTCACTTTTCCGCCGGGTGCGACCCATATTTTGTTGCCGACTTGTTTTATATGGGTCAATAGCGCGCCTGTCGCTTTGATAACAGCGCTGCCTGCCTCGAAATTTTCGCTGTGCAGGCTCAGTACCCCTAAAGAGCCAATTTCAAGAGTCTGGTCAAGGTCATCGTTCATGGCTTTTGACATGTCGGTTTCAGCTGCGCCATTTATGCCGAAATCCATATCGCCGCGATGCGTTCTCGGTAAAACGATCAACCCCTTAAGGAAGTCTTTTGGCGAGGCACTGGCAAGGTAGGGGAGCATTGCACGGCTGCCATATGAATCGACCAGCAAGTGGCCGTAACCTTTTTCGAAGAGCAGGGACTCGGTCGTCTGATCATAAAGTTCGTAAGGCGGGCGGAATCCCGTCATGCTGGCGGGTGTGGTGACCATTGATTCGATGTCATGCCGCATCGCATCCAGCCTTTGCGATTGTATCTTGCCGGATTGTCCCTTGAAGCTTTCATGCACATCGCCATGATAGGCAAGTTCATGTTTGCCCTCCAGTTGCTTCAGAATATCCGGGTGTCGGGCCGCGATGGAAGTCAGGCAATAAAAGCTACCCTGAAGGCCGTTTGAGTCGAGCATATTCGCCAGCCTGAGCGCATTTGGAAATCCCAGTTCGGTGTCCATTTCGACAATCTGGGCAGACCGGTAAGGATAGGGCCAGTTGGCAAGATAGGCAGAGGGGCGGCGGCGCAACCAATCAAGGGTATCATCGAGCAGCGAATAAATGTCGTTCTGCTGGAATTGCCATAAGGTTTCAGAGAACGCAAAATAGGCTCGTCTTGATGCACCTGTCTCGGTATATACGATCGCTTCGTTTGCCTGGGTGCCCGGGGTATTGGCAACATCCAGAAAACGCCCTGCGACGTTAGCTCCTCCGGTAATCTGCATCGGCAGAATGTTGATCTGATCGAACCAGATACGGCTCCCTGCAGGCAGCGAATGCGCGACGGGCGTCTCGCCAAATATCACGAGGAAGTTATCCTTATCCTTGTTTTTTCTGGTTATTTCTCCGCTTACTTTGATTCCGAACTGCTCATTCAGGAAATCGTACCCCAGCCATTTTGCATTGCCATTTCGTGCGCCGGTCGCCCATGTGGCAATAATGCTCCCGCCCGCCTTTTCGAATGCCTGAATGGCGCTGTTATCCGCCGGGTCGAGTGCGACAACGGAAGGCAATATTAAAACACCCGGCTTCAGGTCAGGTTTTAATTCGCCATTCTGAATTTCGCTGTACGCTGCGCCTCGTGACTGAAAGAAGTCGCGCCAGGGCTTCAGGATCAGATCATAATTTCCGCCGACCGAAGCAAAGTAGTCACGCGTCGGCTTTGAGTTGAACAGATATATCGGCAGGGAACCAATATTCGGCCTGAGCTCTTTCCGGATGTCGGGTGACGAAAACGCGAGCTGCGCGTGCCCGCAGAGCAGCATGAGGGACATGTAAAGCAGCCGTTTGTAAAAAGCGCTTGCTGATAACGTAGTCGTCCCCTTTCGGTATGCCGCAACGATTAGTATTGAGAGTATTTATAGACCGGATTCGGGCGCATATCAACCGGGCCTGTTTCCGGGGTTAGCATGTAGCGCAAGTAAAGCAGCAATGAGGTCGGGTTGTAATAAGTGGAACGATCCATGTTAAAGTTTGCGCCAAATGCAATATTGGGTGTGGCGCGGTATTCCGTTCCTGCAACAAGTCCGTAAGATATTGAGTTTCCTGAACCGCCAGCGTACATCTGATTACCATATGCCAGTTGCAGGGCACGATCGTTCGGGAAGTAGGGTGCTGCAGCTGTCGTTACGCTTGCGTAGGTTACGTTGGGACGGATGACATAAGACAGTAAGTCGTCTCGTCCGATCAATTCCGGAATGATGGTAAATTGCAGGCTGCTGCTCGGACTGTAGTAACCGCCGTGACCGAAGGTGTAATAACCCTGGTTATTGGAAAAGCCTGTGTAGGTCGTTTTGAAACCGAGGTTCAACACCATGTCATCGGTTGCATAGATATCCTTGTCGATCACGCCGCGCAGCCAGGTGCGGTCATTGTTCAGCACATTCTTTCCGCGCACCAGCCAATAGGACCCCATGCCGGAGAGATTGATTGGGCCAAGTAAATTCGAAGTCAGTGTCGTGTTCAGATACAGTGTCGGGCCCATGCTGGTCACGCCGCCCCAGATGGCACCGCTAACGGGATCGATTGCGCCTGCATAGGAAACCAGCGAGCCGGTGTACGGCCTGCGATCGAACTTGAGCGTGTAGCTCATGCTGCCGAGATTGCCGCTCTTGCGTAAGCCGCCGACGACATTGCTGACCGGAAAGTTCAAACCTATTACGCCGATGTCGGCTTTGACCGATCCCTGTTCATAAGCCAGACCCACTGAGGTGTCTGAAGCCTTTTGCGACACGCCTTGCGCGAGCTGTATCCCTTTGCCGTAAGTGGTTGAATCGACAGGCGCAAGTGTGCCGGCATTAATGTTAACCTGATCGACCTGCACCGTTCCTGTCGCCTCGTATCCGATCGGGAATCTGGCGACCATCGGGATATCGGTTACGTTATAAGTCGATATCCCGTCGGTAGAGTTCTTGGATTGTATATCCAGCCCTGTTTCGAACTGAATCCTGCGTGTGGCCTTGATGCTGTCCATGGCCTGTTCTGCATTGGCCGCATTGTTATTGCTGAGCGTGGTTTTCTCCTGAGGAACATCGCTCGCCAGGGCTGTACGGTAGATGCGTTCGCTCTGGCTGGTGCTGGCAAGCGTGGGTGCAACACTCCTCCTGATGCCTGTTTGAGGGGCTGTGCCGGGCAACAGATTGAGCAGGATGTCCGGAGGCGCCTGGGTTACTGCAGTCACAGAAGCGGCAACCGGAATCGCCGGTTTTCCGGATCGTGCACGGGTGAGCTCAAAGTATTCCATCGCCTGGTTATATTTGCCCTCGGATCGCGCAATATATCCGGCTTGTAACGGCACTTCCGAGTTGTCAGGGAAACGCTTGATCAGATCATCAAGCGTTTGCTTTGAGCCTGAAGTGTCGCCCAGTTCCTGTTGCAACGACGCGATGCGCATGCGCATATCGGAATCATCGCTTTTCGTTAAGGCGATCAGTTCCTTTAATTCTCTTTGTGCATTGCTGCTCTGCTTTTCCTGGTGGTAAGCATAGGCCAGCTCATAACGAATATTCAGATCATCAGGATTTTGTTCTTTTTCCTGATTGAGAATGGGGATTGCGCCCTCAGGCAATTTTGCATTGGTAAAATAACTGCGGTGATATTTGAAATAATCGCTGCTGCTAAGCTGGTTGGCATTGAGCATGTTGTCGGCAAACTCTTGCGCCTCATCCTTTTTACCGGCCTTGATCAGTTTGTCGTATTGTCTGCCCGCCATTGAGAATTCGATATCCTGAATGGTTTTGCGGTATTTGTCGTTGGTGTCGTTTGCTCCGTCGGGAATGCGCAGGGAGGGCAGATAGTCGGTCAGTTCCTGATCTTTTTTGGCGCGGTTGAGCAAACCGGCAAAATGCACCTGTGTCTCAAGCGGCACGGGTTGAGGGAGCTTGCGCATAGCGGCCAGTCCCTGCTTTTGCTGGCCCAGCCTGAACCAGGCTTCGGCAACCTGTTCCGTCGCCAGATAACTGTTTTGTGCCTGCGTTTCGGCAATGGACAGGATGCGGATCGCTTCCTTGCGGTTTCCCTGGCTCAGCTTGCTGTCTGCCTGTTGCAAGGCATATTTGATCAGAGCACTGGCTTTTGTATCGCGCATGTCCTGAGTGAGGGACTCATCCGGGATTTGATCCAGACTGTCGATGGCGGCCGCATAGTCATCGAGGTTCATCATTACAAGTGCGCTGACCTGATGCATGGCGGGGTCTGCCGGCGCCAGTGCAATGCCCTCTTGCACGACACGGCGAGCCAGGGGAGCCAGATCAAGGCTGATATACAATTTGGCCAAAGTGTATCTGACCCAGGGGTTTTTCGGATCGACTTCTACCGCTGTTTCCAGTGCTTTCATGGCGCGGCTGGGGCGGTGCGCCTCGATATGCAGCTCAGCCTCCGCGCGCAACAGGCTGGCCTGACTGTATGGGCTCTTTTTCCATTCACTCCGGTATTCCTGAAGAACCTGTTCGATGAATCCGATCGCCTCTTCGCTGCGTCCAGTCTTTGCCAGCAAATTTGCAAGTCCTCTTGCGGCGAACACGTTATAACCTTCGGTTTTGAGCGCTTCACGGTAGAGCTGCTCTGCTTCGGCAAATCGATTGTCGGCGGTTCTGATGTTGCCAAGCACCGCATGTGCATCCGGATCATCCGGCTTTAACGCGAGTGCCTGCCCGACAGTGGCTTCCGCTTCAGGCAGTTTGTTTTCATCGAGCAAGGCTTTTGCGTTGGTCATATATTGCGAGAATCTGGCCGTTCCGATCAGGCTCTCCCACCTTCCCGTTTCGCTTTTTTCCGCCTGAGCAGCGGCTAATGCCTGCATAAAATATTTTTCGGATTCAACAAATTCCCCGCGTTTTTGATGCACCAGGCCTAATCCGCCAATGACTTCGGGGTCATTTGGCCTGCGTTTGATAATATCCAGCAGCGATGTTTCGGCAAGTTCAGTATTGCCATCCGCCAGTGCGTCGAGTGCATCGGTACGCGCGATGATATCCGGGTCGTTGGCGAGGCGGGCAGCCGCTTCATCGGCATTGGACTTTTCTTCTTCAGGCGATGGTTTTGGTTTGCTTTGTCTGGCTGGTTTGGTTTGTTTGGCTTTCGCAGTTACAACGCCGGGTTTTGTGACCGGTTCGGTTTTTGCCGTTTTAAAGAATGGAGTTGCTGTAATCTTTGCCGTCGGGTTGCCGTTGATCGCCTCGCTCAATTCCTGCGTGCGTTTATCGTTGGGTGCGGTTCTTTGCAGCGTGTGCAAATACGCCAGCGCCTCATCGTGCTTGCCGTTTTTGAGTGCAATTTTTCCCAGCATGGAAAGTGCATCTGGTGAGTCAGGCTCAATCAAGATCACTTTTTGCAGCAAATTATTTGCAAGATCAGACCGGTCCCTGTCGACCCATCTTTTTGCTCCGCGCAATAACACGTCTGTCGTGCTTGCAGCGAATACAGGCGTTGAGATTAATCCGGACAGAACAAGAGCCATGGACAAGGCGCGTAAATTTATTTGCATGTTGACTTCCAGCTCGGTGTAAGGTTTCCTTTGGAATCAAATCGATATAAGTTGTTTTGCCACCCAAGTGCAAACAAGCCTAATACCTGATCGTAGTAACTGTCTTCTGATATGGGTTGTGCTTCAATGCGGCCCAGTTGTGCATCGGCAGCCTTATTCAACCCCTCAGACTGCAGGAAGGGCACCATAGCGGCGGAAAATCCGCTTGATCCCTGATTGTTTGTGTCGCCCGTCATGATCTGGACGGATTCGGGCGGATAACCCAGTTTATCGACAAGTCTCGCCATGGGTTTTAAGGCGTCCATCAATACACTGCGGTCGGCATCGTCGCGGCTCAGCATGCCGGCCCATAAATACACGCGAATGGCATCATAGGAGCCGGTGCCGCCTTTTTCAGGATCGGTATCCGGTAAAAAACCCTTGTTGTAGTCGTAGATTGTCCAGTCGGGTGCATAACCTTTTGGGGATGACTTTACGATCAGTTGCCGCGAGGAGTTTAACAGTTCTGCCCAGCGAGGATCTTTACTGTGTGCGGTAAACCAGTGCATTAATTGCAGTGGTACATAACTGGGATTCAGGCGCACACTCGTCGGGGTGGGGGTGAAGCCTGCGGCGCCTGGCAATAACACGAGCCCCAGGTTCGGTACTGTCAGGGTTTCCGCAGATAATATACGGTTGGCTATAAGAGAAGAAAGTGCAACGTAGCGGCGATCCTCCCAGAGTCTGCCGGCTTCACCCAGCGCGTAGGCGGTCCACAGGTCGGAATCAGAAGCCGAATTGGTGTCCAGCACGCCGACGCTGTCATCCTCTTTTTTTCCCAGTTCCCAGGATGGCAGGTGCGTGATCAAATCGTCTTCCGACAGATTTTTCTCGGTCCAGCTTAAAAGTTTCTCGAAAGTTGGACGATCGCCGGCGACCAGTGAGAAAAACAGCGCATACGACTGACCTTCGGAAGTGGTGCGTGCACCATCGGCACTCTGATCTTCAACTCTGCCGTCATCGGTAATAGAGGATTTTTTGAATGTCTCCCAAGCGGGCCAGGGTTTTTCGCATGATTGCGCATGAGCCAATGAACTCAGGCCCAAGATCAGCATGCCAGCTAAACAACTCAGTGCGCTGAGAACAAGTTTTGAATTAACCGGCATCCAATGACAACCTCGAGATTAATGTCTTAAAAGTGCGAAAATGATTAAAACCAAAGGTATGGCAGGTATTCAATGTGGGCTTAACTGTAACCATTTGATTTTAATCAAATATTTTGTGTAATCCGTGCAGCGTCCGTCCAGGGCGGTTTAAATCCGGTAAGGATTTAAACACCCGCGCGCGTATTTGCGCATACTACGCAACGTGCGAAGACTTTGCAACGCAACTGCCGCCTTAAAGCTCATTGGTTTTTGAGTCTGTTGTTCTGATCATCCGGTTATCTTAAGTTTTTGCCGCCGCAACTATAGTTGCGGCGGCAGTGAGCCTTATTTTTTGATTGATTGCAGAATTTCCGGGGACAGAATTGCATCAGTGATTCCTTTTGCCCAGTGTTCATAACCCCATTTATCGAAATGTTGTCCGTCAAACGTTTTCCAGTCACCGATTTTGGAGAAGGTCAGCGAATCAATATAGGTGCAAGGTGCCACCAGCGTTGACAGATAATCCGAAAATTCCTTAACCCTTGCATTGGTTTTCTTGTATTTCCCGCCATCCTGCCCCCAGGCCGGCCCTACCCAGACACAACGCGTTCCTTGTTCCTTGATTTCTTTGGTCAGGGAGGAAACGCTTTGCCAGACCCAGCTTTTGGGGATTTCCTTGTTGTCGTAGCTTGCCATGGTATCGCCCATCACTAACAGAATCAGATTCGGATGATGTTTGGCAATTAAATTGCTTATGGGTTGAGTGCTGGCGATGTCGGCTGGTCGTTCTCTGATGGGGCCGGTATCGACCCGGGTTGCACCACAAGGTACCGATTTGGTTTTGAGCCAGTCTCCGGCGGATGCGCCGCACGCGCCATAGGAATAAACTTTTGCCCCCTGGGCTACCAGATCATCCGGCAAGTTGGAAACCAGATAATTATTAATGGACATATGACTTTCGCCAAGTACCAGAATGGTGACCCCGGTAAGCGGTGGTACGTCTCCGGCGAAGGCGGTTGCGCTAAAAAACAGTAATGTGAATCCGGCTAGTATTTTTTTCATGGGGGCTCCAACGATCAGGGGAGCTAAACTAACTTAAATGAAATAACTTGTCCAGACAACGTGTTTTGCCGAATGCACATTCGGGTAAAAATAATTGCGTGCAATGTTTTGGCTGCATCGCATTCTTTAACCGATAGGTGAATCTGCATAACAGTTAGAATGTGCGCCTGACCAGTCTATATTTAAGTGCGGCAAGTGACTCAACCCCAAAACTATTACTGGCGTATTGCCGGTTTCTATTTTTTCTATTACGCCTTCATCGGGATGTTCGCGCCCTATTGGAGTTTGTATCTTCAATCGATAAAATTTAACGCGGTGGAGATCGGAATTTTGATGTCGGTGCAACCGGTGATGCGCATGTTGGCCCCGAACTTGTGGGGATGGCTGGCAGACGGCGGTTGGGATGCGATAGCGAAAGTGTTACGTTCTATGACCAACCGCCCGGTCGCTCCTCCCGCACCAGAGGGCTGCGCCTCACCGTGTCAGAGCACTACCGGACGTCGCTTGCTGGTGATTCAGGTCGCGGCAACACTGAGCGCCGTGTTTTATCTGGGTGTGTTCGCAACGAACAGTTTCTGGGGAATGTTGCTGGTGCTGGGGTTGATGAGCTTCTTCTGGAGCGCCTCGATGCCGTTGGTCGAAGCCACGACGTTAAGCTATTTGGGCCGCCATACTGCACGCTATGGACGTCTGCGTTCCTGGGGTTCGGTCGGATTTATTGCCTCGGTGGTGGGCTTGGGTTACGCCTTTGACCATATCGCCATTGCCTGGTTGTTGTGGGCCGGCCTGATCTGCGAATTGGGCATTCTGCTTTTTTCAAGGCAATTACCTGCAACACAGGTGTTGCCGCATCACACAGATGGGCAGTCCATCAGGCAAATTCTTTTGAAACCTTCCGTGTTGCTGCTGTTTGGTGCGTGCTTTCTGATGTCCGCCGCACACGGCCCCTATTACACGTTTTTTTCGATCTATCTGGTCGAGCACGGCTACTCCAAAAGCGCGGTGGGCGAATTGTGGGCGCTGGGTGTGATTTGTGAAATCGGCGTATTTTTCCTGATACCAAAGCTTGCGCTTCGTTACGGGTTTACCCGTATTCTGATCGCCAGTTTCAGTTTTGCGGTGGTTCGCTTCATGCTGATAGGCTGGTGCGTTGATTTCCTGTTATTGCTGCTGATTGCGCAAGTGCTGCACGCAGCCACCTTTGGCGCATATCATGCCGCATCGGTCGGGTTGGTGCATGAACTCTTTCAGGGCCGACACCAATCCAGGGGGCAGGCTATGTTCGGCAGTCTGACCTATGGTGCCGGCGGCATGCTGGGCGGAGTGATCAGTGGCCCGATATGGCAATATTACGGTGCGAGTGTGTTGTATTCATGCAGTGCGGGTATGGCATTGCTGGGGTGGCTGCTGATGAGATGGCGGGGTCATCAGGCAGGTTGAATCATGATGATGAGCGAAGCGCAAGTTTAATGTATCCTTCGCTGCTGTGTTTACCCGTCAGGTGTGAATCCTTAAATCTACGTCTTCCCGAGGTGTCATAATTGAACCGTTCCGCCAAACATAAAGTCTCGGGTCCGCGCGATCAACCGGCATCTCACCATGCCGGGCAGGAGATGCCTTATTGGTCGGACTATCTGGTCAGGTTAGGTGCGCAGGTGAAGAAAGCCGCCAATACGACGATTTGGACAGGTAAACCCGTAGCGCCAAATGTTTCTGAATATCTTCGCGAGCCGGCGGAGCAGGGCGTCGTGCCTCGAATCAGAAATGCTGACGGAGACAGGCGGATGAATGTTGAGCGCCGCCGCGAATTTATCGATATCAGCAATTCACCTCTGGATACTGGCGCACTGCAGCAGGAAGCGCTGTCGGATTATCTGGCCAGGCTAGGGCAGCAGTCTGAACAAACTGCCAGATTGCGTGTGCCTCCAGAACAGGATGTGCGTGAAAACCGCATTGAGCCATCCAGGCCTGGCGCGCGCTACGGGATCAGACGCCCCGTCGGGGACAGACGGGCCGGTTCCATGCAACGCCGCAAGCGGGCGGCTTCCCTGGATGCACGACCAGATACGGGAAAATGGTTGTATTTTCTGCCTCGTCTTTGGGGACGGATGACGGCAAAAACGCGACGAGCGACAGATCAGATCGGGGCCGTATCGCTTGCCGGACTTTCGCTGGGAATGTGGGGTTATTACTTCATCGCGAAACTAGGCATGTACTGGGCGGGGTTAATCGCTTTCCACACGATGGAAAACCTGGTTTTTGCCGCGTTTATTTTGTTGCCGGCTTCTTCGCGAATTTTGTATCGGGCTAAAAATATTCTGGCCGCGATGCTGGCCATCAGCCTGCTTTACTATGATTCCTGGTTGCCGTCCGTCAGCCGCTTGTTGTCGCAGGCGTCGCTCTTGTCAAATTTTAGTTTTGCCTATCTGTTCGAATTGTTGAGCCGATTTTTTAGCTGGCAAACAGTGGGCCTGTTGCTCGCATCAGGGCTGGTTTACCGGATCGTTTCCCGTTATGTGCGGGTGGGGGTGCTGGTCATCATCAGCATGCTGGCGCTGGCTTTGATTCAGTACTATCCCGTGGATATCAAGGTTGCTGATACCGCCAGGCCGGATATGGATCGTGTCCTGCAGGAGTTTTTCGCAAAAGAGGCAGATCGTTCCGTGTTGTTTGTGACGCCGCAGGCGAGCGCCACACCGTTTGACGTGATTTTTATACACGTTTGTTCGCTGTCCTGGGACGATGTGCGTGCGGTCGGCCTGGAAGCGCATCCGTTGTGGAAGCGTTTTGATATTTTAATGATGAACTTTAATTCGGCCGCTTCTTACAGCGGACCTGCTGTCCTTCATTTGATGCGGGCTAAATGCGGTCAGCCGCCACATGGAGATCTGTATACGCCTGCTGCTGACAAATGTTATTTGATGAATAGTTTGCAGCTTGGCGGCTTTGAGCCGAGTGTGGCGTTGAATCACGACGGAAAATTTGATGATTTTCTGGGGCAGTTGAAAAAACATGGTCGCGTAAATGCACCGCCATTGCCGCTGAATGGACTTGTTGCAGCGCAATACGCTTTTGATAAATCGCCGGTATATGATGATTTGTCCGTGCTCGACCGATGGCTGGCCGAAAGGCAGAAATCCGCCAGTTCACGCGTTGCGCTTTATTACAACACCATCAGCATGCATGACGGCAATCATATGCCCGGTGTGGATTCCGCACCCAACACGCCAGAGACCTACAAAGCGCGTCTGACCAAATTTCTGGATGAGACGGAAAGCTTTATGCAGAAACTGGAAGCATCCGGCAGGCGTGCCGTGGTGGTGATGGTGCCTGAACATGGTGCTGCGGTGCGTGGCGACAAAAGGCAGATAACCGGTTTGCGTGAAATTCCGACGCCAGCGATTACGCTGGTGCCGGTCGGGATCAAAGTGATCGGAGGTCGCCGTGAAGGTGATGCGCTGTTGATTGCACAGCCCGTCAGCTATTTGGCCATTTCGCAGATGATTGAACGCATGCTGGAAAAATCGCCGTTTGACAACAACAGCTTTGCGCCATCTGATTATGTGGACGATTTGCTGATTACGCCATTTGTCGCGCAGAACGAAACCACAACCGTGGCCAACTACGGTAATCGATATTATCTCGGTCGGGGTGTCGGCAAATGGGAGGTTTATGATGAGTTCAACAAGCCTGCTGTGACGCCTTGATGATGGAAAATCCGCATAAACATCAGCCTGGATTGACGCATGCCTGGCGCGCCATGGGAATTGCGTTGCAGGGTTTGCGCGCAGCATGGATGCATGAAGATGCATTTCGTCAGGAAGTGCTGGTCGCGATGATTGCGGTTCCCGTTGCGCTGTTTTCAGACGTGAGCATCGTCAGCAAGGCATTGCTGGTAACCTGTATTTTTCTGGTTTTGATCGTGGAATTGATTAATTCGGCGCTGGAAGCAGCGGTTGATCATGCCTCGCTGGCGCTCCACCCGTTGGCCAAACGCGCCAAGGATATCGCCAGTGCTGCCGTTTTAATGAGCATCGCGAATGCAATCGTGATTTGGGGGCTGATCTTCCTGTTTTGAGGTTCGAACGGGTATTTTCGTGTTGAATTAAGCGTACATCAGACGCCAAAAGCTGCCAAGCACCGCCTGTTGTGTCATAATCGCGCGTTCTAAAAACCTTGTATCTGTCAGGCGAAATAAAATGAGCGCACAAACTCTTTACGACAAACTCTGGAATTCCCATGTAGTTCGGCAGGATGCGGACGGCACAGCGTTGATCTACATAGACCGTCAATTGGTGCATGAAGTCACCAGTCCGCAGGCGTTTGAAGGTCTGCGACTGGCCAAACG
>JAPLQK010000001.1 GCA_026399735.1 Pseudomonadota bacterium
TTTATGCCTTGATATTTCGGGATTGATTGTACGCGCATTTGTGCCGAATCTTAATGCCGGCGCTGAAATTCAGCGCCCCGGTACAGCGATTCTCAATTTTGGTGATTGACACGAGAAACTCATGAATTTCTGATATGGAACTATATGCATTCATTAATTTTAGCCAGCGTATTTCCCTTGAGACAAAATTAGTATGCTGGTGACAAAATGACGCCGGTATTTTATACTGGCGACCTAAAAATCTTTGCACAGGAGATAGTCATGCTTGCACAAACCGGAAAACGTCTCACCACACGAATCACTGACCATGTGCAGGAAACGCTGCAAATGGCGGCTGACATCGTGGGGGCTACGATGAATCAATTCGTCGTGCAGGCAGCACTGGAAAAAGCAGAAAAGGTGATCGAAAGCGAGTCGACAATTGTGCTGTCACGCAGGGAGTCTCTGCGATTGCTGGATTTAATCGATAATCCGCCGCCACGCAATGAAAAGTTTTTGTCCGCGCAAGCACGCTATTTGAGGATGAAGAGCGATGCTGATTCTGCCACTCAATAACGAGCACGATAAAAAAGGGTTCGATTGTGGCGATGCTGATCTAAATCGATGGCTGGCCCAGGTAGCCAGACAACATAAGGAGAAAGGCGTTTCTTCGACTTTTGTTGTCGTGGCAGATGAATCAAGCACGGAAGTAATGGGCTTCTATGCGATTAACCTTGCGGAAGTAATTAATGCCGAGCTACCTGTTCATGCCAGAAAACGCTTGCCCGAAAAGGTGCCTGTTTTCCGGCTGGGCAGACTGGCAACCGCCAAGCATCATCAGGGCAAGCGTATCGGTGAATTTATGCTCTTCGATGCAATAGACCGGGTAACACGCATCGCTACGGAAATTGGCGGTGTCGGTTTGCTGGTCAACGCAAAATCGTCAGCTATCGATTTCTATTTGCAATATGGTTTTGAGCAAATGTCAGATCACCCGCATAATCTTTTTCTGCCAATTTGAAACAATTCAGTTCGTGCATTACGTGGGCAGATCGATCTAAAAATCAGGAGTGGCCGCTTTGGAGAACACGACCATCCATCCGCAACTGGCACATGTTGCATGTGGTAACCGGCAGCTTTCGGCGTGGGTAGTTTACATTCGGCAGGCTGTATTTTTTATGTCAAGTTGTAAATTTAAAATATCTAAACAAATCAATATGTTGCTTTTGTTTATTAAAATATATCGTTAGGCTGGCTTTGCGAGGAAACACGCTCTTTCCGTAATCAGATTTTTTCCAGCAACTCGTTAAGAAACGCGCTGGTATCAACCGGATTGTCCAACATTTCTGCGCTTATCCAGAACACATCTTCGGCACGGCTGCCCAGCGTGTTGATTTTGGCGCGATGCAGGCGGATGCCGTGCCGATCCAATATTTGTGCGAAGCGCGCCAATAGTCCGGGCCTGTCGCCGGCAATCAGCGACAGTACATACAGTCCGCGTTTATCCTTTTCAATATTGATTTTGGTATTGATCGGGAAATGCTTGAGTTGCCGGCTTACACGCCCTGTTGCGATGGCTTCAACCGGTTTGGCCTGCATGATTTTTTGCGTCAGTTCAAATTCGATATAGTGCATCAGGTCCCGGTACGCCATGTCGCTGCGGGAAACTTCCATGATCTGAAAACTGTTCAGCGCGTAACCGTGCTGGCTGGTGTGTATCTTGGCTTCGACGATGGTGTAGTGCATGCGCGAGAAAAATTCACAAATGCACGCGAACAGATGGCGTTGATCCGGGCAGTACACCATCACCTGTAAACCCGTACCGGCGCGGCTTAACCGTGTTTTGACGATGGGGGTGGCGGTATTTGCACGGAATGCCAGCAGCCGGGTATGCCAGGCGATTTCCTGCGCCTCATGATCGAGAAAGTAGCTGTCGTCGAGTTGCGCCCACAGCAGGCGGTAGGATTCGGCGGATATGGCATATAAATTGAGTGTGGCAGCGGCCTGTTCGCGTATCTCATCGAGATGATTGGTCGTGGCCCCTTCTTTCATATAGCGGCGGGTCAACTGGAACAGGTCTTCCATCAATTTGCCTTTCCAGGCATTCCAGACTTTGGGGCTGGTGCCCTTGACATCGGCGACAGTCAGCAAATACAGCGCGACCAGATAGCGGTCATTTTTAATCGTGGCGGCGAATTCGGCGATGATTTCAGGGTCGGACAGGTCTGCCTTCTGGGCGGTCGCCGACAGGGTGAGGTGTCGCTCAACCAGCCAGACAATCAGATCGCTGTCGTCGCGGCTTAACCGGTGTTGTTTGCAAAACAGCCGCGCATCCTTTTTCCCCAGTTGCGCGTGATCGCCGCCGCGTCCCTTGGCGATATCGTGGAACAGACCTGCGATATACAGCACTTCAGGGCGGGCAAACTCGTTGATCAGTTTGTGGCACAGCGGCACTTCATGTGCGTGGATGGTCAGGGTAAAGCGGCGCAGATTGCGCACCACCATCAGGATGTGCTGATCTACCGTGTATACGTGAAACAAGTCATGTTGCATTTGCCCCACGATGCGTCCGAACGCGGGAATATAGCGTCCGAGGATGCCATATTGGTTCATGCGGCGCAACGCATGCACGATGCCGGCCGGTTGGCGCATGATTTCCATGAAACGCGCCCGGTTGAACGGGTCGCGTCGAAACGCGGCATCGATATACAACTGCGCGCGCCACAAGGCGCGCAAGGTTTTCGCAGTGAGATCGGTGATGTCGCTGCGTTGCTGCATGATCAGAAACAGTTCAAAGATCGCTTTGGGCGTGTGCTCGAACAGATGCTCGTCACGAATTTCAAGGCGTGTGCCGATCAGGCGGAAGCGTTCGTTCAGCGCGTGCTGGGGTTGCGTCTCGCGAAACAGATAATCATACAAATTTTGTAACAGGATGGTGTTGAACTGGCGTACCGCCTGTTTGGTGCGGTAATAGCGTTGCATCAGATGCTCGCTTGCGCGCCGGTTGAGCGATGCTTTGATGCCCATCTGCTCGGCCAGAGAGGTCTGGAAGTCGAACAGTAAACGGTCTTCACGGCGATGCGCCAGATAATGCAGGCGGGTGCGCAGTGTTTGCAGCAGGGCGTCGTGGCGTGCGATCTGGCGTGCCTCCGAACTGCTGATCAGCCCGGCCGTAGCCAGTTCGCTCCAGCGTGTGCCAAGGGTTGCAGCGCGGCTGATCCAGCCTATGGTTTGCAGATCGCGCAATCCGCCGGGGCTTTCCTTCAAATTGGGTTCAAGATTGGAATCCGCATCATCCAGACGGGCGTGACGCTGTTGTTGCTCGTGCAATTTGGCGGTAAAAAAAGCGCGCGGATCAAGATGTTGTCGCACAGCGCAGCGCAACTGATCAAAAAGGGATGCATTGCCATTCAGAAGGCGGGCTTCAATCAGATTGGTCTGTACCGTGATGTCGGCGGATTCATTGATGCATTGTGCAATCGTGCGGATGCTGTGACCTACTTCCAGTCCGATATCCCATAGCAAGGCCAATAATTCGTGCAGTTTTTGCTGCAAGGAATCGTCTGGATCGCTGTCGAGTAAAATAAGCAGGTCGATGTCTGACTTCGGGTACAGTTCGCCCCGGCCGTAGCCTCCGACAGCGATCAGCGCAGTGTGGGCCGGCATTGCCATTTGTTGCCAGATGCGGCTTAAATACTGATCGATCAGTTTGCTGTGTGCGGCCAGCAGTCGCGCCGCCTTGCCATGTTGCATGAACTTGTTTTCAAGGATCAGCCGGTCGCGGCGCAAGGCATCGCGCAATGCAGTAACGTCACAGCGTGTCTCTGGCATGATTGTCTACACGGGCGCAGGGCAGCCTGCGGATACGGTCAATACTTCAAAGCCTGTTTCAGTGACGAGCAGGGTGTGTTCATATTGCGCGGACAGGCTGTGATCCTTGGTGACAACCGTCCAGCCGTCTCCCAGTTGTTTGATTTCCTTTTTTCCGGCATTGATCATCGGTTCAATGGTGAACACCATGCCGGCTTCCAGTTTCAATCCGGTTTTTGGACGACCGTAATGCAGTACTTGCGGTTCCTCGTGGAATTTTGCGCCGATACCGTGGCCGCAAAACTCGCGCACCACGCTATAGCCCAGCGGCTCGACATAGCTTTGAATTGCATGCCCGATATCGCCCAGGTAGGCGCCCGCCCTGACGGCACGGATGCCGCGCCACATGGATGCAAAGGTGGCTTCGCATAAACGACGTGCCTGAATGGATGGCTCGCCGATATAGAACATGCGGCTGCTGTCGCCGTGATAGCCATCCTTGATGACGGTGATGTCGAGATTGACGATATCGCCATTTTTCAGCACCTTGTCGCTCGGCACCCCGTGACAGATCTGATGGTTGATCGAGGTGCAGATGGATTTCGGATAAGGGTCGTGTCCGCCCGGCGCATAGTTGAGCGGTGCGGGGATGCCTTTTTGTACATCGACGATCAGGTCGTGACACAGCTTGTCCAGGTCGTTGGTGGTGACGCCGGCCTTGACGAAAGGGCCGATGTAATCGAGCACTTCGCTGGTCAGACGACCGGCAATGCGCATTTTTTCGATTTCCTGAGGGGTTTTGATGGAAACGGACATATCGTATCGATTTTTTAAAGGTGGTTGAGGATAGCATGAGAGAAAGATTCCCGACAAATGCGTTTAGGAACTAAACTCATATATCCGTTGACTAAGCGTTGTGGAAAATTCATTTAATTCATCTAATTTCAGGGAGCGATATGAAAAAAACTTTAGCAATTATTTTGTTGCTTTCTGCAAGTGCCGGCGCATTTGCGGTTGATGGTGGCGCGGTTCTCGGCGGCGTGTTGGGGGGTGCTGCCGGGGCTGCGGTAGGGCAAAGCGTCGGCGGCAAGAACGGCGCTATTCTGGGTGCCGCTATCGGTGGCGGAACCGGCGCGGCTGTTGGCAGCAGTTCGAATGCGAACCCGAGGCAAGCAAATCGCGATGGTCGCGCCGATCGGGGCGAAGGCGAATATCGTGATGAACGTGGTCATCGTGGCGACAGAGGCGACAGAGGCGACAGAGGCGATCGTGGGCACGAACGTCATGGTCGCGATGACTGATAGCGAGGAAGTATGAAAAAGATAAGTTTGATTTTATTGTTGTTGCTGGCTGCATGTGCGAATAATCCACGCGGAGGTGCTGCTGTTGGCGGGGCTGTCGGGGCTGCCGCAGGTTCGACGATCGGTTACGATATCGGAGGCCGCAGCGGATCAATTATAGGCGGTGCGATAGGTGCTGCAACCGGCGCGATTGTCGGCGGTGATGCAAGTCGCAGTGATCGTTCGGGCGCGCTGGTTGAGCGTGATCGCGGTTACCGGGAGCGTGTCGAATCCAGGGGCGACCGGCGTGACCGTGGCGAGGGCGGTGATCGGGGTTACCGTAGTGATCGTGGAGAGGGTGGCGATCGAGGCGACCGGGGTGATCGGGAAGATCGTGGCAACAACGATAGGCGCGATTGAATAAGTTTCATCGATAAAAGGCGCGGAAACGCGCCTTTTTGTTTTTTACGAGGCTGATTGGTGGTGTAAATTGCCTGCCTGTAGTTTGGCTGGTTTGGGGTATCAGGCTGTGGTAAACTTGCGAGCTGTTTTTTGGGCTAACTACACACATACACATGGAACAATTCGCTAAAGAAACCCTGCCGGTCAGTCTCGAAGAAGAAATGCGCAAATCCTATCTGGATTATGCGATGAGTGTGATTGTCGGACGCGCGCTGCCGGATGTGCGCGATGGCTTGAAGCCTGTGCACCGCCGCGTGCTGTTTGCGATGCATGAACTGTCGAATGACTGGAACCGCGCTTACAAGAAATCGGCGCGTATCGTCGGCGACGTGATCGGTAAATATCATCCGCATGGCGATACCGCTGTGTACGACACCATTGTTCGTATGGCTCAGCCGTTTTCACTGCGTTACATGCTGGTGGACGGGCAGGGTAACTTCGGGTCGGTCGATGGTGATAACGCGGCGGCGATGCGTTACACCGAAATTCGTATGGCCAAGATCGCGCATGAATTGCTGGCTGATCTGGACAAGGAAACGGTGGATTTCGGTCCGAACTATGACGGTTCTGAGCATGAACCGCTGGTATTCCCGGCGCGTTTCCCCAATCTGCTGGTAAACGGTTCATCCGGTATCGCGGTCGGTATGGCGACCAATATTCCGCCACACAACATGACCGAAGTGATCGACGCATGTCTGGCACTGCTGCAAAATCCTGAAATGGATATCGAAGAGCTGATCGAATATGTGCCGGCGCCGGACTTTCCGACCGCCGGTTTCATCTACGGGCTGGCAGGGGTCAGGGAAGGCTATCGCACCGGGCGCGGTCGCGTAATCATGCGTGCGCGCTGTCACTTCGAGGATATCGGCAAGGGCGAGCGCCAGGCGATTATTATCGACGAACTCCCGTATCAGGTGAACAAGGCCAATTTGCTGATGAAGATCGGCGAGATGGTTCGTGAAAAGCGTCTGGAAGGCATTTCCGAAATCCGCGACGAATCTGACAAGTCCGGGATGCGTGCGGTAATTGAGTTGAAACGCGGCGAGAACGCTGACGTGCTGCTCAATAAGTTGTACAAAGACACCCAGATGCAGGACAGTTTCGGTATCAATATGGTCGCCATTGTTGATGGTCAGCCCAGGTTGTTGAATTTAAAGCAAGTAATGGACGCATTCCTGCGCCATCGCCGCGAAGTGGTCACACGCCGCACCATATTTGAATTGCGCAAGGCGCGCGAACGCGGTCATGTGCTGGAAGGTCTGGCTGTTGCCTTGTCCAATGTGGACGAGATCATCGCGCTGATCAAGGCGGCACCTGCGCCCTCTGATGCCAAACGCGAGTTGATGGCGCGCGGCTGGCATTCGACGCTGGTCGAAGATATGTTGAGCCGGGTAAGCGATGCATCGCGCCCGGATGGTCTGGCACCCCAGTTTGGTCTGATCGTGGCGGGCGTTGAGCGTTTCTACCATCTGTCCGATGCACAGGCGCAGGCCATTCTGGAATTGCGTTTGCAACGTCTGACAGGCATGGAACAGGACAAGATCATCGGCGAATACCGCGAGGTGATGGACAAGATCGCGGATCTGCTCGATATTCTGGCCAAACCCGAACGCGTCACCGCGATCATCGGCGATGAGCTGGCGGCTGTGAAACTGCAGTTCGGCGACAAACGCCGCAGCGAGATCGTCACGCACACGCATGACATGAGCATGGAAGATCTGATCCCGCCGGAAGATGTGGTCGTGACGCTGTCGCATGGCGGCTACATGAAGGCGCAAAAGATGGACGATTATCAGGCGCAGAAGCGCGGTGGCCGTGGCCGTCAGGCGACCAAGAATAAAGACGATGACTTTATCGATAACCTGTTCGTCGCCAATACACACAACTTCATTTTGTGCTTCTCCAATAAGGGGCGTGTGTACTGGATGAAGGTTTACGATGTGCCTCAGGGTAGTTCATCTGCACGAGGCAAGCCGATCGTGAATCTGTTGCCGCTTGAAGAAGGCGAAAAGATCAATGCGATTTTGCCGGTAATCGAGTTTGCTGAAGACAAATTTGTGTTCTTTGCGACCGCCAATGGCACGGTGAAAAAAACCACGCTGACCGATTTTGCACGTCCGATGAAGCGCGGTATTATCGCGATCAATCTGGATGAAGACGATTATCTGATCGGCGTGGCGATTACCGATGGTCGTCACGATGTAATGCTGTTTTCCAATAGTGGCAAAGCGGTGCGCTTTGATGAGGCTGATGTGCGTGAAACAGGGCGTGCTTCGCGCGGGGTTCGCGGTATGAAACTCCAAGAAAATCAACAGGTTATATCGTTGCTGGTGGCCGAGAATGAGCAGCAGAGTGTGCTGACGGCGACCGAAAACGGTTACGGCAAGCGCACGCCGGTTGGCGAATACACCCGTCACGGACGCGGTACGCAAGGCATGATTGCGATTCAGACTTCCGAACGCAACGGTAAAGTTGTCGCCGCGACGCTGGTGAATCCGGAAGACGAAATTATGATGATCGGCACCAACGGCGTACTGATCCGCACTCGCGTCAAGGAAATCCGCGAGATGGGTCGCACCACGCAGGGCGTGACGCTGATGAATCTGGAAAAGGGCGAGAAACTGGCGGGCTTGAGCCGTATTGCCGAACCGGATGAGACGATCTACAACTTTAGCGCAGGTCCGGCAGTATTGCCGAAGGAAGTGTTGCAGCAGGCACAGGCGGAAATGCTCGACTGGCATGAAAGCGGCATGTCGGTGATGGAAATGTCACATCGCGGCAAGGAGTTTATGGGCATCGCGGCGCAGGCCGAAGCAGATTTGCGCGAGTTGATGGGTATTCCGGCCAATTACAAGGTGTTGTTCCTGCAAGGCGGTGCTTCCCAGCAGTTCGCGATGATCCCGATGAACCTGTTGCGCGGCAAGACGTCTGCGGATTACCTGAATACCGGCGAATGGTCGAAAAAGGCGATTTCCGAAGCCAGGAAATATGGCAGCGTTAATGTCGTTGCGACCAGCGCCGACAAGAATTTTTCCTATGTGCCTGATTTTGCTGCATGGAAATGTGACGTAGATGCGGCTTATCTGCACTTCACACCGAATGAAACCATAGGCGGCGTCGAATTCAACTGGTTGCCTGAGGCAGGCTCGGTGCCTTTGGTGGCTGATATGTCATCGTGTATTTTGTCGCGTCCGGTTGACGTGTCAAAATATGGCCTGATCTACGCAGGTGCGCAAAAGAACATCGGGCCTGCGGGCCTTACGATCGTCATCGTGCGCGATGATTTGGTGGGTAATGTGGTGGCCGGTACGCCGACCATGCTCGATTACAAGACGCACGCCGACAACGATTCGATGTACAACACGCCGCCGACCTATGGTATCTACATCGCAGGTCTGGTGTTCCAGATGTTGAAGCGCAACGGCGGGATCGCGGCGATGGAACAGACCAATATTGCCAAGGCCAATCTGCTGTATGCGGCGATTGATGCAAGCAATGGTTTCTACCACTGTCCGGTAGCACTGGATAACCGCTCGCGCATGAATATTCCGTTTACGCTGAAGGATGCCTCGCTTGACGGCGCGTTCGTCAAACAGGCGGATGCGCGCGGCTTGCTGCAACTGAAGGGCCATCGCTCGGTAGGCGGCATGCGCGCCTCGATCTACAACGCGATGCCGCTGGCTGGCGTTGCGGCGCTGGTGGAATTTATGAACGAATTTGCC
>JAPLQK010000002.1 GCA_026399735.1 Pseudomonadota bacterium
GCAACGGGTTTGCCCGCCGCACAACGCTATGCGCGGGACTGGACATGGGGTGTACGCTATGACCCGACCACCAGCTGGTCATTATTTGCCGAATTTCATCATGTCAGCGGCGGCGCATGGCTATCGAAACTGGACAACCCGCCGACCGGATTGAACAGCGCCTGGGATATGCTGTTGCTGGAAGCGGCCTGGCATTTTTAAGTCATGAACTATCTCAGTATCCGCTGGAAGATTATTCTGCTTGCCGGCATGGTGCTTGGCCTGACCAGTGTGTTGTTCGTCTGGCAGCAGTACCAGCTCCAGCTCGGTGAATTTGCATTCAATCAGGCCAGATTTCGCGAGCGCACTCAACTCGTTGCCGATCAGCTTTTCCACTCGCAAGCGGAACGGATGCAGATGCTGGGAAATCTGCTCGTCGAACTGCCTGACGTCCGTGCAGACATGTTGAACAAACGCGGCGACCGGTTTGCCAGGACGGTGGATGCGATTTCCACGGAACTGAGTTTCGGTCAGGGCATTACATCGGTGGTGTTTCATGATGCCGGCCAGAAACCGCTCGCAAGTTGGGGGGACTCCAGCTATTCGGACAGTCTGATTCCTTTGGTCAGATTAGCCGCTAGCTCGGAAAAACCGCAAACCCGTGTTTTGTGTACTCAGGCTTGCGTCTACCAGACGGTTGTGCCCGTCAGTCATATGGGCCATACCATAGGCACCATCGCCCTCGTCAGCAATCTGGAATCCATTCTGAATGATTTGCATCGGCTGAGCGATTCGGATGTGGCTGTACTGCATGGAAAAGAGCCTGATGAGCATCTGCCGCTTGCAGGGATGCGCCTGGTTTCGGCGAGTGGCGGAATGGCCGTGCGGGATATATTGAAGGCCGCACGCCACGGTTTCTGGCAGGACGGGCGTTTTCAGCTGGAGCATGCCGGACAAGTGCATCAGGTGGTACTGATTTCAATACCCCTGACGGAAGATAATTATTTTGCGATTGTTTCCGACGTTACTGGTCAGGTGGAACTTATTGATTTAAAAGCAAAAAATAGTTTTCTGCGCGGGGCGCTTGTGCTGGCTTTTGCAATGCTGCTGCTCTATTTCATGTTGCGACCGACCATGCGGCGTATTCAGCATGTCAGTCAGACACTGCCGTTGCTCGGAGAGGAAGAATTTGCCCGTGTGCGTGAGAACTATGCCGCCCGTCCGCAAGGGGGCGGTGCAGACGGTAAATGGACGGATGAAGTCGATGAATTGGAGCGTCTGGCGCTGGCATTGGCAGTTCGTCTGGAGTTGTTGCGGAACGAATCTATTCTGCACACAGATTCGCTCAAAGATCAGGCTGAACAGTTGAAAAATGAGCGGGATTTTATCTCCGGCCTGCTTGATACCGCGCCCGTGCTGATCTTAAGCTATGGCCAGGATGGCCGGATTCAGATGGCGAACGCCTGCGCCCTGCAAATCTGCGGTCGGGCAGAGGTGGTTGGAGAGGACTATGCAGCGTTGTTTCTTGGCGTCAGCGGGCAGCGATTTACCGTTGAAATGTCGGAAATGAAGCCGGGTGTGGTGAGCCATACGGAGTCCGTCATTCAGCAGAATAATGAGAATATTCGTAATGTGCTCTGGTTTCATTCGATGCTGTCGGTCGGTATGGCTCAAACACCGACCTGGCTTTCTGTGGGTATGGATATCACCGAACACAGAAAGAATGAAGCTAAGATACATGACCTGGCGTTCTATGATCCGCTGACCAAGTTGCCTAACCGGCGCATGCTGATCGAGAGTATGCGACATGCAATCGCGTCGAGTGCGCGCAAACAGATTTACGGCGCCCTTGTTTTTATCGATATGGACCACTTCAAGGCGATCAACGACAGCCAGGGGCAGCAGATGGGCGATCAGGTTTTGATCGAGGTTGCCAGACGCCTGCGCGGTAATGTGCGCGAATTTGATACCGTCACGCATCTGGCAGGGGATGAGTTCGTCGTATTGCTGGATGAACTGAACGAAAATATGGAGCGGGCGGCAGCGCAAGCCAGGCTGATTGTGGAAAAGCTGCGTTCTGCAATCAGTATGCCCTGTTTACTGAAAGGTCATACTTGCCATCTGACGGCCAGTGCGGGTATCAGTCTGTTCAGCGGCGACGAGATCGCGGCAGATGAATTGCTAAGACATGCCAATATTGCGATGTCGCACGCCAAGACCTCAGGGCGCAACACCCTGCATTTTTTCGATCCTTTGATGCAGGTCGGACTGGAAGCGAGAGCCTCGCTGGAAGCCGATTTGTACGACGCGTTGGAAAAAAATCAGTTTCAGCTGTTTTATCAGGTACAGGTGAATGCTATCGGGCAACCGCTCGGTGCAGAGGTCTTGTTGCGCTGGTTTCACCCGGAACGCGGCATGGTGTCGCCGCTGCACTTCATTCCGCTGGCGGAAGAATCCACCCTCATTTTACCTATCGGCCTGTGGGTGCTGGAAACGGCCTGCGCCCAGATCAGGGAATGGGAGGCGGATAAAGAGACCTGTCAATTGCAGCTCGCGGTGAATGTCAGCGCGCGCCAGTTTCATCAGCCTGACTTTGTCGAACAGGTGCTGCGCACGCTGGAAACTTCCGGCGCAAATCCGGCCCGCCTCAAGCTTGAACTGACCGAGAGTCTGGTACTCAAGGATGTGACCGACACGATTGCGAAAATGCAGCAATTGAAAAAGCATGGCGTGCATTTTTCCATCGATGATTTTGGCACGGCCTATTCATCGCTGTCTTATCTCACGCAACTGCCTATCGATCAGCTTAAAATAGACCAGTCCTTCGTGCGCAACCTCGGGGTCAAGTCCAGCGATGCCATAATCGTGCAGACGATCATCAATATGGCCAGAAATCTCGGTATGGAAGTGATTGCCGAGGGGGTGGAAACGCTGGCTCAGCGCGAATTTCTGGAGCAGGCCGACTGCCTCGCCTATCAGGGTTATCTGTACAGCAAACCGCTTGCGCTGGATGCATTTACTGTTTATCTGTCTGAATTGGAATGAGCCTCCGCCACAGGTCGAGTTTCTGATCGTAGGGTATGGACGCATGGGCCGGACTGGTCGAAGGCAGCCGCAGGTGACGCATCATTCGGGGCTTAAGCGTCGGCAACACCTGTTTCAGGTAGCATTTTTCAGCCATCGCACCGTTGAGACAGACCTGTTCGATGTGCGGATTGGATAGAAAAAATGTTTCAAAATCATTGACTTGCATCGATGTGATGTCTGAATCCAGGCTGCTGTGACGCTGGCATGAGGCGAGTACATCCCACAGCGCGATGCCTGCGGATTTCAGTATTTGAATTCGTGCCTGATAAGGAATTGACGGGTTGGCGCCGGTCAGCTCGCCCATGATGCGCCAGAAAGCATTACGGGGATGTGCGTAGTATTGAGCAGCTTTGAGCGATTCGCGGCCCGGCATGCTGCCCAGAATCAGGATGCGCGCATTTGAATCTTCGACGGGCGGGAAGCAACAGACCGGTGTTGTCATGCGGGTCACGGATTTTTCAGGACAATGATTATAAACGTAATTCATCATTCCCTGTAGCCTGTTATAGTGAGCGCCTGCAAGTTTTATCTGAGGTAGCTATGGCCATTGAAACCGAACTCAAATTACGCATCTCGCCTGAGAATCTGGCGCGTCTGAAGCGGCATGCGCTGTTCAAAACGCATCAAATCACTGAACCTGTCACGCTCCGTTTGCACAATATTTATTTCGATACCCCCAAACTTCAGTTGCACCGGCACAAAATGGCACTGCGGCTGCGTCGTGTCGGTGGAAAGTGGATACAGACGCTGAAGGGCGGAGGGCAGGTGATGGCGGGGTTGCATCAGCGCAATGAATGGGAAGTGCCTGTTCCATCCGCTCGTCTGGATTTTTCCGGACTGGACACCGACGTGTGGGACACGCATTTGCCGCCTTCCTGGCGGGAACATTTGCAGCCTGTTTTTATCACCGATTTTTACCGCACCAGCCGGGAATTGAACTGGCACGGAGCGATCATCGAAGTGTGCATGGATCAAGGTTCGGTAAAGACCGGGCAGCACAGTACGCCGATCTCTGAGGTGGAACTGGAGCTGAAATCGGGCGAGCCGTTGCAATTGTTTGAACTGGCGCAGGCCATACTTGAAATCGCGCCGTTCGAGTTGGAAACAGTGAGCAAGGCGGAGCAGGGATTTCGCCTGCTATCGGGCTACATCGCAACGCCTGTTAAAACCGATGTGCCGGAACTTGCTAAAGCGGGCAGTCTGACAGACTGGCTGCAAACGCTGATCTGGTCTTGTCTGCAACATTTTCAAAGCAATCTGCGCGGTGCGATGGAATCCAGTGATGCCGAATATCTGCACCAGATGCGAGTGGCGTTGCGACGTTTGCGCGTGGTGCTGCGCATGGCTGAAGCAATCTGCGCCGATGAACAACTGGCCGCATTGCGTGTCGCGCTGGCTGTATTGGGTGTTTCGCTGGGGCGGATACGCGAATGGGATGTGTTTATCTCCCAGACGATCGTGCCGATGCAGTCGCGGATTGAAGGCGATGCCGGGCAGCAGGGTGTGCAGGCCTTGCTGGACAGTTGCCGGCAACAACGTGACGGGTGTTATGCCGCACTGCATCAGCAGGCGCGCGAGTTGCAGGGTTTGCTGCTGCGCTTTGCGCTCTGGATGAATGGCCCGTATTGGCAGCTGGCTGCCATCGGTGCGCCAAAAATGCGTGTGTTTGCAACGCGTCGTCTGCATCGCTTAGCCAGACGTTACGAGAAGGCGGGACTGGATTTACATACGCTGAATGCACCGCAGTTGCACGCCTTGCGCATCCATGCCAAGAAACTGCGCTACAGCGCGGAGTTTTTCGCAAGCCTGTACAACAAGCGCAAGGCCAAATCCTATCTGGCCGCACTGAGCGAAGTTCAGGAAGTGCTGGGGGAAATCAACGATATCGCGGTGGCTGGCCGCCTGCTGGACGAACTGGCTGGTAATCTGTCCGGGTGCCGGGAAGTTATCACCTTTATCAAGGGGGCGATAGATATGGATTTATCCCAAAAATTTAAAGTGCTGAATAAGAATATTCAATCATTTTCCAGGAAGCGGGTTTTCTGGAAAAAATAGGCAGCCGCCTTATAAATCGGGAATCTGCCAGTCGATCTCAGGCTTGCCTGCTGCCTTAAGGGCGGCGTTGATTCGGGAGAACGGTCTGCTGCCGAAAAATCCACGGTATGAAGACAACGGCGAGGGATGCGCCGATTCGATCACGACATGGCGGCTTCGGTCGATCAGGCTGATTTTTTTGCGGGCGTTGGCGCCCCACAACACAAATACCACGGGATCGGTTTTGGCGTTTACCGCTTGAATCACCGCATCGGTGAAGCGCTCCCAACCCTGATCCTTATGCGAATTTGCCAGATGCGCCTGCACCGTCAGCACCGCATTGAGCAGCAATACGCCTTGCTCGGCCCAGTGCGTCAGATGTCCGTTGTTGGGTATCCGGCATCCGAGATCTTCTTTTAACTCTTTGAATATATTTAATAAAGATGGCGGTATCGGTACGCCTGGTTGCACGGAAAAGCACAATCCGTGCGCCTGATTGTCATCGTGATAAGGGTCTTGTCCCAGAATTAACACGCTGACCTTTTCAACAGGCGTCAGGTGCAGGGCAGAAAAAACTTCTGCTTCCGGCGGGAAAACGGTATATTTTTGACGTTCCTCAGCGACAAATTGTTGCAACTGTTTGAAATAAGGTTTGCGTGTTTCTTCAATCAAAACGGGTCGCCAGGAAGTTTCCATAAAATCAATCATGTATAGGTTGGTCGGTCTGTGGTTTCCAGCGTTTCAGCAGCAGCGCGTTGCTCACCACTGACACGGAACTCATCGCCATCGCGGCCCCGGCAATCACCGGATTAAGCATCCCCAGTGCGGCCAGCGGAATCCCCAGCACGTTGTAGCCGAAGGCGAAGAACAGGTTCTGGCGGATTTTGGAGAGCGTTGCACGCGACAGCGAGATCGCATCCACCACGCTCATCAGATCATTGCGCATCAGCGTGATGTCGGCGGCCTCGATCGCGATATCGCTGCCGCTGCGCATCGCAAAACTGACATCCGCCGCTGCCAGCGCCGGTGCATCGTTGATGCCGTCGCCTGCCATGCCGACCGTCATTCCGGGCTTGACCCGGAATCCAGTGGTTTTATCGATGACGACCTTGTACGTTTCCACCAGCGCGGCCTTATCCTGCGGCAGCACTTCGGCGCGAAATTCGCTGATCCCGGCCTGAGCTGCAATCGCTTGCGCGGTGGCCTGATTGTCGCCGCTGATCATCACCACGCGTATGCCCATTGCAGTCAGTTTCGCAACGGCAGCCCGACTGCTGTCGCGCAGCTGGTCGGCAATGGCGATATAGCCCAGCAGCGTGGCTGCGCGGGCGATGACCAGCACGGTTTTTCCTTGCTGCTGCAACAGCAGGATGCGCGGCTCGTCTATGCTCAGCCCTGACTGAATGGCGAAGGCGGGTGAGCCCAGCAGGCAGGATTCTCCGTTCAATTCCGCGCGCAGACCCAATCCCGGGAATTCCTTGATATTGAGTGCTATTGTAATGCTTTGATTATTAACGTAATTTATAATTGACTTGGAAAGCGGATGGGTGGAGCCTTGCGCCAGGCCGGCTGCCGTTTGCAATAGTTCGGCGTCTGAAAATGCTGTGGTTGGCAGCACATCGGTGACGACCGGTTTTCCCGTGGTCAGTGTGCCGGTCTTGTCCAGCAGCAACACGCCAAGCTTGTGCGCGCGTTCCAGCGCTTGCGCATCCTTGACCAGAATGCCTGCCTGCGCAGCGCGGCCGGTGGAGACCACCAGCGCGGTCGGTGTGGCCAGTCCCAGCGCGCAGGGGCAGGAGATGACCAGTACCGCCACCGCGTTGATCAGCGCGGCGCTAAACCCTGCGCCCGTCATCCACCACGCGGCGAAGGTGATGACGGCGATGCTCACCACGACCGGGACGAAGATGGCGGAGATACGATCGGCCAGTTTCTGGATGGCCGCTTTCGAGCCTTGCGCCTGTTCGACCAACCGGATGATGGCGGCGAGCTGGGTATGCGAGCCGATTGCCAGCGCGCGGCATCTCAGCAGACCCTGGCCGTTGAGCGTGGCGGCATACACCTTGTCGTCAACCTGTTTCGCCTGAGGCAGGCTCTCGCCGGTCAGCATGGCTTCATCCACGCCGGAATTACCCGACAGTACGATGCCGTCCACCGGCACGCTCTCCCCCGGCCTGACCAGAAACACGTCATCCAGGCGCATCTGATCGACGGATATCTCCTGCATCACGCCGTCGCGTTCGACATGGGCAGTTTTGGGTTGCAGATTGATCAGCGCTTCCAGCGCGCTTGAAGTCTTGCCTTTTGCACGCGCTTCGAGCAATTTGCCGAGCAGCACCAGCGTGATCAGTGTGGCGCTGGCTTCAAAATAGATCGGTTGATCAAGACCCAGCAACCATACTGCGCAGCTCAGAAAATAGGCGGCGCTGGTGCCCAATGCCACCAGTACATCCATGTTCGCGCCGCCGCCCTTGAGGCTGCTCCATGCGCCGGTATAGAAACGTCGGCCTATCCAGAATTGTACCGGGGTGGCGAGCAGAAATTGCAGCCAGTAGGGCAGCATGAAGTGTGTATCAGTCGCCATCAGCAGCATCTCGATCAACATGGGGGCAGTGAGCAGTGCGGAGAGGATGAACTGCCGCTGTTGGGTTTGCAGCGCAGAAGCACGGGATCGTTTTTCGGCAGCGAAGTCGCGCAAGAAATGGGCGTTGAAACCGGTGTCCTGTATCGCCTTGATCAGCTCGTCCGGCGTGATCTTGTCGGGGTGATAGGCGATGTGCGCCTTCTCGGTGGCGATGCTCACGGAAGCTTCGACATCGGGGATCTGGTTCAATGCTTTTTCAAGGCGGGCTGAACAGTTCGCGCAGTGCATGCCGGTGACTTGCAGATCAATGTGGACAGGATTTTTCATGGCCGGATTATAGACCCTGACAGGGCCGATTGTTACGCATCAGTTCCTAAAACCTAAGCGGAGTCATCGTAAAATTATTTTTTGGATGAACTTTGCGTGTCACCCTAACCCCCTGTGCGCCGCTGAGATAGTCCGTAAACAGCGGTGCTTTTGGGCGAGGACTGTTTGAGCGCGTGGACGCGTAGCGGATCGCGCGAGTTCCGCAGCCCCGCCTGCTTACGGACTATCGAGGGTAACCCGCCTGTCTTCAGGCAGGTACGGGCGGCAAACCGGGGTCGCCCCCCCTTAGGTTACCTTCTTTTGGCGATGCAAAAGAAGGTAACCAGCAGCCGGTCTGCTACCGGCGAAGTTGCTTGGTTTGTTCTGGTGACTGATGTTACAGCGTAACATCAGTCAAAATAAAAAACGCCCGGACGAATCGCGGGCGTTGATGGGAGGAGACTTGAATCCTTATTTCTTCATCGGGCAGGTGTTCATGCCGAAGATCGAATAGGCCGGGCAGATGCCGATAATGCCGGTGAGCAGCGGCACGATGCCGATGTAGCCCCATACAGGGAGTGTGCCGGTAGCGGTCAGGCCGATCAGTGCCAATCCTGCGATGATGCGCAATGCGCGGTCGATTGTTCCTTCGTTGGTTTTCATGGTGATACTCCTGAGAGGGTTGTGGGAGCACGCAGAATAGGGGGTTTGCCGCTTGCTGTCTGTGATAAAAATCACACAGTGAAAAATCTTGAAAATCGGTTTGCCACAGATCGTCTGAAAATTTGGACCCATTAGAAAATATTTCAAGTTGATGAATCAATAGGCTGAATTGTATAGGTATTTTGGCATATTGTTATTGGCCTGAATGAGAGTAGCGTTGCGCAATTAATGTTGGTTGGCTATCCGCGATAACGGAAATGAATTGAAGAAATCTGCTTATTCAAGGGAGCATGAAATGAAAGCGTTTCGGAAAAGTAGTTTGAAGCCTTTAGTCTTCGCAAACATCAACAGCGTTAAAGCGGCGAACGATGCGACGTTTGAAGTGAGGAGGCTGGGATGAAAGGATTATCGGGGCTGGCTTCTGTAGCACTCAGGGTTTGTGGTTTCCTGTTCATTGTTGGACTGTTACTTTCGCAGGCCGCCTGTAGCAATCAGGAAAGCGATATTGCGCAGCTTGTCAGAACCGTTAAGGTATCAAAGCCTTCGATGCAGACTGCGTGGCGGCCTGACGGCAAGCGATTTTTGGCGGATGGGTTTGGCAGTCTGGCAGTTTGGGATGCTGCTACCGGACAGCAGATTCCAACGCCTCCTATGTGGGTGGACACACAGTCTGTTTTATATAGCCCGGATGGTCGGTTGTTGGTGTTATGCAAACTGCTGAGGGAAGGTCAGCAAACCATAACTTCGGTAATAGTGCTGGATGCCGAAGATCATCATGTGATACGAGAAATTGTCGGCATGTGTCCGATAGAAAATGGCAAAGCATTCAGTTCTGACTCTCGCTTATTGGTAGTGAGGGATCTCAAGAAAGATACCCGCATGGCCACGGTTCTCGATATAGCAGAGAAAAAGCCTATTGCTCAGCTGGTTGCAGCGATTCCAGAGGGGCGAGGGGGGGAGCGCATTGAACGTATTATTCTCAGCCCGGATGGCTCCATGGTAATCGCAGGGTGCATAAGCGGCGCACTGAATGTCTGGTCAACCAAAGATTGGCAGCTCATTAAAACCTTCAAAGCACATAAGGGATGGATACTTTCAATGGCTGTTAGTCCAGATGGAAAATGGTTGGCTACTGGGAGCGAGTCTGGTGGCGTGGGGGGCCATTACGATCCTGCGACCAGGATCACCACCGAAATTAAATACGACGACCCTATAAAAATATGGAGTACCACCACTTGGGAGCAAGTGAAGGCTTTACCGATACGTGACAAGCCCACCTCATCACTGGCGTTTATGCCTGACGGCAAGCATCTGGTTTCAGCGAACTCAGACAGGATTTTGTTTTGGGATGTTCAAGCAGAAAAGCAAGTCGGTGTCATTAAGGGTGGGTTCAAAAATGGAGGTGGATTGAATTTTGCGTTGAGCCAGGATGGCGAGTATCTGGCTGTGGGAGGAATCGGTACTTTCAGCTCTGCGGAAGTGCAGATATGGCAAATCGTCGGTCAGTTAAACAACTCATTTGAGGAGAGATAAAATGCCTACAACGGTCGAATATGCTCAATTGAGCGCGAGTGTTTACGAAGCGGGTGGTGCAGGCAATACCAACGCTAACTGGATACGTGCAGATTACAGATCACTGGCGGATGGGTTTTATGCCGCGACATTTCAAAATACGGAAACGGGTGAAGTGGTTATTGCCTATCGCGGAACCGACGGCCCGTTCGATGCGATAGCGGGTGTCCAGCTTGTGGCAGGGCAGCCTCCGCAACAGTTCCTTGATGCGAAGGCTTATTTCAACGATATAAAAGCACTGTATCCTAACAGTTCAGTATCCGTAACTGGTCATTCCCTTGGCGGTGCGATGGCTTCGTATGTAGCTGCAACCAGCCCTAATGCACCAGTTGCAACTGCATTTAACGCACTCGGCATTGCGAATTTAGTTACCGGTGATCCGAGTGTTTTCACCAACGTAACAAACTACAACACATTATTTGATCCTGTCAGCGACCTCACTGCTAACCAGATCGGGGCTGTTAATACAGTTATCGCAACGACTGTTGGCGGCTTACCCAGCTGGTTTGGTGCTTTTATGGGTGGGCTCGGTGTTGTTCCTGCTGCGATTGCCGGAATAGCAAATTTTTTGTTTGGGCAGCATGGTATTGACAACATCATCCCCACCCTCCAAGGTCTCTTTGCCCAAGCCGCCGTTACTGGGTCACCGCTCATTCTTGATCTCAACGGTGACGGAGTCACGACCCTCAGTAAAGCTGCGAACGTCCATTTCGACCTCGACGGCAATGGTTTTGCCGAACAGAGCGGCTGGGTTGCGCCCAGTGACGGCCTGCTGGTATGGGACAGAAACGGTAACGGGCAGATTGATAACGGTTCTGAACTTTTTGGCAACAATACCGTGCTGTCCACCGGCGCGAAGGCCGCCAATGGTTTTGCCGCGCTGGCCGAACTCGATAGCAACAGCGATGGAAAAGTGGATATTAACGATGCCAATTTCAGTCAACTGCGCGTTTGGAAAGATAGCGACGGCAACGCCGTGGCCAGCACCGGCGAACTGCTCACCCTTGGTGCTGTCGGCGTTCAGGACTTGGGCGTGAATTACGCACAGCAAACCGTAACCGATGCTCAAGGCAATCAGCACAGCCAGACCGGACATTACACCGCAGCCGACGGCACAAGCCATGCGATGGACGATGTCTGGTTTGCTACGGACACGGCGAGAACCATTGAAAAGGATACCGTGGCGGTCTCCGCCAAAATTGCCGCGTTGCCGGATATGGCCGGATTCGGCAAATGTGAGGTGGCAGAGGGAGGCGTAATCCATGAAACGCATTTTATTTTTTGTTTTGCTGGTATTTTTCACTCTTGAAGTTCCGATGGTCTTTGGGGGGGAGCCTTCAACTTACCAGATTCAAGGGCTTCGGATATCCCAGAATAGTGACCAAATTTTAATTAAGCATGGTTTGTGTATCGATGAAAATGATTGTGTAGAGAAACAACTCATGTTTTTTAAAAGCGCTTCGTCAGGGCTTATGTTAAGCGTTTACGGTATTTCTGACGTTGGTGCTATTTCTGAAATTATTGGTATATGCCTAGATGAATATGGAAGAAACGCAAAACGAATATCGATTGAAGTCAAGGTGTACAGAGAGAAACACGAGGAAACGAGAGGATTGATCAAGTCACGCCTTATCAGTCCCTATATCAAATTTTATTTACAAGGAGAAGAATAATGTTAAGCGTTGAAATTCGAATTGATACCGGCTTTCCACCCCATTCGTTTCTTGTTGTTGTCGGCCCAGATGGGGTTAAACGAGGATACGGATTTGCGCCTGATCCGTCTGGACTGGTTGCGCCAGGGCAGGTGCGAGATGACACACTTCATCCAGCGGATGTCTTCAGCGGCAAGGTTGAAATCACCCAGGCACAATACTGGAAACTGATGGATTACATCGCAGTCACTACCACCAACCCACCGGATTATTCGGCTTTTCAAGGTTCTCAATGTTCCACATGGGTAGTAAACGCATTGGCACAAATGGGGATGGTTCCTGTTCTTGGGGTGCCGAATATGCAACCGAAGAATATTTTGGTTGATTTTGTCGAGTCGCTGATTTTTCAGCCATGGATGCAGTCGATAGGAATAGAAGAAAACAACTTCCTCACCGGCATTCAGAAACTTTTCCACCAGGCCGAAATCACCAAAAGCCCGCTCGTCCTTGATTTGAATGGCGACGGTGTCAGCACTGTCGCGATGAATGCCGGGATTCACTTCGACCAAAACAACAACCGCTTTGCCGAACTCAGCGGTTGGGTCAATAAGGACGACGGTTTGCTGGTTCGGGACTTGAACGGTAACGGCCAGATAGACGGCGGGGGCGAACTTTTCGGCAATAACACGCTACTGGCAAACGGCCAGAAAGCTGCAAACGGGTTTGCTTCACTGGCAGAGGTGGACGCCAACCGCGACGGTAAAGTTGATAGCACCGAAGCTGCCGCCGCCGGAATAAAAATATGGAAGGATGCCAACCAGAACGGGATTACCGACGCGGGTGAACTCCTCACCCTCAAACAGGCGGGAATCAGCAGCCTCGCCACCGGCTATACCGTTGGTTCTACCGTGGATGCACAGGGCAACACCCTTGGTCTCACCGGCAGCTACACCGCCACTGACGGCACGCGCCATGCCATGGATGATGTCTGGTTCGCTACTGACACCGCGCGAACCATTGAAATGGATAGCGTGGCGGTCTCCGCCCAGATCGCAGCACTACCGGATATAGCCGGATTCGGCAACGT
>JAPLQK010000096.1 GCA_026399735.1 Pseudomonadota bacterium
TGGGAGACCACCGGACGTCTGGCATCCCTGATGGGTTCGATCAAGATCGCCAGTCGCGGCGGTCAAAACCATGTGCTGACCCGCAATGAAATCGCAGCGAAATTCGAACAACACTTCGGTTTTGCCATCACGCTGTAAGCCATGTACCGACTGCTCTTTATCCTGTTGCTTGCCGGCTGCGCCGGCGGCCAGCGCGGCCTGGATGCTAAAGGGCCGGAAACCATCAAGCCGGGCGTAATCGAGAGCATCACACCGATTGAAATGGATGCCAGCTCCAATGCAGGCTCCATGGCGGGCGGCATCTTCGGTCAGGTGGGCGGCGCAAATACCGGCACCGGACGCGGCTCTGTGGTGGGCTCAATATTCGGTTCAGTGCTGGGCGGCACGCTCGGAAACCAGGCCGGCATCAAAAGCCGTCAGGGGCTGGAGTTATGGGTGAAACTGGACGGCGCGGAACAAAGCACCTATGTAATGCAGCCCGGCAAACCGGATGCCTTCAGGGTCGGCGACCGCGTGCGCATCGTGCAAAAGAAGGGCGGCATAATCGTTGAACCGGATAGCAACCCGGCGACATCCCCTCCTGCACCGCGTCCCTGATGCGGCAACGTACAGCTTTATTCGGTAATCATCAGCATATAGGGTAAAATAACCGACCTGACGAGCCTAATACCATCGCCTACATCATGTCTGAATCGTTCCCGCTAGTAATGAGTTTTGCCGCCACCGATCCTTCCGGTGGCGCCGGTTTGCAGGCTGATATGCTGACCATCGCCAGCATGGGTTGTCATCCGCTGTCGGTGGTAACCGCCATTACCGTACAGGACACCGGAGGAGTGGAAGATGTCCTGCCGATGGAGCCGGAATGGGTGATAGATCAGGCGCGCGCAATGCTCGAAGATGTGCCGGTTGCCGCTTTCAAAATCGGCATGCTCGGCAGCGTGGAAAATATCGTGGCCATTGCCGAGATACTGGCAGATTACCCGGACGTCCCGTTTGTACTGGATACGGTGTTGGCTTCAGGGCGCGGCGATGAACTGGCGGACGAAGACATGCTGGATGCGATGTGCGAATTGCTGATACCGCAGGCCACCATCGTCACGCCGAACAGCATTGAAGCGCGCCGTCTTGCGATAGATGAAGACAATGAAGAAGATGACCCCAGTCTTGAAGAATGCGCCAAACGTATTCTGGCGATGGGCTGCGAATATGTGCTGATCACCGGAACACACGAACAATCCTCCAAAGTAATCAACACGTTATATAGCGAGCAAGGCGTGGTTCGCAGCGACAGCTGGACGCGTCTGCCGGGAAGCTATCACGGTTCCGGATGTACGCTGGCGTCTGCCATTGCTGCCCTGCTGGCGCAAGGCGTGGATGTACCGGAAGCGGTCAAGGAGGCTCAGGAATACACTTGGCAGACATTAAATGCGGGTTTCCGTCCAGGTATGGGACAGTTTATCCCGGACAGATTGTTCTGGGCGCGCGGCGAAGACGATGAAGATAAGCCTGAGCGACTCAATTAACGGTTTATATGCAATTACGCCGGAGGAGATCAACACGGCAGAATTATTGCACAAGGTAAGGCTGGCTTTGCATGGCGGCGTCAGGCTCTTGCAGTATCGCAACAAGTCGGGCGATATCTCGAAGCGTTCAGAACAGGCTGCGGCCTTGCGCCAGCTGACGCTTGAATTCGGCATACCCCTGATTATCAACGATGACGCGCAGCTGGCAAAACAGGTGGATGCCGACGGGGTACATCTGGGTGGTGAAGACGGCAGTGTGGCTGCCGCGCGCGCGCTGTTGGGCAAGGATAAAATAATCGGCGTTTCTTGTTACAATCGCCTGAGCCTGGCGCATGCGGCCGCAACACAGGGAGCGAGTTATGTGGCATTCGGCGCATTTTTTGCCTCCACCGTTAAACCATCAGCACCGGTGGCAACGCTGGACTTATTATCTCAGGCGCGCCGCGAGATCCACCTGCCCGTCGTAGCCATAGGCGGAATTACGACAGAGAATGGCGCCTCAGTTTTATCGGCGGGTGCGGATGCGCTGGCGGTTATTTCTGCGTTGTTCAGCGCGAAAGATATAACGCTTGCTGCGCGCCAGTTTGCAAATTTGAGTATCCAATAATTAGAAAGACGCGACATGACATCAGATAATCCCGGGACTTCCAAAAATCAATCTCTTTTCGACGCATCGCAGCAAATCATTCCAGGCGGCGTGAATTCGCCGGTACGCGCATTTCGTTCCGTAGGCGGCACACCGTTGTTTTTCCAGCGTGGCAAAGGTGCTTACGTATGGGATGCGGACGACAAGCGCTATACCGATTACGTCGGTTCGTGGGGGCCGATGATCGCAGGTCACTGCCATCCGGATGTCGTCCGCGCGGTGCAGGATGCGGCGGCCAATGGGCTGGGGTTTGGCGCGCCAACAGCGTCCGAACTGGAAATCGCCGGATTGCTGTGTCATTTGCTGCCGAGTCTGGAAATGGTACGTTTGGTCAGTTCCGGCACGGAAGCGACCATGACGGCGATTCGTCTGGCGCGCGGCTTTACCGGTCGTTCGCGCATCGTCAAATTCGAAGGGTGTTATCACGGCCACTCCGACGGCTTGCTGGTCAAGGCAGGATCCGGTGCACTGACTTTCGGACAGCCGAGTTCATCAGGCGTACCTGCCGAGATCGCCGCACTCACCACCGTGTTGGATTACAACGATGCTGCCGGTCTTGAGCGCGCGTTTGCCGAGATAGGCAATGAAATCGCTGCCGTGATCGTTGAACCGGTGGCAGGCAACATGAATCTGGTTACACCCAAACGTGAATTTCTCGATGCGTTGCGCAATCTCTGTACAAAATATGGCGCCGTGCTGATTCTGGACGAAGTGATGACGGGCTTCCGCGTCAGCCTGCAGGGCGCGCAAGGCTATTACGGCATCAAACCGGACCTGGTCACGCTGGGTAAGGTGATGGGCGGCGGTTTGCCGGCTGCAGCATTCGGCGGACGGCGCGACATCATGCAATGTCTTGCGCCATTGGGTTCGGTGTATCAGGCAGGCACCTTGTCGGGCAATCCGGTCGCTGTTACGGCAGGTCTGGCAACCCTGAAACTGGTACAGGCCGAGGGGTTCTACCAGCACCTGTCACAACTGGCGAAACAACTGACTGAAGGCTTGACGGCCAGCGCCAAGAAACACGGCGTTCAGTTCTGCGCCCAATCGGTCGGCGGCATGTTCGGCTTGTACTTCAGCAAAACGGTGCCCACCAGTTATGCCGAGGTCATGTCCTGCGACAAGGAGGCTTTCAACCGCTTCTTCCACGCCATGCTGGATGCCGGTGTATATCTGGCGCCTTCGGCATTTGAAGCGGGTTTTGTATCCTCCGCTCACACTGAGGCAGATATCGATGAGACGATAGCCGCAGCTGACGCAATTTTCTCGGTCTGGAAATAATGGGACTTTTCTCACTGGCAACATTTTACACAACCGTCAACCACATCAAGGACTTGCCGATACATGGCGGGAAAGAGGTCGCATTTGTCGGGCGGTCAAATGCCGGAAAATCAAGTGCAATCAATACATTAGCCAATCACGTGCGCCTGGCTTATACCAGCAAAACGCCGGGCCGCACCCAGCATCTGAATTACTTCTCGCTGGGCAACGACAGTTATATCGTGGATTTGCCAGGCTACGGCTATGCCAAGGTGCCGCCGGAGGCCAAGCGTCATTGGGAATCCTTGTTAAGTACTTACTTGCAAAAGCGCGAAGAACTATGCGGGCTGATCGTTATCATGGATATACGCCGCCCCTTGCTTGAACTGGATGAAACCATGCTGGACTGGTTCGCCACGACCGGCAAGCCGATCCATATCCTGCTGACCAAGTCGGACAAGTTCAGTCGCCAGCAATCGACGCTGACCCTGATGAAAGTAAAAGCCTACCTTGCCGAAAATTACCCGCAGTGTTCCGTACAATTATTCTCCAGTCTGAAGAAACAAGGCGTGGAAGAAGCTGAAGCCGTGATCGCCGGATGGTTAAAACCGGATGCGTCGTCTGAGCCGAGTGTTGACGAAGGTATAATCGACTAGTCGCTGATTCGACAGAAAAAAAAGCCCCCAACGAGTGGGGGCTAAAGATCTTAACAAGGTTAAGAACACGCTCAGGGAGGAGAAACGTGGAATGATTCATCATCATTCGCATACTCAGATAAGCGTTTCCTTAAATAGTTCCAAAATAAATATCAATTCAGGAAAAATTATGCAGACACTAGGACAATACCCTAACAAACGCATGCGCCGTATGCGCCGTGATGCTTTTTCACGAGATCTGATGCGAGAGAACCTGCTTACTCCTGCCGATTTTATCTACCCGGTATTCGTGCTTGAAGGCGAAAATACCGTAGAGGACATCAAATCCATGCCGGGAGTACAGCGCAAAACGCTGGATTTGTTACTCAAAGACGCTAAAAGCTGCGTAGAGTTGGGTATTCCGGTGATGGCAATCTTTCCGGTGATCGATGCATCGTTAAAGACGCTGGACGCGTCTGAAGCCTACAACCCGAATGGCCTTGTGCCGCGCGTCGTGGCGGAGCTTAAAAAGAATTTCCCTGAACTCGGCATCATGACCGACATCGCGCTGGACCCCTACACCAGCCACGGGCAGGACGGGCTGATCGACGAAGCAGGCTATGTGCTTAACGACGAGACCATCGCCGTGCTGACCCGCCAGGCGCAAGCTCACGCTGCAGCCGGTGCCGATATCGTTGCCCCGTCCGACATGATGGACGGACGTATCGGTGCGGTGCGCACAGCGTTGGATGGCAACGGCCACATTCACACCCGCATCATGGCCTACTCTGCCAAATATGCCTCCAGCTTCTACGGCCCGTTCCGTGATGCGGTCGGGTCCAGCGGCAATCTGGGTAAAGGTAACAAATACACCTACCAGATGGACCCTGCCAATTCCGATGAAGCGCTGTGGGAAGTCGGCATGGATCTACAGGAAGGCGCTGATATGGTCATGGTCAAACCCGGCATGCCTTACTTAGATATCGTGCGTCGGATTAAAGACGAATTCAAGGCACCTACCTTCGTCTATCAGGTCAGCGGCGAATATGCCATGCTGAAAGCGGCAGCGCAAAACGGCTGGCTGGTTGAGGAGGCCTGTGTGCTGGAATCACTGCTGGCGTTCAAACGCGCCGGAGCCGACGGGATACTGACCTATTTCGCGCTGGATGCGGCGCGCTGGCTGAAAAACAGGGGTTAGAACTCGCCCACATGTCGAGGCTCTGCCCGACCTGTGGGGTTAGTTAAAGCCGGTGCCGTATTACTCAAAAGGATGTTCAAACACACCTTTTTGAAAAAATGATTTTAATAGTGATGTCAGGATTTTCACTGCCAGATTCACAACAAAAACTACCGAAATAAACTGGAGTGCAATCACCGGCAATGCGGCTGAGCCACCGTATTCAGACTGATAAAATGACGCCAGAAAAAGTGCAAAGAGGGCTATTAACAATCCTGCAGCATTAATAAATATTTTATTCACGACAAGCTCCCTGAATGAAAAACGATGGGAGTACTATAAACAATCAAATTTACTTGCCGCTTACAACGGATAAAAAATATAATAATTTTTTATCCGTTGTACCAGAACTATTTGCCGATGCAGAACCGGCTGAAAATTTCGCCTAACAGATCGTCAGCCGTAAATTTTCCGGTAATGCTATTGAGCGCTTGCTGAGTCAGGCGCAATTCTTCGGCGAACAACTCAGGCTGATTCAGTAACGTCATTGCCTGTTCAAGATGAACATTGGCCAGATTCAACGCAATCACGTGACGTTCCCGCGCAATGAAAATGCCGCCTTCCTGGCTGTGCCAGCCGATCAGTTTGAGTATCTGTTCGCGCAAGGCTTCTATGCCCAAGCCAGACTTGGCGGAAATGTAGATACCCTCTTCCGTACCGGTTTTATCGTGCAGCAGATCCGCTTTGTTGAAGACCAGCAGATGGGGGATATCGGCGGGAAAGCTGGAAATGATTTCCACATCCTCTTCGCTGCACCCACCGGCTGCATCGAGCAACAACAGGATCAGGTCGGCACGCTGAAGCGTCTGGCGGGTCCGCGCCATACCCATATTCTCGACCTCGTCTTCAGATATGCGCAGCCCTGCCGTATCCATGATATGCAGCGGCACGCCGCGTATCTGTATCGCCTGACGGATAACATCCCGTGTCGTTCCCGGCACATCGCTGACCAAGGCAATTTCCTCGCCGGCGAGCCGGTTGAGCAGACTGGATTTACCGACATTGGGCCGCCCGACCAGTGCGATATGTGCACCTTCACGCAGCAAGCTGCCCTGTTTGGCAGTATCTAAAGTCAGCTGTAGTCTGATTTGAATTTTTTGCAGAAGAAAATCGCGATGCGTGGTATCAACGACCTCGATATCCTCTTCAGGGAAGTCCAGCATCGCCTCGACCAGCATGCGCAAACGAATCAGTTCATCTACCAATTCATTGATCGCCGCAGAAAATTCGCCATGCAGTGAACGCATCGCGCTGCGCGCAGCTTCAATCGTGGTCGCTTCAATAAGATCGGCCACACTTTCTGCCTGCGCCAGATCAATCTTGTCGTTCAGGAAAGCTCTGCGGGTAAATTCGCCGGGTTCGGCAAGCCGTGCGCCCAACCCAAGACAACGTTGTAACAGCAAGTGCAGCACAGCAGATCCGCCATGCCCCTGCAATTCCAGCACATCCTCACCGGTATAGGAATTTGGCGCCGAAAAGTACAGCGCGAGTCCCTGATCGATTACTTCACCAGCTTCGTCCTTAAAGTCAGTGAAAGTGGCATGACGCGGCACGGGAAGTTTGCCCAACACGGCCAGCGCAATGTGGCTTATACCGCGTCCCGAGATACGAACCACCCCCACACCACCGCGACCCTGTGCAGTGGCTATTGCAGCTATCGTATCAACGCTTGGCAGCGGCACCTGCGACCTCTACGCTGCGAGTGATATACCATTGCTGGGCAATGGACAAACCGTTATTGACGATTGAGTACAATACCAGACCGGCAGGGAAAAAGAAGAACACCACACTGAATGCAATCGGCATGATTTTCATGATCTGTGCCTGCATCGGATCAGCCGGCGTAGGATTCAGTCTGGATTGAACAAACATGCTGATACCCATCAGCAGTGGCAAAACATAATACGGGTCAGCAGCGGAAAGATCGGTAATCCAGCCTATGAAAGGTGCATTCCGCATTTCGACACTGGCCAGGATAGACCAGTAAAGCGCAATAAAGACCGGTATCTGAATAACAACGGGCAGACATCCACCGAGCGGGTTGATTTTCTCTGTTTTATACAGTTCCATCATCGCTTTATTTAGTTTTTCGCGGTCATTTGCATGCTGCTGCTTAAGCTTTTCCAGCTTGGGCGCAACCTGACGCATTTTTGCCATGGAGCGGTAGCTCGCAGCCGACAGGGGGAAAAACAATAACTTGATCAACAAGGTGAGTATGATGATCGCCACGCCCCAGTTATGTACGATGCCCTCAATAAATCTCAGCGTCCAGAAAATTGGCGTTGCGACAACCGTCAGCCAGCCATAATCAACCGTCAAACCTAAACCCGGTGCAATAGCATTCAGCCTGGATTCAGTAGGACCGGCATACAACGCTACATTGATGATCCCTTTTTGTCCTGGTGCAATGGCTGGTACGGGAAGTACCACGCCCGCCGTGTACAAATCACCATTTTTCTTGGTGAAATATTCACGTTTGCTGGTGTCTTTCGGGATCCATGCTGCAACAAAATAATGCTGCAACATCGCAATCCAGCCGTTATCCGATTCCTTTGGATAACTTACTTTTTTCTTGTCTATGTCAGAGAAACTGACTTTCTGAAACTTTTCCTTATCGGTGTACACTGCTGCGCCGGTAAAGGTAGGTACCATTTTAGAACCACCCGCAGGGTCAATGCCATCACGAACGAATTGATAATAGGCTGAACTGGTTAAAGCAACAGCTGTATTATTTTGAATCTCATAAGCCACATCGACAACGTAACTGTCTTTATGAAAGGTCAGCAACTTGGCAACCGTAATTCCGTTCGCTGTCGCAGCCGTCAATCGCACCTGAAGCTGATCACCAGTCAAGACATAGTCATCTTTTTCTGCACTGAACAAACTGGTGTGGTTAGGTAAACCTGCGCCTAACAAACCCGACTGGGCAATATAGTTGTGCGTATTGGGACCTTTCTCAAACAACACGAAATGCTTGCTTTTGTCCTCTCCATCGGCATGTTTCAAAAAATCCAAATGCTGAATATCTCCACCCAAGGTATTAATCTGGGCTTCCAGAAAATCAGTTTTGACCTTGATAATTTTTCCTGATTCGGTTTTTACCGTCTGCTGGACAATCGTCGTTGCAGAAGCCACATCGTCTGATTTGCCAGACGCTACAGGCAACTCGGCTTTTACTGTCGCAACTTGCTGCTCAACTTGCGGATGTTGATAGCGTTGCCAGCCATCCCATACCATCATCAGTGAGAAGGAAAATATTATAAACAGGAAGAGTCTCTGAAAGTCCATGATGGTATTTTTTAATTAATTAGGGTGCAGGATCATAACCACCCGGATGCCAGGGATTACAACGTGCGAGACGCTTGATGCTCAACCAAAGGCCTTTAATCAAACCATGCCTGGTTAAAGCATCGCATGCATAATGAGAACAACTTGGAGTAAAGCGACAGGTCGGAGGTTTCATCGGACTAATCAGATACTGATAACCATGAATAATTTTTATCAGAATTATGCGCATCGCGTTGCCACCCGACTGAAGAGATTATTCAGACAATCTGCGTCCGGTCTTTCGCCATTCCGTGCCATCACAACCAAATCAATACCGCATCCCTTGATTTGATGAACTCTGAATAATTCTCGAATTGCACGCTTGGCCTTATTTCTGTCCACCGATTTAGGTATATATCTTTTCGCCACAACAATACCTAATCGCGCTTTTTTTGTGTGATTCGGCATAAAAAAAAGCTTGAAATACTTGTCTGAAATCACATGTGCTTTCAGACATTGTCCATAGCCTTCACTGCGCGGGATACGTTGCGCAGCTGCAAAGCTATTTTCATGCTTACACTGCGAGTCTTGCACGGCCCTTGGCGCGACGAGCACGGATGACTGCGCGGCCGCCGCGTGTTTTCATGCGAACTAAAAAGCCGTGAGTGCGTTTTCTCTTAGTAACTGAAGGTTGGTATGTGCGTTTCATTCTGAATTATCCTTGGGAAGTCATAAAACGCGATATTACAATGTGTTAAGCCTTAGATGTCAAGATAAATTTGCGTTGCCATCTGTGGATTGTTTGTGGATTGCCTGTGGATAAGTTTTGTCAGGGTCTGTAGAATACCAAACATCTGATGCTAATTTGCACATCCATTTAGGTTTATATGCAAGAAAATGCCTTCTGGGATACTTGTCTCAACTCGTTTGAAAAGAGCCTTCCACCACAGCAATTCAACTCGTGGATCAAACCGCTCAAGTTATCCAGTGATAAGGGCTGTCTGGTTTTGACTGCGCCGAATACTTTTACGCTGAAAATATTGCAGGATCGTTTCTTTCCTGAAATCAGTCGCCAGGCAAAGCTGGTTTATTCAGTCGTTCCGCAATTTGAATTCCGTGTCGTGGAATCTGCTTCTGCAAAAATACAGGCGGCGCCCCTTGCTCAGGAAAAAATCAAAGCTGTTGTTGAAAGCAAGCCAAAGATTGAAACTTCATTTCGTGGCTATGGAAAACTCAATCAAAGCTTAACTTTCGATAATTTCGTGATCGGCAAGGCAAATCAGTTAGCCTTTGCTGCTGCGACGCAAGTAGCTGAATTACCTGGGGTTTCTTACAACCCGCTGTTTATTTATGGCGGGGTTGGTTTGGGGAAAACGCATTTGGCCCAGGCAATTGGTAACCAGATCATTTTAAACCGCCCTCAAGCCAAGGTTTGCTATATGCATGCGGAACGCTACGTTGCCGACGTAGTGCGTGCTTATCAAACCAATAAATTTGAAGAGTTTAAACAATATTACCATTCGCTGGATGTGCTGCTGATCGATGACATTCAGTTTTTTGCCGGCAAGGCCAAGACGCAGGAAGAGTTTTTATATGCCTTCAACACCCTGGTTGATTCGCACAAACAAGTCATTTTGACCAGCGACACTTTTCCAAAGGAACTGGTCGGTTTGGAAAGTCGGCTGGTTTCACGTTTTGGCTGGGGTCTGACCATCGGGATTGAGCCGCCGGAGCTGGAAATGCGCGTCGCGATCTTGCTCAAGAAGGCCACCATCAGCGGTTACAAACTTGATGATGCCGTCGCCTTTTTCATAGCCAAACACGTAAACTCAAACGTACGTGAACTGGAAGGCGCGCTCAAACGTGTAGAGGCTTACACCAAGTTTCATAAACGTATCATTTCTGTTGAAACGGCCAAGGAAGCGTTAAAGGATATTCTCGTAGCACAAAGTCGGCAAATTTCAATCGACAATATCCAGAAGACCGTGGCTGACTATTTCCGTATCAAAATTATTGAGATGTTATCCAAAAAGCGAACGCGCAATCTTACCCGGCCAAGGCAAATTGCCATGAGTCTGGCACGCGAATTGACAACCATGAGTTTGCCGGAAATTGGTAATGCATTCGGGGGAAAGGATCATTCAACAGTGATTCATGCCTGTCAAACAGTAGCAACGCTACGTGCAAACGATACAACCATCGATGCTGATTATAAGATACTGCTTCAGACACTGACGGGATAAAACTGTGGTTATGTTGTGGATAACATGTGCTTATCATTGCTTATTTTTTAACGGCTTGATTTATCCACAATAAGCAGTCCATCAACCCACAGCTTGGCAACACCCAAAGTTTTGATTCAACTATTTGTTTTTAAAATATTTATCAGCTTATCCACAAAAAATTGAATGCATTATTATTGTTATTATGTTTTTAAATTACTTTTTTAACATAAACAGATAGATTCATTTTTAATGATTAAACCGGCAATGCATTAACTTTTGCCCAAATACAAATAATTTATCAAAATTGTTTGAGCGTACCCGTTTCAGATTTTCCTTGTTAATTGCTGTGTTTTTTTTCGAAAATGGAATGCTGTATATTAGTTCAATTGAAATTTAAATCATTTGGTTAACTAAAAACTTTGTAAATTTTGATTTGTAAGCTGTATAACGTTGTGATCAAGTTGTGGATAAAATGTGGGTATTTATTATTAAATTGAGTTTGATAAACTTATCCACATCAGCAAGGCTTGAAATCAACAGTTAAAACACAGCCATTTTTTAATATTAATTTATTGTTTTAATTATTATTTTTAGACTTATCCACTCAATCTGAAGACATTATTAGTCTTATTAGGTATATATATTATGTTTATTGAAAAGATAGAAAAAGAAACTTTGCTGAAACCACTGCAAACGGTTGTCGGTATTGTCGAGCGTAAACAAACGATGCCTATTTTATCTAACATATTGATTGAAAAGGAAGTTGGGAAAATTCGCTTCACTTCAACCGATCTGGAAATTCAAATTACCACGACTGTCGAAACCGATACGGATAGTGATTCCAGTACAGCAATCACCGTGGGTGGGAAAAAATTGCAGGAAATTTTGCGCATACTTCCGGATCAAAGCAAAGTATCAATTGAAGTTAAAGAAAATAAAGTCCTGATCAAATCCAATAAAAGTAAATTCAATCTTCAATCACTTCCTGCACAAGATTTTCCCAAACTTGGCAATCAACTCGTTGATCCACGAAAAATCACATTAAGCCAGGGCACATTAAAAAAATTATTTGCTTCTGTTCAATTTGCAATGGCACAGCAGGATGTGCGTTACTATTTGAATGGTGTTCTTTTTGTGATAGAAGATAATATTTTCAGGGCTGTGGCGACTGACGGACACCGTTTAGCGTACAACGCGATACCAATTGATGCCAATTCTGATAAGCTGGAAATTATTATTCCGCGCAAGGCAATCGTTGAGCTTTCAAAATTATTGAGCGATGAAAATGAGATCATTCAGCTTGAATTTTCTGGTCAACAACTTAAAGCGACATTTTCCGGTATTGAACTGACAACCAAGTTGATTGAAGGAAAATTCCCGGATTATCAACGAGTTATACCAAATTACAGCAATCATCTGAGCATTAACAGGTTGCTTGTTCAACAGGCTTTGCAACGGGCAGCAATTCTGTCCAATGAAAAATTCAGAGGGGTTCGTTTTGTTCTGACCGAAAAGAATCTCTGTATTATCAGCAGCAACAGTGAACAGGAAGAAGCTCAGGTTGAAATAGAAACGGATTATCACGGAGAAGCAATCGACATTGGTTTTAACGTCAATTATCTGATGGATGGTTTGAGCAGCATTCACAGTGAGATGGCCATTTTCTCTTTTGGTAATCCAAACAGCAGTATTTTGATTACATCACCCGATGATCTGGAGTTCAGATATGTGGTTATGCCAATGCGTATCTAGTCTGGTGGTAAAATAGCAAACGTTTTCAGTTTTTGTTTCACGTGAAACAAACCAACACCCGGAAAGAAACCCATGAGTGAATATGATTCAACCAGCATCAAGGTGCTTAAAGGCCTGGAAGCAGTCCGTAAACGTCCCGGTATGTATATCGGCGACACGAACGATGGTACTGGTTTACACCATATGGTTTTCGAAGCGGTAGATAACGCGGTAGATGAAGCACTGGCAGGACATTGCAATGAAATAAATGTGATTATTCATGCAGATAATTCGATTAGTGTCAGTGATAACGGTCGGGGAATTCCGACCGATATTCATAAGGAAGAAGGCCGTTCGGCAGCTGAAGTCATCATGACCATTCTGCATGCAGGTGGCAAATTTGACAGCAATTCCTATAAAGTATCAGGCGGTTTACATGGCGTGGGTGTATCTGTGGTTAATGCGTTGTCGGAATGGTTGAAGTTGACTATTTACCGCGACGGGCAGGAGCACTTCATGGAATTTCGTCATGGAGATCCGGTAGCCCCTCTTCGGGTCATTGGAGAATCAAAAAAGAAGGGCACATTAGTGCATTTTCTGGCTGCTACAGAAACTTTTGGTTTGATTGAATTTCATTTCGATATTCTGGCTAAGCGTCTTCGCGAGTTGTCATTTCTGAACAACGGCGTAAAAATTGCATTGATTGATCATCGTAACGGCAAGGAAGAAAATTTTTCCTTTACCGGTGGTATCAAAGGTTTTGTGCAATATATGAATCGCAACAAGACTGCGCTGCATCCGACGGTTTTTCATGCAATCGGTGAAAAAGACGGCATGACGGCGGAAATTGCGATGCAGTGGAATGATTCCTATCAGGAAAATGTGCAGTGTTTCACCAATAACATACCGCAACGAGATGGTGGAACCCATCTGACGGCCATGCGCGCTGCGATGACGCGGACTCTGAATAACTATATTGAAGCTGAGCAGTTGGCTAAAAAAGCCAAAGTGGAACCGACCGGCGATGATATGCGCGAAGGTTTGACCGCGGTATTATCAGTAAAACTGCCTGATCCTAAATTCTCTTCACAAACCAAAGATAAGCTGGTTTCATCAGAAGTGCGTCCTGTGATTGAAGAATTGATCGGTCAGCAGATGAGCGCGTTTTTGCTGGAAAAACCTAATGATGCCAAAATCATCGTAGGCAAGATTATCGAAGCGGCGCGTGCTCGTGAAGCAGCGCGCAAAGCCCGTGATCTGACCCGTCGTAAAGGTGTGCTGGATGGCATGGGTTTGCCCGGTAAGTTAGCCGATTGTCAGGAAAAAGACCCTGCCCTGTCTGAACTGTATCTGGTCGAGGGTGATTCTGCCGGCGGTTCAGCCAAGCAAGGGCGGGATCGCAAATTCCAGGCGATTTTGCCGCTCAAGGGTAAAATTCTCAACGTCGAAAAGGCCAGATTTGAAAAACTGATCAGTTCTCAGGAAATTGCAACGCTGATAACCGTGTTGGGAACAGGTATTGGCAAAGACGAATACAATCCGGACAAGTTGCGTTATCACCGCATTATCATCATGACCGATGCGGACGTGGACGGATCACATATCCGCACTCTGCTGCTTACCTTCTTTTATCGTCAGATGCCGGAACTGGTCGAGCGAGGTCATATTTACATCGCGCAGCCGCCACTGTATAAAATCAAGCAAGGCCGGGAAGAGCGTTATCTCAAGGATGACCTGGAGATGAAGAGCTATTTGCTGGGTAATGCGCTGAAGGATGCATCGCTGTATCCTGCTCTGGAATCTATGCCAATACAGGGAGAAGCCCTGGAGTTGATCGCCAGACAATATTTCCTTGCTGAAGCTGTGATTGACCGTTTGACACATTACATCGCGCCTGAAGCCAGCCATGCCCTGCTGATACTGCCAACCCTTTCACTGGACGATGCAGAACAGGCGCAGAAAAGCGCGCAGTTGCTGGAAGCTGCCAGCGGAGGTGTCATCAAGGTTACCGTAGAGAACGATGAGCAAGGTGAACTGCGTCTTCGTCTTGAAAAACTGTATTTTGGAAATTATTCCATCAGTTATCTGGATAAAGACTTTTTGCAGGGTGGCGATTACAAACAAATCCGACAAACTGCAGATGCACTGGATGGACTGATGAGTCCGACGGCTTATGTATCGCGCGGAGAGCAGAAACGCGGAATCGCAAGTTTCAAGCAGGCGATCGAGTGGTTGCTGGAAGAAGCCAAGCGAGGTCTCAGTATTCAGCGTTACAAAGGTCTGGGAGAAATGAACCCCGAGCAATTGTGGGAAACCACTATGTTTGTAAAAAATCGCATCCTGCTCAAAGTGCGTATTGAAGACACCATTGCTGCTGATGAAGTTTTCACCACATTGATGGGCGATCTGGTTGAACCGCGCCGCGCATTCATCGAGAAAAATGCGTTGGGAGCAAAAAACCTGGATGTATAAATTTGCAGGTTCTCAGAAAAGGTGACATCGTTCTCACCAAATTTAAATGGAAATTCCAGGCTGGAAAATTTAATGCAATAAACGGATTATTTTAAATTTGGACAACGGAAGCAAAATAAAATGGCCACGATGAATTCGTGGCCATTTTATTTGCAGATTAAAAATATTGGTTTAAAAAATTTGCGGAAAGAAAATTTTACAGCCATAAGGTTAAAAATTGCCTTAATAAGGCTAAAAATAAGATTTTAAAAGCGATTGATAGAAATTGAAGCCTTGCAAGCCAATGAATATAGGGCTTCCAAGCCAGGCTTGTTAAAATGAGCTTTGAGAGGCTTTTGCATGCAAGGGAATGGGTTGGTTAGGGTTTGTTCGAAAGATCGCTTATTTGATGGTTTTAAGGGATTTTAAATATTTTTTAATAACTAAAAAGCAAAGTAATGGCGGATTTTTCACTTTAAAGTAAAAATTGGCGGCATGAGCAGTTTTGGAAGTATTGTTTCCTATGCTGTAGGCCGGGCAATCAGGGTGTATGCTTACAAGCGTGATGCTGCTGAAAAAAACAGTTATCTGTAAAGAACATGGAGATCAGATAAAAACGGAAATTTACGATGATGAATAACATCAGCCATTTAAATTTAGGTACTGTTATCTCTGTGCGTGGCAGTGTCGTCGATATTCGTTTCGAAGGTCATTTGCCGCCGATTTACGCCTTGTTGTATGCCGGTGAAGGCGAGCTAATTGCAATCGAAGTTTTAGCCCAGTTAGGGGCTCATCTGGTGCGCGGAATTGCGCTGACGCCTACACAGGGGCTCGCGCGTGGCATCGTGGTCAGAGATACGGGCAGTCCGCTGAAAGCGCCGGTCGGACGCGCAACACTTTCCCGCATGTTTGATGTTTTCGGTAACGCCATCGATCGTCTGCCGGCGCCTGTTGATATCGAGTGGCGCAGTGTGCACCGCGCCCCTCCCCCATTGTCAAGGCGCTCCACCCAATCAGAAATATTTGAAACCGGCATCAAGATTATTGATGTGCTCTCCCCGCTGGAACGTGGCGGCAAGGCGGGGCTATTTGGCGGGGCCGGTGTCGGCAAGACCGTATTGCTCACCGAAATGATACACAATATGATCGGACATCACGAAGGAGTAAGTATTTTTTGCGGGATAGGTGAACGTTGCCGAGAAGGAGAGGAGCTTTACCGCGACATGAAGGGCGCTGGCGTGCTATCCAATATGGTTATGGTATTTGGCCAGATGAACGAACCTCCGGGCAGCCGTTTTCGCGTGGGACATGCGGCACTGACAATGGCAGAATATTTCCGCGATGACGAACACCGTGACGTATTGCTGCTGATCGATAATATTTTCCGTTTTATTCAGGCAGGTTCCGAAATTTCCGGTTTGATGGGCCAGATGCCTTCGCGCCTGGGTTATCAGCCAACGATGGGTACCGAGTTGTCCGGTCTGGAGGAGCGTATTGCCAATACCGATACGGGTGCAATCACCTCGATCCAGGCGGTGTATGTTCCGGCGGATGATTTTACCGACCCGGCTGCGGTGCATACTTTTTCGCATCTTTCCGCATCCATCGTGCTGTCACGCAAACGGGCAAGCGAGGGGTTGTACCCTGCCATTGACCCGTTGCAATCGGGTTCAAAAATGGCGACTCCGGGTATTGTCGGTGAACGCCACTATCTGCTGGCTCAGCAAATCAGAAGCACACTCGCGCAATATGCAGACCTCAAGGACATCATTGCCATGCTAGGTCTGGAGCAATTATCGGTTGCGGATCGTGCCATTGTTGCCCGGGCCAGAAGGCTTGAACGTTTCCTTACCCAACCGTTTTATACCACTGAACAATTCAGCGGTATAAAAGGTAAACTCGTCAGTCTGGCCGATGCGCTCGATGGCTGTGAGCGCATCCTTAACGATGAATTTAAAAATGTGCCGGAAAGTGCGCTGTACATGATAGGTCCAATAGCAGAGGCGATAACGAAAGTCGAACCGGCTAAAACCCGGCCTATTCAGAACGGATGATTAAACATGAAACTTAAAGTGCTCCTGCCGCACCAGGTTTTTACTGAAGTTGACGGGGTAAAGCGTATTGTTGCGGAAACGCCGCAAGGATCATTCGGCGTGTTGCCGCACCGGCTTGATTGTGTGGCGGTATTGGTGGCGGGAATATTGACGTATGAATCTGAAACTGGAGATGAAATTTTTGTAGCCATTGATGAAGGCGTGATGGTCAAAGCTGGCAATGACGTGCTGGTATCGGTGCGCAATGCAATTGGTGGTATGAGCTTAGGCGAACTGCGTGAGGCGGTGGAACGTGAATTTATCAATATCGACGAAGGTGAGAAGCAAGTTCGTGCAGTACTGGCAAAGCTGGAGAGCGGATTTGTGCGTCGATTTGCGGAGTATCATCGTGGCTGAGTCACCGGCTCCTGGAGCTGGTAAATCCTCCTTCATTCGCAATGTCGGCATGAAGGAAGCACGGAAACTTAAAGCGCAACGCAGAGTCACGCAGACTGTCTGGGCAGGACTTGGAATGATGGGACTGGTCGGCTGGTCTGTGGCTGTGCCGACCGTGCTTGGTGCGGTACTGGGAATCTGGCTGGATAAACGTTATCCGGGAATTCATTCCTGGACGCTTACGCTGTTGATTATCGGGCTTGCGCTAGGCTGTCTTAATGCATGGCATTGGGTAGTGAAAGAAGACCGGCAGATTCACATGGATCTGGAGCACAAAGATGAGTGAAATCTTATTGCTGGTTGCAGTGTTATTTGCAGGAATTGTGCTCGGAGCGCTATTCTTTGGCGGGTTGTGGTGGACGATACAAAAAGGGCTTGCGTCAACAAATCCGGCACGGTGCTTCATGGGAAGCCTGCTGCTGCGTATCAGTATAACGTTGGCTGGATTTTATTTTGTCATGGCTAATGACTGGAAGCGACTGCTGGCATGTTTGACAGGCTTTGTCATCGCTCGCCTCGTCATGACCCGCTTGACCGCAATGTCGATAAAGAAGGAAGCGGGTCATGTACCTTAGTTCAGACGAGTTGGTTTTATGGCAGCACGGGTTCTTCAAACTCAACGTAACTATCCTGACGACCTGGGTATTGATGCTTGTGCTCTCTATCGGCGCAAAGCTTATTACGCGCAAGTTGGCGGAAGGAATGCATATCTCCCGCTGGCAAAGTCTGCTTGAAATAATTGTGACTACAATAGGCAAACAAATTGAGGAAGTCGGACTGAGTCATCCGGAAAAGTACTTAGGGTTTCTGGGCACGTTATTTCTGTTTATCGCATTGTCCAACTTGTGCACGATTTTTCCAGGTTATGAACCGCCGACCGGATCACTTTCAACTACGGCGGCACTGGCCATTTGTGTGTTTGTTGCGGTGCCATTGTTCGGTATTGCACAGAGTGGACTGAGCGCTTATCTGCAGTCTTATCTGAAGCCAACCGCCATGATGCTGCCATTTAATATCATCAGTGAATTATCCCGCACGTTGGCACTAGCCATCCGCCTGTTTGGCAACATGATGAGTGGCACGATGATACTAGGCATTCTGCTGACCATCACGCCCTTTATATTTCCTATGATCATGAGCATGCTGGGTCTTTTGACGGGGCTGGTGCAGGCTTATATTTTCAGTATTCTTGCTACGGTTTTCATCGCAGCTGCCACACGAGCACGGGAGGAATCATGAACTACTACTCTGGAAGGAATTATCATGGATAGCGCAACGCTTATTGCAATGGTTTCAATCATCACAGCTGGCTTAACGATTGCCATTGGTGGAATCGGCCCGGCGCTTGGCGAAGGTCGCGCAGTTTCGACCGCGTTGAGTTCGCTTGCACAGCAACCCGATTCTGCCACCACGATTACGCGAACCTTGTTTGTGGGTTTGGCGATGATTGAGTCGGTAGCCATTTACTGTTTCGTGGTTGCGATGATCCTGATTTTTGCCAATCCATTCTGGAATCATGTCATCGCACAGGCAGCGACAAAATAATCATGCTGATCGACTGGTTCACCGTTATCGCGCAAATAGTTAACTTCCTTATTTTGCTGTGGTTGTTGAAACGGTTTTTGTATTCACCTATCCTTAATGCGATAGACGCGCGCGAAAAACGTATTGCCGGTGAGCTTGCAGATGCGGATGCTAAAAAGGCGGAAGCTCAGAAGGAACGCGAGGATTTCAAGTTCAAGAACGATACATTTGATGATCTGCAAGCCGGACTTTTAAAGAAGGCAATGGACGAAGTTACCACCGAACGAGCGCGTTTGATTGAGGCGGCGCGCAACGAGGCGGACAGTTTGCGAATAAAACAGCAGGAACAGTTGAGGGTTGAGTATGAAAATCTGAGTGTTGAAATTGCTCGTCGAACACGGGCTGAAGCGTTTGCCATTGCTCGAAAGGCATTGACCGATCTTGCCGGGATGAGTCTGGAAGCGCGCATGGTTGAAGTGTTCGTTCAGCGTTTGCTTGCGCTGGATGGCTTGGATAAACAGCGTCTGGGCGCGTTGTCTCCATCAGCGCCCGTTCTGGTACGCAGCGCGTTCGATTTGTCAGAAGAGTTACGCTTCATGATTGAAAATGCGATCGTTGAGAGCATGGCAAGCTCCGTCAGATTTGAGACCGTGCCGGAATTAATCAGCGGTATTGAACTCATCATGCAGGGGCAAAAAGTTGCGTGGAGTATTGCCGACTATCTTGCTTCGATTGAAAAGAGCGCGGGCGCGGTTGTGCAATCAGGGATTTCATCAGGAAAATCATGAACAGCCTGAAGCGTGTCATCGACCGCACATTTATGGAAATCAGTCAGGCCAGGGCTGGCTACATACCGCAATTGAGCCCGCGCGAGACGGGTACAGTTACCAGTCTGTCCACGGGAATAGCCAGAGTATCCGGTTTGCCCGGTGTGGGTTTCGAGGAAGTATTGAAATTTCCCGGTGATTTATACGGCATTGCATTTAATGTCGATGAAGAAGAAATCGGTGTTGTTCTGCTTGGCGATTATTGGCAGTTGCATGCGGGCGTTGAAGTTGAACGCAGAGGGCATGTTATGGACGTTCCGGTTGGTTTTGGCCTGATCGGTCGCGTCATCAATCCCCTTGGACGACCACTTGATGACAGGGGGCCGGTGAGTTTCGACAAGCGATTGCCTATTGAACGCCCTGCACCGCATATTATGGATCGCTCGCCCGTTACGGTTCCGTTGCAAAGCGGTATAAAAGTCATTGATGCGCTCGTTCCCATCGGGCGAGGCCAGCGTGAGTTGATTTTGGGTGACCGGCAGACCGGCAAGACGGCCATTGCCATCGACACGATTCTTAATCAGCGCGACCAGAATGTGCTGTGTGTGTATTGTGCAATTGGTCAGCGTGCCTCAGCCGTGGCTAAAACCGTCGCAGATTTGCGCGAGAACGGCGCTATGGAATATACCGTCGTCGTCGTGACTGAAGGCAACGACCCGCCAGGGCTCACCTATATCGCACCTTACGCTGCGACCAGCATCGCAGAGCATTTTATGGAAGCGGGCCGCGATGTCCTGATTGTGTATGACGATCTGACCCACCATGCGCGTGCCTACAGGGAACTTTCTTTACTCCTCCGGCGCCCTCCCGGTCGTGAGGCCTATCCTGGCGATATCTTTTACATCCATTCGCGCTTGCTTGAACGCGCCACCCATTTGCTCGAAGAATTGGGCGGTGGTTCGCTCACCGCGCTGCCCATCATTGAGACTGAAGCACAGAATATTTCAGCTTATATTCCGACGAATTTGATATCGATTACAGACGGGCAGATTTATCTTTCGCCAAAATTGTTTGAGCTGGGAATCCTGCCCGCTGTGGATGTCGGTAAATCTGTATCGCGCGTCGGCGGCAAAGCGCAGCTGGCGGCCTATCGCGCGGTGGCGGGCGATCTGAAACTCGCCTATGCACAGTTCGAGGAATTGGAAACGTTTGCACGTTTTGGTACAAGGCTCGATGAGAACACCCGCAAGATTATCGATCACGGGCAACGCATCCGAACCTGTCTTAAACAGCCCGAATTTAAACCCTTGACTGTGCCGGGACAGATTGTTGTATTGCTGGCGCTGACCGGAAAGTTATTTGATTGTGTGCCATTAGAAAAAATGCACGATGCCGAGCTGGCGCTGTGTAAAGCGGCGGCAGTGCTTCCTGCCGGGATTGTTGAACGATTTACCACCGCCGACAAATTGAGCGGCAGTGACAGCGAGGCAATTCTGCAGTTCGCACGAGCAACACTTATTACATTTCAGCAGCATGAGTGATACGCCCGAGAGTTTGCGCCGCAAGATTGATGGTGCTGTCGAACTGGGGTCTGTGGTACGCACGATGAAGGCGCTGGCAGCTTCCGGTATTGCACAATACGAGCGCGCAGTAATCTCGTTGGATGACTATTACCGTACCGTGGAGTTGGGGCTGGTTGCAGCCTTGCACCATGACGGCGCGTCCATGTATGCGGATGGGCGTGTACAGATGAATCGAGGTGCAACTGGCGCGGTGGTGTTTGGTTCGGATCAGGGGTTGGTTGGTCAGTTCAATGAGGTGCTGGCAGATTTTGTGGTAAATGAGCTGAACAGTATTCCGGGAAACAAGCATATTCTGGCCGTCAGCGAGCGCGTGGAGCGTCATCTGAATGACGCAAGTATGTCGGTTGCGGGAAACTTTCCCGTGCCGAATTCCATTGCAGCCATTACACAGCTGATCGGGCGTATCCTCGTCAGGATAGACTCGATGCGTGGTGAAGTTACGCAAATTTACCTGTTTCACAACAGCCCAAAGTCCGGTTCGGCCTATGAGCCTGTCATGCAGAGATTGCTGCCGCTGGACGATGAGTGGCGACGCGGGTTGGCCGGACTTTCCTGGCCTACAGGTAATCTGCCAGAGGTGATCGGAAGCAGCGATTCGACAATAGAGGCACTGATACGCGAGTACCTTTTTATCTCATTATTCAGGGCTTGTGTTGAATCGCTGGCAAGCGAAAATTCCAGTCGTCTGGTTGCGATGCGGCGCGCCGAGAAAAATATCGATGAATTGCTGGCAGAGCTTAAGCAGGATTTTCACCGTCAGCGTCAGACCGGAATCGACGAAGAGTTGTTTGATGTCATCGCGGGTTATGAACTACTCTCCATTCCGGGACGTCGTGCTCAATAGCGTTCCCCGGGAGCCAGTCTGACTTCCCGGAGCTAATCCTGAAATTGTTTCACGTGAAACATTGTGCAGGCGGGTTCGGCTGAGATAATTAAATCGACACGGTTTTATGCGGCAGGCAGCATACTGCCTCGTTTATCCACATACGCGGCAATTTTGGCGAACGCTGCTACCGACAGATTTTCGGCGCGCAACTGGGGATTGATGTCAATCTGTGCAAACTCATCTTCATTCAAGAAACTTCGCAAGGTGTTGCGCAGCGTTTTACGGCGCTGACCGAATGCGGTGCCGACGATCTCGCCGAACAACTTTTCGTTTTTAACGATGATTTTGTCGGCAGGCAGCGGAATCATGCGCACGATAGCTGAATTCACCTTAGGCGCGGGACGGAACGATTCCGGCGGCACATCGAGCAGTTTTTCCATGTAAAAGCGGTATTGCAACATCACTGACAGCCGCCCGTAAGCCGGTGTGGAATGATCGGCCACCATGCGTTCGACTACTTCGTTTTGCAGCATGAAATGCATGTCGGTGATACGTTCTGCGTATTCTGCAAAATAGAACAGCAACGGCGATGAAATATTGTAGGGAAGATTACCGACAATGCGCAGCGGTGCGGCCAGGGTTGCCAAATCAAACTTCAGCGCATCTCCCGCATGAATGATCAGTTTGGGATCAGGTATATCTTGCGGATAATCATTCTCCAGACGCGCGATGATGTCACGGTCGATCTCCACTACGTGCAGATGCTTTAATTTTTTCAGTAACGGCCTTGTCAGCGCGCCTAAGCCCGGGCCGATTTCCACCAGATTGTCATCCTGTTCGGGACGAATCGCAGCGATAATATCACCGATGATATTTTCATCGACCAGAAAGTTCTGGCCGAATTTCTTTTTTGCCTTATGCATTTTATAAACCTGGAAAAGTCAGCCTCACGCGGAAGGCGCGGAGGACGCGGGATGAAATCAATAAACTGTAACTATCTGTATTTATTTGAATATTTTATCTGCAAGAGGCGGTTTCTGGTTTGCCGGCCTGGGGTTATGATGCCAGTCGTTCAAACTGAGCCATTTGTTCTGCGACGCTGATCGCCTCAAGCAGACTGCCGCTGTTAGCTTGGCCTGTACCGGCCATATCCAGTGCCGTACCGTGATCCACTGAGGTACGAATAATCGGCAGACCTAGCGTGATGTTCACCCCCTGCCCGAAACTGGCGTGTTTCAATACCGGCAAGCCCTGATCGTGATACATGGCGAGCACGCAATCGCATTGCGCCAGTTTATCAGGCGTAAACAAGGTATCGGCGGGCAGCGGCACGCTGACATTCATGCCTTCAGTGCGCAACTTGTCGAGCACCGGGATCATAACCTCGATCTCTTCGCGACCCATGTGTCCGCCTTCGCCTGCGTGCGGGTTCAAGCCCGCTACCAGGATGCGCGGATCAGTCACGCCGAAACGGCGTTGCAAGTCGCGATGAGTGATGCGCAAAACACTTTCCAGAAGCGCTGCCGTAATTGCATCCGGTACGTCACGCAAAGCCAGATGGGTGGTAGCCAGCGCCACGCGCATCCCGTTGCCTGCCAGCATCATCACCACCTGAGGGGTGTGTGTTTGTTCGGCGAGGAATTCGGTATGTCCGGTAAACGGAATTCCGGCATCGTTGATGATGCCTTTGTGTACCGGTGCTGTCACCATGCCGGAAAACTCGCCCGACTGACAGCCTTGAACCGCGCGGCGCAACGTCGCCAGCACGTATGCGCTGTTGGCCATATCTAATTTGCCCGGTACAGAAGGCACGGCAAGTGGAACATGGATGACATTAAGGGAAGGGGGGCGGGGGAAGAGGGATGAGTCAGCACTTGCCGGTGTGCATGCAAGCCGATTCTCCCCTTCTCCCTTCTCACGTCTCCCTTCCCAGTTTTTGATTTCCGGATCGATGCCGAGTTGTTTCGCGCGCTGTTGCAACAGGTGTCTGTCGGCGATCACGACCACATCCTGCAGCACAGCCGCGAGCTGCACGCACAAGTCAGGACCTATACCGGCCGGTTCACCCGCCGTGATGACCAGCGGTGCGTATCGGGCATTCACTTTTCTTCGAGGCGGTATTCAACAAATGCGCGGTCACGCAACTGACGCAACCAATCCTGATATAACTCTTCCGATTTAAAGGCACCGATGGAAGCGCGCGCTTGCTGGCGTTTCTGCTGTTCGCTGACATCGGTATTGCGCCGCGCCAGCACCTGAATCAAATGCCAGCCGAATTGAGTTTGCACCATACCGATTTGGCCAATTTTTAACCTGTTCATTTCCTCATCGAATTCAGGCACTGTCTGCCCGGGCGATAGCCAGTCCAGATCCCCTCCCTGCTGAGCGCTTCCGTCCTGAGAGTAGCGCTTGGCCTGTTCTGCGAAGTCTGCACCGGCATCGATACGCTGTTTGATTTCCAGGATGATTTTTTTGGCATCGCTTTCGGATACGATTTCGCTGGTCTTGATCAGAATATGACGTGCGTGTGTTTGTGTAATCACCACTGGTGCGCTGCCACCGCGTTTTTCGACCAGTTTAAGGATATGAAAGCCGCTCGGACTGCGCAATACCGCCGTATTCTGACCGGATTTCAAGGTTTGCAATTCGTTCAAGAACAGCGGCGGAATGCGATCGCCCGGACGCCAGCCCAGATCACCGCCTTTTAACGCATCTTTCGCATCCGAAAAACCGGCTGAAACCTGCGCAAAATCCGCACCACCAGCTAATTGAGTCAGCGCCTGATCGGCACGTTCGCGTGCAGCGCGGATTTTATCGGCACTGGCTTGCTCAGGCACAACCACCAGAATATGGGCCAGATGATACTCATCATTATCCAGCCCCATCTTGGATTTGTTGGCGAGATAGTTGTCCACCTCGGTGTCGCTGATGATCAGCTTGCTCTCGACTTCGCGTTCGCGCAAACGGGTAGAAACAATCTCCGCACGTATTTCTTCACGAAATTTCTTAACATTTATCCCTTCTGTTTCCAGTTTGGCCAAAAAAGCGGTCATCGTGGGAAAATTATTTTGCCTGGCGATACGCGTAATTGCCATATCCAGTTGTGTGTCGTCCACCCGCACGCCGGACTCCTTTGCGAACTGCGCTTGCAGCATTTCGGAGATCATGCGTTCGAGAATTTGCTTTTCCAGTACGTCCTGTTCAGGCAAGGGGGTGCCTTGCTTTTTTAGTTGAGCGATCACCGTGTTGATTCTTTCATCAAGTTCATGACGGGTAATCACATCATCATTCACTACCGCGATCACAGCATCTATCGCCGCCACCTGCTGCTGGGGATCGATTGCGTGTGTTTCTGCAGCCAGGATTGGAGAAGAGGCCAGCAACAGGGTACTCAAGAAGACAGTGATTTTAATTTTGGACATCGTTATCTTTCATGCTAAAAAATTAAGGTAGAACCGGAGCACTTTCTGGAACAATTTTCGACTTTGTATAGCCGGGGACACTCTGTTTAAGCAGCATTAGCGGATCAGATCCGACTTTGATCAGGTCGTTCAATTCCAGCTGCACAAGGATTCCTGTATTGTTTTTGGGCACGACACCTGCACTGGTCAAAATCATACCCGCAGCAAAGCTGTGCACCACCATACGCAGTGTCCAGCAGCTTTGTCCGTATTCAACCCCGAGTACCCCGTTCAGCAATCTGTTATCAAGGAAAGAATAGTTCCATTGGCCTACTGCGACCCAATGATTGGTCAGCGGCCATTGCCCGGAAATATTGATTTGGCGCAACGCCGGTGAAGCAACCGCATAGTTATTTCCGCCTATTGTCGTGTAAGGTACACCGTAAATAGTCGGATAAACGACGCCGTTGACTACCGTACTTCCTGTCGGGCTGGCTACACCGGGAATCAGGGCGCCAATCGTATCGCTGACGAAACGATAGCCCAGGTTGAGTACTTTTCCAGCTTCCGGACGATAGCTTGCCGTAATATTGTAGTGCTGAACCAGTGCCAAAGCAGGACTATACTGCAACTCGCTGTTTAACGACCAGGCGCGACTGATGTTGCCTGATGCCGCCAGCAGAATATCCGATTTGTTGGTTGATGTCGTGGGCGCAACCAGATTCACTCGTGGTGTGCTGAGACTGAAGCGTTCGCCTACCGAGAGTCTCAAATGCTCGGCGCCGTCGTCTTTCCCCAGAAAGCGCGAGATGACTGCCAGTGTGACTTGATTCGCATCCCCGATACGATCATTGCCAACAAAACGGTTTTCCATGAACATCTGGGCAAAACTGAAGGGGGCCTGCCCGGAATCAAAAACCGGCAACTGATCCTGTTGTTTGTAAGGTACGTACACATAAAAAGCACGTGGCTCCAATGTATTCAAATAATCCTTGCCTGACAGATTAAAATCACGCTCAAATGCAGCGCCGCTGTCCAGGCTGAACATTGGCAAGGTGCGCGATGAATCGGGCAAAGCCGTTGCATTATTGCTCCCCATCACATATTGAGTACTGTGCAGGGTAAATTTCGGTGTGAGGTAATACCCGGGCGCACTGATCAGAGGGTAACTGACGCTGGGCGTGATTACCAGTCGCTGGCCATTGATCGCCGTGGGATGACTGAAACTCACATACTCACCTGCAAAAGCAATATTTGCACCCGTGTAGGTTTGTCTGGCGTTCAGTGTGAGTTGAGGTAGCCGCGCATAAGGCACACCGACGGGCATCAACGGATCCTGCAAAGTCTGGAAGTGTTGCAAGCGTGCACTGCTGCTCCACCAGCCTGCATTGTAGTTAAGGGCGGCATCCTGCAACAGGTTTGCCTGCGAGGTGATATTGATCACATCGGCCAGATCCCGATAGTAGGCATTGTCCGATACGCGGTTGAAATTGATTTGGCTGCTGAATCCGCCGCCCAATGTTTGTGTATGTTTTAATCCGAAACGCGCCCGATTACTGTTGGTCAGCGCGTCTCCAGGCAGTACGTCTGCATGAACTTCGCCCGCATAAGCTGTGCCCAGATAGCGGAATTCGTTATTTAGCTGCACACCGCGCTTGGTCAAAATGCGTGGTGAAATTGTCGCGTCGTAGTTCGGTGCAATATTCCAGTAATAAGGTAATATCAGTTCGCTGCCGCTGGTATTGGTGCCGCCAAATGTCGGTGAAAGGAAACCGGATCTGCGCTGTGTACCCAGCGGGAAATCCATCAGTGGCGAGTACAGGATCGGCACATTCATGAATTCAATCCACGCGTTATGAGCGGTGCCTACCTGCTGGTCACGGTCTATCTCAAGACTGCTCATCTTGACCAGCCAGTCCTGATCGTCAGCACGACAGGTCGTATAGGTCGCGTTATCCAGCGTGTAGTGTTGCTGATCCTGTATATGCGCTATATCGCCGGAACCACGACCTCCTGTTTCCTTCAGGAAAAATAGCGGCTGTTCCATGAAGCCGGCATGTGTATCCATATTCAGCTTCATATAGGGGCCGCTGATAGTATTGCCATTTTGTTCCAGCACTACTTTGCCGAACCCTTCGGTATCGCCCGTTTCCTGATCATACAGCAGACGATCTGCACGTACGGTCTGGTCAGATTTAACCAAAACTGCATTGCCGGTGGCTTCGACCTGATTTTTCTTGTCGCCGGTCAGATTGTCCGCATCCACGAATACCGGTTCATCTCCCGGTTGCGCAGGTTTTACTTGCACGCGTAACGCTTCGGCCGCGACCGAATGGGCAAAAACACAAAGTAAAGTGAGCACAACAGGTTTGAGACTAAAACGCATAATATTGGTAAGGTGGTAAACTTTTGCAAGTTTACCATTAAGCACAGTCCAAAAGCCCAATACTATGAAACGTCAACAACAACTGAACCTGTGGCTGCAAAGTCAATTTCCCGGTGAAACATTTAACCTGACACCAGCTTCTGCTGATGCCAGTTTCCGCCGCTACTTCCGTGCAACGTTTCTTGACCGGACATTAATCGTGATGGATGCGCCGCCGGAGCACGAGGATTGCCGTCCTTTTTTGCACGTGGGTCGATTATTCGAGCAGGCAGGGGTGCATGTGCCTCATGTGTATGCGCAGGATCTGGAACAAGGCTTTTTGCTGCTGTCTGATTTAGGCAATACAACTTACCTGCAGGCATTGAGCGGAAGGGGCGATGTGCAGCAACAGGGCACCCACCGGCCTCCTCCTTGCGGGGAAACTCACATCAATGCACGCCAGCTTTATGGCACTGCAACTGATGCGCTGATTAAAATCCAGCTTGCATCGAAAGAAGATGAGTTGCCGCCTTATGACGAAGCGCTGCTGTTGCGCGAAATGCGCCTGTTCCCGGAGTGGTATATCAACACGCATCTCAACATTACTCTCACCGATGCACAGAATGCCAAGCTGGAAACCGTTTTTTCCCGCATTATCGCTAATAACCTAGCCCAGCCGCGCGTGTATGTGCATCGCGATTATCACTCACGCAATCTGATGCTGGTCGATCCAACACGGTGGGGCGAAGCACTCCAGTGCGGGAGGATCGACCAAGCGGCCACTCCCGCAAACGGCTCGCTTTGCGAGGAACGTGTCGTGGCTGCCAATCCGAACCCTGGCATCATCGATTTTCAGGATGCAGTTTATGGGCCGATCACTTACGATCTGGTCTCGTTGTTCAAGGATGCTTACATCAAGTGGGATGAGGAGCAAATCATCGACCATCTGATCGGCTATTGGCAAAAGGCACGTAGCGCAGGCCTGCCGGTGTCTGATGACTTTGGCCAGTTTTACTGGGACTATGAGTGGATGGGCGTGCAGCGCCACATCAAGGTGTTGGGCATTTTTGCACGCTTGTGTCACCGCGATGGCAAAGATGGCTATCTGAAGGATATGCCGCTGGTGATGGGCTATCTGCGCGCCGCAGCGGCACGCTATGTAGATCTCAAACCTTTATTCAATCTGCTCAATGAGCTTGAACCGCCTTTGGAAGCGCCAACAGGATATGGGTTTTGAACTGCATAGTTTGCCGTTTGCGACGTTGGTCAAAAACTTTTGAGGCAGGTAAAACAAAATGAAAGCGATGATACTTGCGGCCGGACGCGGCGAACGTATGCGCCCGCTGACCGACCATACCCCAAAACCATTGCTTGAAGCCGGTGGTAAAGCCCTGATCGTCTGGCATATCGAAAGGCTGGCCAGGGCCGGCATTACCGAGCTGGTCATCAATCACGCACATCTTGGTGCGCAGATCGAAGCAGCATTGGGTGATGGCAGCCGGTTAGGCGTAAAGATTCAGTATTCACCGGAGAGCCGCGCGCTGGAAACGGCCGGTGGCATTGCAAATGCGCTGCCCATGCTCGGCAAGCAGGTTTTCGCCGTGATCAATGGCGATATTTATTGCGACTACGATTTCGCACGCCTGCCCGATCTGGCATCAAGACTGATCGGGAATGGTGATGCAGCGCATCTGGTGCTGGTGAATAACCCGGCGCATCACCCCAACGGCGATTTTTGTCTGACAGAAAATCGCATCACGTCATTTCACACGCCGACCGGAACGTTGAATCCTGAATCCCGCATCCAAAATCCTGATTCGCTTCTGACTTTCAGCGGCATTGGTCTGTATCATCCCGCTTTGTTCGGACACATTCCTCGCGGCAGCATCGCACCTCTGGCACCCTTGCTGCGAACACAGATTGAACTGGGAAAAATCAGCGGTGAACATCACGCCGGTCTTTGGGTGGATGTCGGCACGCCGCAACGTTTACAACAACTCGACACGCAATTACGGATGAGTCATGCTTGATATCAAGATCTATGCCGAACGACGCGCACGCCTGCTGGCAAAAATGCAGCACGGTATCTGCATTCTGCCTAACGCGCCCGAACAACAGCGCAATGCCGATGCGGATTACCCCTATCGATTCGACAGCAGCTTCTATTACCTGAGCGGCTTCAATGAGCCTGAATCGGTGCTGGTACTGATCGCGGATTCAGACGGCAATACCCGGTCCATTCTGTTCTGCCGCGAGAAAGACATGGAGCGCGAAATCTGGCATGGCTATCGCTCAGGACCTGATGCCGCTCAGGATAAATTCGGCTTCGATGCAGCCTATTCCATTGCAAAACTGGATGAAAAACTGATCGAACTGATGGGAAATCAACCGGTGCTGTTTTATCCGATGGGTGCAGATACCGCATGGGATATACGCATGCTCAAATTACGCGGTGCTGTGCAGGAAAAATCACGCAGCGGCGTCAAAGCGCCAGACGAGCTGCGGGACGTGCGCACCTTGCTCAATGAAATGAGATTATTCAAGGACTTGCATGAACTTGAAGTCATGCGTCGCGCAGCTTTTATCTCGACAGCCGCACATAAGCGCGCGATGCAATTTACCCGTGCCGGGCAATTTGAATATCAGGTCGAAGCCGAACTGCTGCATGAGTTCTGTCGCAACGGTGCACGCGATCCCGCTTACACTTCCATTGTCGCAGGAGGCGCTAACGCCTGCGTGCTGCATTACATCGACAACAACGCCAAATTGCACGACGGCGATCTGTTGCTGATCGATGCCGGCTGCGAACTTGACGGGTACGCGTCCGACATTACGCGCACTTTTCCTGTGAACGGACAATTCAGTGCAGTGCAAAAAGACGTGTATGAGATCGTGTTAGCCTCACAGGCCGCCGCGATTGCGGCCGCCCTGCCCGGCAACAGCTGGGATGCGCCGCACAATGCCGCTTTGAAAATTCTGGCACAAGGCTTTATTGACCTTAAACTGTGTCACGGCACCGTGGACGGTGTACTGGAGAGCGAGGCTTACAAGAAATTTTACATGCACCGCACCGGTCATTGGCTAGGTATGGACGTGCATGATGTCGGCGAATACAAAATCGCTGATCAATGGCGCAGCCTGCAACCCGGCATGGTACTGACCGTCGAGCCCGGCTGCTATATTCGTCCGTCTGATGACGTGCCGATGGCATTATGGAATATCGGCATCCGCATTGAAGACGATGTGCTGATCACTGAGACAGGACATCAAGTACTGACCGATGCGGCACCCAAAACAGTGGCCGCCATTGAAGCGTTAATGTGCGAAGGAAAAATATGAACACACCAATTCAATATGATATTGCCATCATCGGTGGAGGGCCTGTAGGCAGTGCGCTGGCACAGGCCTTGAAAAACAGTCAATTACGCGTCTGTGTGCTGGAGGCGCGCCCCGCGAAGACTGCCAGCGCGGATGTACGTGCGCTTGCGCTGTCTTACGGCAGTCGCTTATTGCTGGAACGCCTAGGTGTGTGGAACACCTTGCAGGATGTATCGGCTATTTCCACCATCCACATTTCGCAAAAGCAAAGTTTCGGGCGTGCCGTGCTGCGCGCTACAGAAATGAAAATCCCGGAGCTGGGCTATGTGTTGCCCTACTCAATGCTGCAGGACGCATTGACTGGCGCGCTGCAAACCGGCCCGGCAGACACCATCTATAATGCAAGCGTCACGAACCTTACAGGTGATGCTGACCATGCGGTCATCGGCTATCAGCAGGATGGCGTTGAATACACCCTGCAAACCCGTCTGGCAGTTGTCGCTGATGGCGGAAAATTGCTGGCGGAGCGATATCCGCCGGAAGTGCACGACTATGAACAAAGCGCGCTGATTGCCCATGTAACTTGTGCAGCAGTGCGAGCCGGCACCGCGTTTGAACGCTTCACTCCGCAAGGGCCGGTGGCATTGCTGCCCTACAAGGATGGCTATGAAATTGTCTGGACCGGGCCGCACCAACGTGTACAGGAAATGCTGGCGTGGGACAACGCACAATTTTTGAATGAGTTGCATCAGCACTTCGGGGACCGGGTTGGCGCGTTTTTGACGGTGGGCACACGAAGCTGTTTTCCGCTGGGGTTGAAACGCGCACCCAAGCAATCCCCGATGCCGCACACCGTGTTGCTCGGTAATGCTGCTCAGACCATGCACCCGGTGGCCGGACAAGGTTTTAACCTGGGGTTGCGCGATGCGTGGGATCTGGCGCAGGCAATACTGGACGGTCAACCCAAAATGCTGGGAACAGAGGCTATGCTCGCCGGCTACTGCAGTCGGCGTCAGGTTGATCGCGAGGCCGGCATTCGCTTTACCGACAGTCTGGTAAGGCTGTTCTCCAACGATCTGCCCGTGCTCAGCGCTGCCCGCGCCGCTTCGCTGAGCGTGCTTGACTGCGTGCCGTTCGCCAAACGTTTTGTCGCAAAGCGCATGATGTTCGGGGCGAATGGTTAAGGGATAAATGATTTAGTGCTGTATAGGCAATACTGCAAGCCGGGCATTGTTTTTCAGCAGAGCAACCTCATCGCTGAGTATGTTTGCAGTTTCGTCAAGCAAGACATCCTTGGCATTTTTTCTGGCTTTTTCAATGGCCAGATCTGCGTCAATGTTGCGTTCATTGGGCTGTAGTCCGTCATCCTGAAGTGAAGGGGCGGCACCTCGATCCTTTTCTCTCGATTTGATTTTGGCTTCCTGCGATTCGCGCTCACGCCTGCGATCAGTTTCATTAAGCGATATCTGGTTTTCCTGGCGCCTGATGTTCAATTCGGCAATATCTTCCTGTAAATATCGAAAGTCTTTGTCCACGGCCACGCGCAGTTGGTGCTTCACAAGCAGCTTGGGCAGGATGCCGGTTAAATCGCCGGTTCGTGTATAGCTGGCCGCTTTTATTTGCGTCCAGGGCAAAGCATTGTCATAGCTGGATTCACCAAAATCTTCCTCATCCATCATCGTAGGCAGGCGAATGTCCGGCGTTACACCGCGCAACTGCGTGGTGCCGCCATTGATGCGGAAAAACTGTGCGACGGTCATCTTGAGTTCGCCATATTTTGGCTTGTTGCTTTTTACCAGTTGATCCAGATTGACGACAGACTGGACGGTACCTTTGCCAAAACTGGTCTCGCCGATAACGATGCCACGACCGTAATCCTGTATCGCAGCGGCAAAAATTTCTGAGGCGGATGCCGAGCCACGGTTGATCAGGATTCCCAATGGTCCGCTCCAGGCAACACCGGCATGTGTGTCATTGGCAATGGTAACCTGGCCTTTGGAGTCGCGTTCCTGTACCACCGGGCCCTTGTCGATGAACAGACCTGTCAGGTCGATGGCCTCATCCAGTGATCCGCCGCCGTTATTGCGCAGATCGATCAGTACGCTGTCGATATTGTCCTTTTTGAATTCCGCCAGCAGGTGAGATACGTCACGGGTGGCGCTTTTGAAATCCTTGTCACCTTTCATGCGTGCAGCAAAATCCTGATAAAAACCGGGCAATGTGATCACACCGATGTGTCGCGTGGTGCTGCCGTCTTTCACTTCAATGATCGATTTCTTAGCCGCCTGTTTGTCCAGGCTGATTTTTTTCCGCACCAGCGAAATGAGCTTGTGCTTGCCGTCAAGGCTTACCTCAGCAGGCAATATGTCAAGACGTACGGTTGTGTCCTCAGTCCCGCGTATTAAAGCCACCGTGTCATCGAGGCGTTGGCCCAGCACTTCGGTGACAGGCGCATTTTCACCTTGTCCTACACCGACAATGCGATCTCCGACTTTCAGCTTTCCTGACAAAGCCGCAGGTCCGCCTGCCACGAGTTCCCTGATGGTGGTGTATTCATCCTTGTCCTGGAGGACAGCGCCGATACCCACAAGGGACAGTCTCATCGAAATATCAAAATCATCCGCCGCGCGCATGCCGAAATAATCGGTATGAGGGTCAATCGCCATCGCATAAGCGGTCATGAAATATTGAAATACGTCTTCGCTTTTAACTTTGGCCAGACTGTTCAGGGAATTTTCATAGCGCTTGTTCAGTGTCTCGGCGATACCTTTATTATCCTTGCCAGCCAGTTTGAGGCGTAACCAGTCATTCTTGACACGACGACGCCACAAATCGTTCAGTTCATCGGTGGATTTTGGCCATGCCGCATTCTTGCGGGTGTATTGATAGCTTTCTTTTTCGTCAAAATTAAAGCCTTTAAGCAGCAAAGATCGGGCATAGGTAATTCGTTCGGTGACGCGCTGCTGATACAAGTTGTAAATGGCAAAGGGGATGCCAAGGTCCTGTTTAAGTATGGCATCGTCCAGTTTGCTTCGCGCATCAGCGAGACGGTCAAGGTCTGTCTGCAGCAAAAACTGTTTTTCGCCATCCAGCGTCTTGAGATAATTGTCGAAGATTTTTGCAGATGCGGCATCGTCAAGCGGGATACGTTTGTAATGATGCATGCCCAGCACCTCAGCCGATAAAAGCGCAGCTTGAGACTGCTGCGGCAGCGGGGCCAGTTCAGGGGCGGCCAGTGTTGTATTGAGCGTAAGGAATGCAAATGCCAGTACGATCCAGCGTAATTTATTTTTCATTTGTATTTCCGGAAAACTTTGGGAAATTATACATCACTGACAATTTTCAACTGAGCTTGTCGCTCCGCAAACGGTAAACTAGGAGCCTGTCGGGCTTGTTTCACGAGTGCGCCGGGGATGATTTTTTTGTAGTGCAAGAAGCGGTGAAGCGCCGTTTGGCCAGTCCAAACAAGCAAATCGCGACGCCGCAATACGTAAAAATCACCCCGTCCCTTAGGGTTGCCAGCAAAAACAGCGTCTGCTGCGTTGCAAAGCTTGACAATGGAATAACCATTGTCTGCGCATTACGCCTTGCAGCCATCTTTTTTTGCTGGCAACGCATCTTGCGAAACAAGCCCGACAGGCTCCTAGCCGTTACAGTAAGCTATCCGGGTCTGAATAAGGCATGCCTAAGGTGTCTGCCACGGCGCGGCAAGTGATTTGTCCTGCCACAATGTTCATTCCGGCTCGCAGTGCCGTATTATCACGCAATGCCTGTTGCCAGCCCTTATCCGCCAGTTGCAGCAAGTAAGGAAAAGTGGCGTTAGTGAGCGCGAGCGTGGAAGTGCGCGGCACGCCGCCCGGCATGTTCGCCACCGCATAGTGAATCACGCCATCGACGACATAAACCGGATTTTCATGCGTGGTCGGGCGGGTAGTCTCTATGCAGCCACCCTGATCGACTGCGACATCGACGATGACAGCGCCTGGTTGCATCAGTTGCAAATCTTCCCGGTGCAGCAATCTGGGCGCTGCAGCACCCGCAATGAGCACTGCTCCGATCACAAGATCGGCGCTTGCAATCTGTTCGAGCAGATTATGACGATTTGAATACAGCGTTTGTACCGGCAATGTCTCGGACAGATGCCGCAGGCGTGCCAGTGATACATCCAGCAGGGTGACGCGCGCACCCAGACCTGCCGCCATGCGCGCCGCGTTGCTGCCTACGACGCCTCCGCCCAGAATCAGCACATGTGCAGGCGCCACACCGGGTACGCCGCCTAACAGAACGCCGCGTCCGCCATACAGCTTTTCCAGATACTTGGCGCCTTCCTGTACGGCCATTCGTCCCGCCACCTCCGACATCGGTGTCAGCAAGGGCAGTTCGCCATCCGCTTGCATCACAGTTTCATAGGCGATGCAGACGGCACCGGAGTCAAGATGCGCCTGCGTCAATTCGAGGTCGGCGGCAAAATGAAAATAGGTAAAAATGATTTGTCCTGCGCGCAAATACCGCCACTCGGTGCGAACCGGTTCCTTGACTTTGATGATCAGTTCAGCCGCTGCCCAGACAGCACCGGCATCAGCGGCAAGGTGTGCCCCGGCATTCAGATATTGCTCGTCACTGAATCCGCTGCCCATACCGGCATTGCTTTCCACCCAGACGGCGTGTCCGGCGGCAACCAATGCGGCCACGCCTGACGGAATCAGAGCTACACGATATTCATTCGTCTTGATCTCTTTTGGTACGCCGATTTTCATTTATGAATATCAAACCTTCTTTGCAGCGGTTTTCCTGGCCGCTGCTGTTTTCGGTTTGGCTGCGGCTTTAGGCTTTGCGACGGCCTTGGGTTTAGCTTCTGCTTTTGGTTTCGTGACTGTTTTGGGTTTCGCAGTCGCTTTTGGTTTCACGGCGGCTTTAGGCTTTGCGGCAGCCGATTTTCTCACAGGCTTTTTCCCTGTGTCCCCTTTCGCTGCCTTGGCGGCGATCAGCTCCAGGGCCTGTTCCAGCGTGATTTCATCCGGTGACACGTCCTTGGGTAATGTCGCATTAATCTTGCCGTGGCGTGCGTAAGGGCCGTAGCGCCCGCTGCAGATCTCGACCGTGGTCTTGTCGACAGGATGATCGCCCAGCGTGCGCAACACGGTGTTGCCGTCCTTGGCCTGTGCCAGCAGTTCGACGGCACGATCAAGCGTAACATCGAAAATACTGTCGGTACGCGGAATCGATTTGAACTTGCCGTCGTGGCCGATGTACGGGCCGAAACGGCCGATGTTGACGATGACTTTCTTATTTGTTTCAGGATGCAAACCAAGGTCTTTCGGCAAGGACAGCAGTTTCAGCGCACTGGCAAGATCGGCCTGATCGACCGCCATTTCCTTAGGCCAGGAAACGCGTTTCGGTTTTAGTTTTTCGCCTTCAATCACTTCGCCCAATTGCACGTAGTGGCCGTAAGGGCCGCGCAGCAACAGCACGGCTTGCGCTGTATCAGGATGCAAACCCAGTTCAACGCGCACTTCTTCCTGAGTCTCACCTCCCACGCTGCGCTTATATTTGCATTCAGGGTAATTGGTGCAACTGATGAAGCTGCCGTAACGGCTCAGTTTCTTTGCCAGCGGTTTGCCACACTCCGGACAGGCCTCGTCCAGCAATTCCTGCGGACGCTCGATATTGGTTTTTTCCTTGATCAGCGTGGAAAAACCCTTCCAGAATTCATCCAGTACGCCGATCCAGTCGCGACGGCCTTCGGAGACGTCATCCAGCTCATCTTCGAGCGAGGCTGTGAAGTTGTAATCGACATAGCGTGTGAAATGGTCGGTTAAGAAACGTGTAACGACACGACCCACATCGGTGGGCATAAAGCGTTTCTTGTCGAGAATCGCGTATTCGCGGGTTTGCAACGTGGAAATGATAGTGGCATAGGTCGATGGACGGCCGATACCGTATTCTTCCAGTGATTTGACCAGGCTTGCTTCGGTGAAGCGCGGCGGCGGCTGGGTAAAATGTTGTTCGCCGAACAGTTTATCTACCGGCAATATATCGCCTTCGGCAAGCGGCGGCAATTTGCTGCCCTGTTCTTCCTCGGCGTCATCCACGTCTTCCATGTATACACTGATAAATCCAGGAAAAACAAGTACTTGCCCATTTGCACGGAACAGCGTGTCATCCCCGCCTAAGCGGATGTCGGCGCTGACGGTGTCATAACGTGCAGCGGTCATCTGGCAGGCCAGCGTGCGCTTCCAGATCATTTCATACAGACGCGCCTGATCCACCGTGAGGCGGTCGCGCAGGCTGTCGGGTGTGCGTGCGATCGAAGTAGGTCTGATCGCTTCATGCGACTCCTGTGCATTTTTGGTCTTGCTCTTGTATGCAGGCGGCGTTCCCGGCAAATAGTCGGTTGAAAAATTGTCGCTGATGTAGCCGCGAATTTCAGCGACCGCCTCATTCGCCAAGCTGACCGAGTCGGTACGCATATAGGAGATCAGACCGACAGTCTGACCGCCGACATCGACACCTTCATACAGCGATTGTGCGGTGCGCATGGTGCGTTCGGCGGACATGCCCAGTTTACGCACGGCTTCCTGTTGCAAGGTGGAGGTCGTGAAGGGGGCGGCGGCATAACGCTGCTTGGCTTTTTTCTCGACCCGCACCACTTTGGGTGGTAATTTTGCATCGTTTAACTTTGCAAAGATGGCATCGTATTCCGCCTGATTGCCGATCGAGAGCTGTTCGAGCTTTTTGCCCTGATATTGAAACAGACGGGCGGAAAACGGCTGGTGATCCTTGTGGCTGTCCAGATGCACCGTCCAGTACTCCTGGCTTTCGAAAGCCTCGATTTGCAGTTCGCGCTCGACAATCAGGCGCAGCGCGGGGCTTTGCACGCGTCCTGCCGATAAACCGGGGCGAATTTTTCGCCACAACAACGGAGACAGATTAAATCCGACCAGATAGTCCAGTGCGCGCCTTGCCTGTTGCGCATTGACTAGCGGCATGGCGATTTCACGCGGGTTAGCGACTGCGGCCTGAACCGCCGATTGCGTGATTTCATAGAATACCACGCGCTTCATATTCTTGTTTTTAAAGCCTCTTTTTGCTTTTAGCAGTTCGGCAATGTGCCAGGCAATCGCTTCACCTTCGCGGTCGGGATCGGGTGCCAGCAGGATGTTTTCAGCGGTCGCGGCAGCTTTCGCGATGGCATCCATATGTTTACTGTTGCGCGCGATGGTTTCGTAGTTCATTGCGAAACCGTTTTCGGTATCTACTGCACCCGTTTTTGGAACGAGATCGCGTACATGTCCATAGGAGGCGAGCACTTCGAAATCATTGCCCAGATATTTCTTGAGCGTTTTGGCCTTGGCCGGGGATTCGACGATGAGAAGATTAATTGCCATGCGTGATGTTTAATGTAATTGAGTGGAAGTAATCGGGACGAGCAACTCTTCGATCAGCAGTGGGCTGAGATCCTGATGGCGGTCCCACAGTACGATCAGCATGATGAGTTTAAGCTTGTCCAGCCCTAAGTCTTTTTGTTGCAATGCCAGTGCCCGGTCGATGATGATTTCGCGTTCGATGGCAGAAATCATCTTCTGCTGTTCGGCGAACAATATAAATTGACGGGCTTCGGCGCCGATGCGGTCAAACTCCAGATCGGCAAAAAAACGCATCCCGGAATGCGCCAGGATAGCAGGATAACCGTCCGAGTTTTGCAGGCGTAATGCCGACAACCAGGTCAGTGCTTCGTCTATATCTTCACCTTCAAAACCGGCGGCAGAAAGTTTGCGCGACAGCTTATCCGGTGCAGGGTAGCTGCCCGCATCGATATAGCTTTCAAATAAGTACATCAGAATTTCAAACATAATTTTAGTGTTTTTAGTGTGTGCGTTGGAACAAACCGCCGGGTAGCGTCGCAATGCGGCCTTCCAGTTCAAGCGTCAACAGCATGGCGGATAGCTGGCTAACCGTCAAGCCGCTGCGTAAACAAAGGGCATCCATACTTACCGGATCGAAGCCGATTTGATCCAGAAAGCCGGTGTCCTCAGCTGCGGTTGTTTTGTCTTTTGGCGGAGCGGAAACCAGTTGCCACGCCAATTCTTCGAGTATGTCCTGCGCCGTTTCGGCTAATTTTGCGCCTTGCTTGATCAGTTTGTGACAACCACGGCTTAACGGCGAATGGATGGAGCCGGGTATGGCAAATACGTCCCGTCCCTGCTCCATTGCCAGGCGTGCGGTGATCAACGAGCCGCTTTGCAGCGAGGCCTCCACGACCAGGCAACCGATACTCATGCCGCTGATGAGACGATTGCGGCGCGGAAAATTGGCGGCCAGCGGCGGTGTACCCAGCGGAAACTCCGAGATCAGGGTGCCTTGTTCGGCAAGCTGATGAGCCAGATCGCGATTGGCGGCCGGGTAGACTTTGTCCAGACCGGTTCCGACTACGGCGATGCTGCTGCCGGTACCTTGCAATGCGCCACGGTGGGCGGCCGCATCGATGCCGTGCGCCATACCGCTGATGATACACAGTCCGGCATCGCTCAATGAGTGGGCGAATTCTTCGGCATTGTTGATGCCCTGCGGTGTGGCATGACGGCTGCCGACAATGGCGATCGTCGTCGCATTTAACAAATCGCGCCGTCCCTTGACGTAAAGCAAGAGCGGCGGGTCAACGATGTTGAGCAGGAATTGCGGATAATCGCCGTCTCCCAGTGTGACGATATGATTCTGCTTATCTTCGAGCCAGGCCAGCGTGGGCGACAGCACATCTTCCGTGATGCCTTGAGCGATTGCGCTGGCCGCCTCGGCTTTGACGAAAACTTTGAGTGAGCCGAGCGGTGCGGCCAAAACCGCTTCGGGTGAACCGAATTCACGTAGTAAATGGCGCGCTCCCTCGCCACCCAGGCCTCGAATCAGGCTGAGTGTCAACCAGGCCTTGAGCGAGGGGTCTGCGGACATATTTATGGCGTTTGCGCGTAATCCAGCAGTTGCACAGGCAGCGTTGTCTGCATCACCAGTGCGTACGATACTTTATCGAACACGCGGAATACAAACAGCAAACCATAATGTTCGTCCGGCAGCGCGAGGTCTTTGCCTTCATTTTTAACGACACGTCCTTTGCTGCTCAGGGTCAATGCATGACCGGTCTGCAAACCATCCCGTTTGCCCTTGTTCAGGGTAACGACAGTGTTTACTCCGCCCTGTGTCGTATCGCCATAGAGTGAAATGACGCGGGCGCTGATTTGGCCCTCGGGTGCGCGGGGCAGGTAGTTGCGTGCGGTTGCAGGACTGGATTTGACCAGTCGATCGCCCCGGTTGATTTCCTGTTTTGCGTCAGTCACAACAACCGTACTGACATCGCCAAATTTCCTGACTTCTACATCGCCCAGATAGATCGCTTCGTAGCCGAGAATTTCATGGGTATCCGGATCGATAAAAGTTTTACCGGGGCGATACGCTTGCCAGTTACTCCCTTCACTCGTGTTTAATCCCTTTGCGTAAACAATATCACCGTTGCTCGCAAACATATGTCCTTCCGGAAGCCCGACCAGAGTCGGCGCACCTTTCAATAAATCCTCAGACACGACCAGCGGCTGGCTAAGAAAAGGTTCAATATCCTTGTATGGAATGCTGAGGATCGCATTTTGAAGGCTATCTTCGGCTCGAATCTGAGGAGAGAGTTTGATGATATCGCCGGTACCCGCATTGGCTTTTCCGCCCATGCTCAACGTGCCGTTAGCGCGATCCAGAACGATGGTCGCCCCCGGATAAATCCAGTGCGGATCCTTGATTGAATCTTTGTTCATGCCCCAGATAAAAGGCCATCTCCACGGGTCTTTGAAAAACTTACCCGAAATGCCCCACAGCGTGTCGCCCTTAACGACGATGTATTGATCGGGAGCGTCACTGCGTATCTGCGGCGCGGTTTGGGTTTGACCGGCAAAAGCCAAAACAGGCAACAAAAAGCAAATCAGCGATATAATCTTGCGCATGGGTAACCCCGAAAGAATCAATGACAAAGGCGCGCGGCGAACCGTGGCGCGTTAAATTCTGCATCCAGTCAATTAAATTAGCAAGCATTATGGCAATCCTACAAATTTTGCAGTACCCCGACGAGCGCCTGCACAAAATCGCCAAAAAGGTCGTGCAGGTTAATGACGCCACGCGCAAGCTGGTAAAGAGCATGGCTCAAACCATGTATGCCGCGCCGGGTGTCGGCCTGGCAGCAACCCAGATCGATGTGCATGAGCAGATCATCGTTATCGATGTCTCAGAGACTCATGATGAGTTGCGGGTGTTTATCAACCCGGAAATTCTGTCCATCAGCGGAGAACAGGAAGGTGAGGAGGGCTGCCTGTCAGTGCCGGGCATTTATGAAAATGTGCGCCGGGCTGACAAAGTGACTGTGCGGGCGCTCAATCAGAAGGGCGAGACTTTTACGCTGGAAGCAGATGGCTTTCTGGCCGTCTGTATTCAGCACGAGATGGATCACTTACGCGGTCGCGTTTTCGTTGAATATCTGTCGCAACTCAAGCAAACGCGGCTGCGCGCCAAGCTGAAAAAACGCCGGCGCGAGGCGCTGTAGGATTATGTTATTTTTATTTTGTAATTAATTGATTAATAAGTGATTTTAGGGTAATTTAGTGAAAGTAATTTTTGCCGGTACACCGCACTTTGCGGCCAGCGCGCTGAGTGCGTTGCTCAGGGAACATCAGGTCGTAGCCGTGTTGACTCAACCGGATCGTCCTTCAGGGCGCGGCATGCAACTGACCGCCAGTCCGGTGAAACAACTCGCCTTGCAGCACGGGATAGCCGTTTTGCAACCGGACAGTTTGAAGACTGAGCCGGCTCAGCATGAGATCGCCCTCCTCGAAGCGGATGTGATGGTGGTGGCGGCCTACGGACTGATTCTGCCAAAAGCGGTTCTGGAATTGCCGCGTTACGGTTGCCTGAATATTCACGCGTCCTTGCTGCCTCGCTGGCGCGGTGCTGCGCCGATACAACGTGCAATTCTGGCGGGGGACAGCGAAACCGGCATCACCATCATGCAGATGGATGTGGGGCTGGATACCGGCGATATGTTGTTGCGTAAGCGTTGCCCGATTTCGCCCGACGATAATGCGCAGACTTTGCATGACACACTGGCGGAAATGGGTAGCGCTAGCATTATTGAAGCACTGCGTTGGTTGGAAGAAGGCCGGTTAGAACCGATCGTGCAGAATAACGACGAGGCTTGTTATGCCGCCAAGCTGCTTAAAGGCGAGGCTGTAATCGACTGGCGACAAGATGCGGCGCAGATTGCACGGGCGGTACGGGCGTACAATCCGTTCCCGGTATCTCAGGCCAGATTTAACGACGTTGTGTTGAAGGTTTGGCAGGCCGATGTTTGTCCATCGCTGAACGGTAAGCCAGGCCAGGTGCTGGCTGCAGATAAACTGGGCATTACGGTCGCCTGCGGCAAAGATGCGCTTATATTGCAAGTATTACAACGCCCCGGCGGTAAAGCTCAACCCGCTGCACAATTTTTGCAGGCGATGCCGGTTCATCTCGGCGATAATTTTCAGGTTCTTTAAATGCATAATATTCAACTCGCAGCAACCCAGATCGTCCAGCAGGTGATGGAGGACGGGCGCAATCTCAATCAGGTGCTGGATGAATCGCTGCGCAGAAAATCGGTCTGGACACCCGCGCAGCGCGCAGCGCTGCAGGATTTGAGTTATGGCACCTTACGTTTTTACGGACAATTAAACGCGGTACTCGATTTGCTGTTGCATAAGCACATGACGGATCACCGCATTACGTATTTGTTGCTGGTGTCCCTTTATCAACTGCAATACAGTCGGGCGGCGCAGCATGCGGTGGTCGATCATGCGGTGCGTTCGGCTGACATATTAAATCCGAAAATCAGGGGGCTGGTGAATGCAATATTGCGCAATTTCCTGCGAAATCAGGCCGATTTGCTGGCGCAAGCTGCGCTTAAAGCGGAAGGACAGTACAGTCATCCTCAATGGTGGATAGATGAACTAAGGGCGCAGTACGGTGATCAGGCGGATGCAATGCTCAAAGCGGGTAACGGACATCCGCCGATGACGTTGCGTGTCAATCAGCGGCGCGGCACCACACAGGACTATCTGGCGAGATTGATTGAACAGGATATACCCGCCCGTCTTATTGCACCCGATGCACTGCAACTTGACAAGCCGGTACCGGTGGACAAATTGCCGGGCTTTTTTGAGGGATTCGTATCGGTGCAGGATGCCGGAGCGCAGTATGCGGCGCGCCTGCTGGATGTGGCGAGCGGTATGCGCGTATTGGATGCATGCGCCGCTCCCGGCGGCAAAACTGCGCATATTCTGGAACTGGCCGATGTTGAGATGGTGGCGCTGGATAAAGACGATAAACGCTTGCAGCGCGTTGCAGAAAATTTACAAAGACTGGCGTTGAACGCCACGCTTTTGACAGGAGATGCCGCCAACCCGGCAGCGTGGTGGGATGGCAAACTGTTCGAGCGCATTCTGGCCGATGTGCCCTGCTCCGCCACAGGTGTTGTGCGCCGCCATCCCGATATCAAATGGCTGCGCCGTAAAAAAGACCTCGCCTCGTTTGCTGCACAGCAGTCGGACATTCTGGAATCCTTGTGGCCGCTTCTGGCGCAAGACGGACTTTTCCTTTATGCGACCTGCTCTGTATTTAAACAGGAAAATCAAGATGTTATAGACAAGTTTCTGGCGTGGAACCCGGGGGCGAAACAACTGACAATCGATTTGCCTGACGGTGTTTTGTTGCCGAACGATCAGCATGACGGGTTTTTCTATGCATTATTGCAAAAAACTGTTTAATGCACTGCTGTTCATCGCGCTGGGGCTATTCGCCACGGCGGCGTATGCGGACGGCATTGATGTAAATAAGGCGGAGATTCGGCTGTCTGAAGACGGCTATCAGCTTGCGGCAGATTTCGATGTTCATTTGAATTATGTGGTGCAACAGGCATTGTCGCTGGGTGTGCCGCTGTATTTTGTCGGCGAATTTTCACTGACGCGTTCACGCTGGTATTGGCTGGATGACGAGGTGTTTCAAAGTGAGCATTCGGTCAAATTATCCTATAACGTGCTCACCCGCCAGTATCGAATTTCGCGAGGATCGCTGTTTCAGAATTTTGTCAGTCTTGAAGAAATGATGCGTACTCTGGACCGGCAAATTTCAGACTATATTCCCTCTGATGCGATGAAAAAGGATGGCAGCTATGTTGCCGCCGTCCGACTGCGTCTGGACACCAAACAGCTGCCCAAATTGATGCAGGTGAATGTGTTGACCAGCAAGGACTGGGATTTTGATTCGGGCTGGTATCGCTGGGTGATACGTCCGGCAGAAATACGCAGCGCAGGAAAGACGGAGTAGCGGTGAAATACCTGATCATCTTGAGCGTAATTGCCGGTGCAGCCCTGTTGTATTTGCTGTCAAGCAGCAGCGTAAACACGGAAGTGTTTTCCATGAATCATTATGGTTTGCTCGGATTGATGGGGCTGCTGGCCGCAGGTTTGCTGGGTCTGGTGGGTTATCAGATATGGCGCTTGCGCGAGAAGTTGAAAAATAAGGTTTTTGGTGCGAAGCTGACCTTGCGTCTGGTGTTGTTTTTTACGTTGATTGCGGTCGTGCCGGGCATTCTGGTCTATACCGTGTCTGTCAATTTTTTGTCCAAGAGCATTGAGTCGTGGTTTGATGTGCGCGTCGAAAAGGCGCTGGAAGGCGGACTTAATCTGGGCCGTAGCGGACTGGACAATAGTTTGAAGGAGTTGTCGAAGAAAACCCAATTCATCGCTCTGATGCTGTCGGAAAAAAATCCTGCCCAGTTTCAAAATACGTTGATCCAGCTGGTTGATGAAGGTGCGGCACAAGAGGCCGCCGTACTTGATTTCGATGGCAAGGTGATGGCCTTTGCCGCCAGCGATAAGGCCTTGTTGCCTGATATTCCGAGTGAAAAATTGATGCAGCAGGTACGCGAACAAAGTCAATATTCGGCCATTGAGTCTACGCCGGACAAGGCGATGAGCTTGCGCGTGATGGCGCGGGTAGGAACCAACAGTTACTCAAAGTCGGGTTACATTCTGCAGTTTTCTCAGGCCGTGCCGAAGCAAATTGAAGCCGATGCGGAAACGGTGCAATCGGTTTACCGTGATTATCATGAGCTGACCTTGTCCAGGTTAGGCTTGAAGCGTTTGTATGGCATCACGCTGACGCTGTCTTTGCTGGTGGTGTTGCTGACGGCGATATCGGCCGCGTTTTTCATCAGTGAGAGATTAGGTTCATCGCTCGAAGCGCTGGCTGAAGGTACGCGCGCCGTCGCGCAAGGCGATTTTACCGGTCAGCATCCGATCCGCAGCAGCGACGAGTTGGGTGCATTGACCGGTTTGTTCAATCAAATGACCCGTCAGTTGGCGGATGCAAGGCGTGCCAGTGAGCAGCAACAACGTGAGGTTGAAAGTGCCAAGCTCTATCTGGAAAGTGTGCTGACGCATCTGTCATCAGGGGTCATCGCGCTCGATGATGAGTTTCGCTTGCGCTCGGTGAACACCAGCGCTGCACAAATCTTGGGCGCGCCGTTGCAGGAGTTGCAACGCATGCCCTTGCAGCAGATTGCCGAAAAATACAGCCTGTTAAATTCGTTCTGTCAGACCATCACGGCAGGCTTTGCACAAAATGGTGAGTGGCAGCGCCAGATTGAGCGGCTCAGCCGGAACGGGACGCAAATTTTATTGATGCGCGGAACGAGTCTGCCACATGGCGCAGAAGCGGGTTATGTCGTGGTCTTCGATGACATCAGTCATTTGCTGCAGGCGGAACGTGTGGCGGCCTGGGGAGAGGTGGCTCGCCGTTTGGCACATGAAATCAGGAATCCCCTCACACCGATTCAGTTGTCCGCAGAGCGCCTGCAATACAAATTAAGCGGCAAGCTGGATGAAGCCGATGCGAGATTGTTGCAACGCGCCACGCAAACCATCGTCAGCCAGGTAGGCGCAATGAAAAACATGGTAAGCGATTTTGCCGACTATGCACGCGGCCCGGTGTTGAAATTGACCCGGCTGGATGTGCACAGGCTGATAAAAGAAGTGCTGGGATTGTACGAAGCAAATGCGGTGCCGATCACGTTGAGCCTGAAATCGGAGCGTTCCGAAATCAACGGGGATGCCACTCGTCTGCGACAGGTATTGCACAACTTGCTGCAGAACGCGCAAGATGCTTTGCATGATGTGACCGGCGGCCGGATAACCCTGAGCAGCGAAATGGCGCAGGGGGGAATTCATTTGCATGTGCTCGATAATGGTGCCGGATTTTCCGAAAATGCGTTATCGCGGGTGTTTGAACCGTATATGACAACTAAAACCAAAGGTACCGGTTTGGGCTTGGCGATTGTGAAAAAAATTATCGAGGAACACGGCGGCCGGATTAGCGTTGAAAACCATGCAAATGGTGGCGCGTGCGTCAATATCAGCCTGCCGCTGACGGAGGAAACACAAGTATGAGTAAACAGATTCTGGTCGTGGATGATGAGGTCGGCATACGTGAATTGCTGGCGGAGATTTTGTTTGATGAGGGCTATCAGGTTCAGCTTGCCGAAAATGCCGAACAGGCTCGCGCCTACCGGCACGAACATGAACCCGATCTGGTGTTGCTGGATATCTGGATGCCTGATACCGATGGCGTGGCGCTGTTAAAGGAATGGGTCGAACAGGATTTGCTGACCATGCCTGTGGTGATGATGTCAGGTCACGGCACGATAGAAACGGCTGTTGAGGCGACGCGTATCGGTGCAGTGGATTTTCTGGAAAAGCCGATTTCCATGCAAAAATTACTGGTTACTGTCGCCCGCGCAATCAAGGAAGGTGCGGTAAGACCGCCGCTGAGCGCTGTCGTTGCAGATACGGCGCAAAACCTGGTGGTTGAAATTGCTGGCGCAACCAGGAATTTTTCACTTCCGTTGGATTTGCCGTTACGCGAAGCACGCGAGCATTTTGATGCCATTTATTTTGACTACCATTTACAGATGGAAGCGGGCAATGTGTCGCGTGTGGCAGAAAAAATAGGATTGGAACGCACTCACCTGTATCGCAAGCTTAAACAGTTGGGCATAAAATTTGCCAAAAAAAGCGGTGAGTATGAGTCTTAAACAGGGATAGACGGCGCATTATCAACGGAATGCCTTGACATTAAACCGCAATCTTATTGATGTATTGCGGGGTGTGCGGCATAATCCTACCAATTGAAAAAATTAGGCGTTAAACATAAACCCATCCCTTTGGGATGTTTCGGAGGAGTCAGTACATGACAGCAAATCGTAGCATTACCCCACCAAAGTATAACGACATCACCGGCGCAATTCGCATGCTGGCAGTGGACGCCGTTCAAAAAGCGAACTCCGGCCATCCGGGTGCGCCGATGGGCATGGCAGAAATCGCTGACGTATTGTGGAATCGTCATTTGCGTCACAATCCGGCTAACCCTAAGTGGCCCGGTCGCGATCGTTTCATGATGTCCAACGGACATGGTTCGATGTTGGTTTACGCATTGCTGCATCTGTCAGGTTACGACCTGCCGATCGAAGAATTAAAGCGCTTCCGCCAGATGCATTCCAAGACACCGGGTCATCCTGAATATGGTTACACCGCTGGCGTGGAAACCACCGGCGGCCCGCTCGGTCAGGGCATCACCAATGCCGTCGGTATGGCGATGGCAGAGAAATTGCTGGCTGCAGAATTTAACAAGCCGGATCATGAAATCGTCAACCATAACACCTACGTGTTCATGGGCGATGGCTGCATGATGGAAGGTATTTCGCATGAAGCGTGTGCGCTGGCGGGTACCTGGGGTTTGGGCAAGCTGACTGCATTCTGGGATGACAATGAAATCTCCATCGACGGTCACACCAACGGCTGGTTCACTGATGACACCGCAAAACGTTTTGAAGCTTATGGCTGGCACGTGGTTGCGGATGTTCAGGGCCATGATCCTGAGGCAATCGACGCTGCAATTCGCGCAGGTCACGCTGTTACCGACAAACCAACGCTGATTTGCTGCAAGACGGTTATTGGTGCCGGCTCTCCTAACAAGGAAGGCACGCACGACGTGCACGGCGCAGCACTGGGCGACGCTGAAGTAGCTGCAACCCGCGCGCACATCGGCTGGAATTATCCTCCGTTCGAAATCCCGACCCATGTGTATGAAGCATGGGATGCACGCACCAAAGGCGAAGGTCTGGAAAAGCTGTGGAA